>CANKHJ010000105.1 GCA_947481635.1 Bradyrhizobiaceae bacterium
GGCTAGGCTCGGCTCAACAAACAAGAAATCAAGTTGGAAACGCCAAACAAAACGGAGGGAGCGATGAAGCATCTTGTGCTTTTGACAGCCGGCGTCCTTACGCTGGCGATGGGCAGCGCAACCGCCCAGACTGAAAAGAAAATCAATATCAAGCTGAGCTATTGGGTGCCGCCGTCGCACTTCCTGGCGCCGGGCTACAAGGAGTGGGGTGACGAAGTCACCAAGCTGTCCAACGGCAGCATCACCGTGACGATGTTCCCGTCGAGCCAGCTCGGTTCGGGCCCCGACCATTACGACATGGTCAAGCGCGGCGTCGCCGACTTCGGCCTGATCAACCCCGGCTATACGCCGGGGCGTTTCCCGGTGATCGCCACGTCGGACCTTCCGTTCCAGATGAAGGACAGTCTCAAAGGCGCGCCGGCGCTGTCGCGCTGGTACAAGAAATATGCCGCCAAGGAGATGCCGGACCACCTGGTCTGTCACGTCTTCACGCACGAGCCGGGCTCGTTCCACACCAAGAAGCTGGTGCGCGTGCCCGACGATCTCAAGGGCATGAACATCCGCACCGCGAACCAGACCATTGCGCAATACGTCACGGCGATGGGCGGCAACTCGGTGCAGGTGCCGATCATGGAATCGTTCGAAACCCTCAAGCGCGGCATGACCGACGGCCTGACTGTTCCGTGGGACGGCCTGACCCACCCGGCGTTCAAGTTCGGCACCGTGACCGACTACACGCTCGACGCGCCGCTCTATGTCTCGACCTTCACCCACGGCATCAGCAAGTCGCTTTATGACAGCATGTCCGACAACCAGAAGAAGGCGATCGACCAGACCTGCACACCGGAATGGTCGGCGAAGATCTATCGCTTCTGGTATGAGGACGACGTCAAGCGCAAGGCCGAGATCCGCGCCTCGGACCGTAAGCTGACCAAGATCGGCCCCGCCGAACTTGACCTTTGGCGCAAGGCCGCCGAGCCCGTGCTCGCCACGTGGAAGAAGGCCGTGACCGACGCCGGCTGGAATGCCGATGAGGTCATGAACGAATACAAGTCCGAACTCAAGAAAGTCGACGCGTTGTACTGACGCGCATTCGGCGCCCGCCCGGCTGCGTGCCGAGGCGGGCGTCGCACTCTCGGGGTGGGGACCGCTTGCATGGATCGGTTTGTTTCAACCGTCGAACGGACGGCTGGCTATTTCATTGGGATTCTGGCCCTGGTGACGTTCGGCGAAGCGGTGCTTCGCTACGTATTCAGAAGCCACATTCCTGATGGCTTCGTGATCGGCCAGACGCTGCAAGGCATCGCCATCTGCTGGGGCATCGCCACTGCGACGCTCGCCGACCGCCACATCACCGTCGATATCCTTTCCGAACTGGTCCCCGCACGCGTCGGCCGCGCGTTCGAACTGATCGCCTTCACCGTCAGCCTGCTGTTCATGGCGCTGTTTGGCTTCGCGATAACCTTCAAAGTGTTCGACATTCTCAAGGCGGGAGAGATATCGAACGAACTGCGTATCCCGATCTGGATCGGCTACACGTTTGCGTCGCTCGGAATTCTCGCCGCCGTGGCCACCGCGGCGATCCGCTGGTGGCAGGTCGTGTTCACACGGCGCGAAGTCGTCCGGCAGGAAGTCAAGCTATGAGTGAGCAGACCCTCGTCGGGATCGTCGGCTGCATCGCCGTCCTGGTGCTGATGCTGATCCGCGTGCCGATCGCGCCCAGCATGGGAGCGGTGGCGGTCGCGGGATTTGCCTACCTCGCCGGCCCCGGCGCTGCGCTCGGAATCATGATTGATTCCCCGATCCGCACCGTCACCAATTTCAATTTCAGCGTCGTGCCGCTGTTCATCCTGATGGGTTCGCTGGTCAGCGTGTCCGGGATGAGCCGCGAATTGTTCCGCGCGGCGAATGCCTGGCTCGGACATCTGCCTGGCGGCATGGCGATCGCCACCGTGTTCGCATGCGGCGGATTTGCTGCAATCAACGGCTCATCGCTCGCATCCGCGGCGACCATGACCCAGGTCGCGCTGCCCGAGATGCGGCGCATGGGGTACGACGCCGGTCTTTCCGCGGGCGTGGTCGCGGCCGGCGGAACGCTGGGCATCATGATCCCGCCCTCGGTGATGTTCATCCTCTACTCGATCCTGACCGATACCGACGTCGGCGCGCTGTTCATTGCAGGCGTCGTGCCGGGACTGCTCGCGATCCTGCTCTACTGCATCACCATCCTCATCATCTATCAGTTCAAGCCGGAATGGCTGCCGCGGGCGCCGCGCTCGGGCATCACGGAAAGGCTCGCAAGTCTGAGGGATGTCTGGGCCACGGCGGTTCTGTTCTTCCTGATCATGGGCGGCATCTATGGCGGATTCGTCACCGTGACCGAGGCGGCCGGGCTGGGCGTGATGGGAGCGCTCATCATCGGCGTGCTGCGTGGCCGGCTGGGATGGAGCGGCATTGAGGATGCCCTGATCGACGCGCTGCGCACATCGGCCGCGATCTTCTTCATCCTGATCGCAGCATTCCTGTTCCAGTATTTCCTCGCCGTGACTCAGGTGTCGCAGTTGCTTGGCAATTTTCTCATCGGCCTGCCGTTCGGACCGATGGGAGTCGTGATCGCGATCCTCGCCTTCTATATCATCGCGGGCATGGTGGTGGATGAGATCGCGATGGTGCTGCTGACCATCCCGATCTTTTTCCCGATCGTCGCAGGATTGGGTTTCGACCCGGTCTGGTTCGGCGTGCTCGTCGTGGTGACGGTCGAAATCGGGCTGATCTGCCCGCCGGTCGGAATTATCTGCTTCGTGATGAACAACATGGTGCCCGACATCGGCCTGGTGAACATCTACCGAGGCGCGATGCCGTTCGTGCTCGCAGACCTGGTCTGGCTCGCGCTCCTGGTCATGTTCCCAGGCATCTCGCTGTTCCTGGGCCAATGGATGGGGTGACGCGCATCGCGGCGCGCGTCAGTCGTTGATGATCGCCACCGCCCGCGTCCAGCCGGCCGACGCCGCCTTGATCTTCACCGGGAAACAAACGATGTCGAAGCCGGTGGACGGCAGGCTTTCCAGGTTGGACAGCTTCTCCATGTGGCAATAGCCGATGATGCGCCCGGCCTTGTGCCCTTCCCAGATGATCGTCGAATCCTTGGTCTGCGCATAGCGCTTGGCGGTGTAGGAAAACGGCGCGTCCCAGCTCCAGCCGTCGGTGCCGGTCACGCGCACGCCGCGCTCGGTGAGATAGAGCGTCGCTTCCAGGCCCATGCCGCAGCCGGCGTCGATATAATCCGGCTCGCCATAACGCGATCCCGCCCGCGTGTTGATCACGACGATGTCGAGCGGCTTGAGCTCATGCCCGATGCGCTTGAGCTCGGCCTCCACCTCCGCCGCGCGCACCACATGGCCGTCCGGCTTGTCGCGGAAATCAAGCTTCACGCCGCGCTGGAAGCACCATTCCAGCGGCACCTCATCGATGGTGATGGCGCGCTCGCCGTTATTCATGGTCGGGTGGAAATGCCACGGCGCGTCGAGATGCGTGCCGTTATGGGTCGTGATCTGGACCTGCTCAATCGCGGCGCCGGTGCCGCCCCAGAGATCCTTCGGATCGAGACCGGGAAACATCGCCGCAAGCTGCACCGCGCCGGCGGCATGGCCGACATAAGCGATCTTCGGCAGCATCGGCGGCGGGTCGGAGGCGATGTCGGCCTGCAACGCATTCGAGATGTCGATCAATTTTCTTGCCATTGTTTCCTCCCGTCATGGTTTTTCAGTCAAAGCGCGTCAGTCAACAGCGTCAGCGTTGTCTGACGACCTTGTTGCGCAACACGCCGATTTTCTCAACGTCGAGCTCCACAACATCGCCATCGCTGAGAAAACGGTCGATCTCGAGCCCGCAGCCGTTATTCATCGTGCCCGACCCGAACACCTCGCCCGGATACAGCGTCTCGTCCTCGGAGACATAGGCAATCATGTCCTCGAACGAATGCAGCATCTCGGCCGACGAACTGGACGTCCAGGTCTCGCCATTGACGCGCACCGACGATTTGAGCGCATAGGGATCGGCAATCTCGTCCGCGGTCACGATCCACGGTCCGAGCGAATTGCCCATGTCGAAGCTCTTGCCCTTGGTCGGACCGAGACGCCCCGCCATTTCGTCGAGCTGGCGGTCGCGCGCCGAGAAATCGTTGAAGATGGTGTAGCCGAAAATATGGTTGCGGGCGTTCTGCTTCGAAACATTGACGCAGCGCGCGCCGATGATGGCCGCGAATTCCAGCTCGAAATCCATGACCTGCGAATAACGCGGCCAGGTGACCGTCGCGTCGGGCCCGACCACGCTGAAACGATTCGAGATGTAGTAGATCGGCCGGTCCTTATAGGTCTGCGGCACCTCGGGATCGCCGGTCACGGCCTTGGCCGCCGCCTCGTTACCATTTCGGCGCGCCACCATGCGACGCATACCGCCAGGCGCATTGCGGACATGCAGCGGAAACACCGAGAAATCGCGGATCTGCGGCGGCACCGGCAATGGCGCGAGCAGCGTCACATGCGCGAGCGTGGTGCAATGCTCCTTGCCGCCATAACGCGCCTCGAGTTCGCGCGCGAGGTCGAGCAAAGCCGGGCCTGCTTCGATCAACGACACCATCGAGCCGAACGCGCGTTGCGGCTTCCCGAAAGCCGCGGCCGCGCTGGCCAGATCGAGCACAAAATGGCCATGGCCATCGACGAGCCCGACCTTCTCCTCATTCTCCGCCGTCCGGTAAGTCGCGAGCCTCATCGTTCCTCCTGCTGTTCTGTGGCGGGACAATAGCCGCATTTCACCGGCGGCGAGAAGCCACCGATCAATGCCAGATCGCGTCCGCCGCCTCGACCAGCAGCCGGAGCTTGGCGCGCTGGTCGGCCTCGGTCAGCGGATTGCCGGTGACCGTCGAGGCGAAGCCGCATTGGGGGCTGATGCCGAGCCGCGAGAGGTCAATGAACGCGCCAGCCTCGCCGACGCGGCGCTTGAGCAGGTCCAGGCTCTCCAGCTCCGCCGTCTTGCTGCTGACGAGGCCCAGCACCACGCCCTTGTCCTTCGGTACGAAGCGCAGCGGCGCGAAATCGCCGGCGCGGGGCGTGTCATATTCGAGCAGGAAATGCGTGACCCTGGCGTCGGCGAAGAAACGCTCCGCGACCGAGTCATAGCCGCCCTGGGCGAGATAGTGGCCCTTGAGGTTGCCGCGGCAGACATGGACACCGATCGCCATGTCGGAGGGCGCCGTCGCCACCGCCTGATTGATCGCGTCGGTATAGCGGCCCGCCAGGTCGTCGGGGTCCTGCCCCATCGCGACCACCTGCGCACGGATCGCCGGATCGCACAGCATCGCGATCGCCACTTCGTCGAGTTGAATGTAGCGGCAGCCGGCAGCGGCCAGCGCGCTCACCTCGGCCTGGAAGATCGCCGTGAGATCGGCGAAGAATTTGTCCACATCGCGATAGGCCGACGGATCGGCATAATCGCTGCAACGATAGAAATGCATGGTCGAGGGCGCCGGGATCGTGACCTTCGGCGTCGCCTGGGTCACGGCGCGCAACGCCGCGAATTCATCCAGCACCAAAGGCTGTGTGCGTCGCAGTGGCGTCAACGCATAGGGCGCGGTGAAGGCGACCTCCTCGCCGGCGTCGTTGCGGAATTTGAAGTCGGCCGGCTTGATGACAAAGCCGTCCATGCGTTCGACAAAACGGCCCCAATAGGAGCCGCGGCGGAATTCGCCGTCGGTAACGACGCTCAATCCGACCTGTTCCTGCAGCGCCACCACGTCACGGATCGCAATATCCTGAACCTTGGCGAATTCAGCATCGGCCATGCGGCCCGCGGCATGCTCGCGGAACGCCTGCCGCAAGCTCTGTGGGCGCAGCAGGCTCCCGATATGGTCGGCGCGGAACGGGGGATAGGTTTTCGGCATGGTCACTCTCGGTGTTGCGTCCACCTACCTTTGCGGGGCCGCGCCTCGCGGACAAGCCCTCGGGCACGTCTGACGCAGAATCCGGCAAGTCCCGAGGAAAACGATGATATTTTGAGCATTTAATTTGCCGTGTATACAAATCTTCGGCCTAAGCCGTTGGCGGAACGACGAAGCCCACCGCGGCTCTCTGGCATGACGCTTGCGAGATTGAAGCCGGAGCGGTCCGCCCGGATGCGCATGGGGTCGAAAGCGTGAAGACACCGATAGTCGCCGAACCACAGCCGATCGAAGTGGATTTCGCCCGGACAGCCCTGATCATCATCGACATGCAGCGCGATTTCCTGGAGCCGGGCGGCTTCGGCGAGACGCTCGGCAACGACGTGTCGCTGCTCCATGCCGCCGTCGCGCCCTGCCGGGCGGTGCTGGCGGCCGCACGTGAGCACGGCCTGCTGGTGATCCACACGCGGGAGGGCCACCGGCCTGACCTCTCCGATGCCCCACCCGCCAAGGTCGAGCGCGGGTCGCCGTCGATGCGCATCGGCGCGCCGGGGCCGATGGGCCGCATCCTGATCCGTGGCGAGCCAGGGCATGACATCATTGACGCGCTCTATCCGATCCCCGGCGAGCCGGTGATCGACAAGCCCGGCAAAGGCGCGTTCTACCAGACCGACCTCGAAGTCATGCTGCAGGGCCGCAGCATCCAGAACCTGCTGGTCTGCGGCGTCACCACCGAAGTGTGCGTCAACACCACGGTGCGCGAGGCCAATGACCGCGGCTATCGCTGCGTCGTGCTCGGCGATTGCTGCGCCTCGTATTTCCCGGAATTCCACGAGATGGGCCTCAAGATGATCAAGGCCCAGGGCGGAATTTTCGGCTGGGTCTCCGGATCGCGAGAGGTGCTCGACGCCTTCGGCGCCGCGGCCGCGCAGCCATCGAAGAAATACGCGTGACCGAGACCATTGCCGCCATTGTCGCCGCCCATCGCGCCGGCGCAGCGCGACCGGAAGACACCATCGCGCGCTGCTATGCGCGCATCCGCGCGCATGACGACCCCGCCATTTTCATCACCTTGCGCGACGAGGCCGACGCGATCGCTGACGCGCAAAAGCTCGCGCAAAGCGGAAACAAGGACCTGCCGCTCTACGGCGTGCCGGTCGCGATCAAGGACAATATCGACGTTGCCGGCCTTCCGACCACCGCCGCCTGCCCGGCGTTTTCCTATCGGCCCGCGAAGGATGCCACCGTCGTCGCCAGATTGCGCGCGGCCGGCGCGATCGTCATCGGCAAGACCAACCTCGACCAGTTTGCCACCGGCCTGGTCGGCGTGCGCTCGCCTTACGGCGTGCCGCGCAATCCGTTCGATCCGAAAGTGATCCCCGGCGGATCGAGCTCCGGCTCGGCGGTCGCGGTGTCGGCCGGGCTGGTTCCGCTGGCGCTCGGCACCGATACGGCGGGTTCAGGACGCGTGCCTGCGGGACTCAACAACATCATCGGGCTCAAGCCGAGCGTCGGACTGGTCTCGGCCGCCGGCGTCGTGCCGGCCTGCCGCACGCTCGACTGCGTCTCGGTATTTGCGCTGAGTGTCGACGACGCGTTTGCGGCGCTCACCGTGATCGCCGGACAGGATCCGGCCGATCCCTATTCCCGATCGCGCGCCATCGGCAGCCCCGGCCCGATGGCGCAGGGCGTCAAGCTCGGCGTCCCGATGCCGGGACAATTGCTGTTCTTCGGCGACCGCCTGTCGGCGGCGGCTTATGACGGCGCGCGGGCGCGCTTTGAAAAGCTCGGCGCGACGATTGTCGAAGTCGATATCGAGCCATTCTATGAGGCGGCCCGCCTGCTCTATGACGGCCCCTGGGTCGCGGAGCGCTACATCACCGCGCGGTCGCTGATCGCGTCAGCGCCGGAATCGATGCATCCGATCACGCGCGAAATCACCTTGAGCGGCGCACGGCCGAGCGCTGTCGACACCTTCAAAGCGTTTTACAAGCTCGAAGCCATTCGTCGCGTCCGCGACCACATCATGCAGAGCATCGACATGCTGCTGCTGCCGACCGCGCCGACCCACTACACCGTCGAACAGGTGCTCGCGAATCCGGTCGAGCTGAACAGCCGGCTCGGCACCTATACCAACTTCGTGAACCTGCTCGACCTCTGCGGCCTCGCATTGCCGGCCGCGATGCGCGACGACGGCATGCCGACCGGCGTGACGCTGCTCGCGCCCGCCGGCTACGACGCCGCGTTGGCCGCGGTCGGGCGCGTGTTCCACGCCGACACCGGCTTGCCGCTCGGTGCGACGGGATCAAAACAACCGCCGCTCGCCGTGCTGTCGCCGCTGCCGGCGGACGGCGAAATCGCCATCGCGGTGGTCGGCGCGCATCTCACCGGCATGCCGCTCAACGGCGAATTGCGCAGCCTCGGCGGAAGGCTGCTCGAAGAGACGACCACCGCGCCGGACTACCGGCTCTATGCGCTCGGCAACACGACGCCGCCCAAGCCCGGAATGCTGCGCGTCGCCGGCCAGCAAGGCGCCTCGATCGCGGTCGAGGTCTGGGCGCTGCCGGCGGAAGGCTTCGGCCATTTCGTCGCCGCGGTGCCGTCGCCGCTGTCGATCGGCACAATCACGCTTGCGGATGGCCGCAGCGTGAAAGGCTTCCTGGTCGAGCCGGCGGCCATCGAGGGCGCGCGAGACATCTCGCAATTCGGCGGCTGGCGCGCCTATGTCGCGGCGGCTTAGTCCGCTTTCGGCTCCACGATCACGCTGACGGTCGCGGCCACCACGCGCCATCCGTGCGGAAACCGGACCCAGGTCTGCATCTGGCGACCGACCTTGCCGACCATGGCCGGGCGATAGAACAGCGTCGAAGCGACGGCGAAGTCGCGGCCATAAGTGGTGATCAACGTCCGGTCGAGCGTGCGATCGAGCCCGGCGGCCGAGCGCGACGCGCGGAAGGCCTGGATCTCTGTATAGCCGTAGAGATTTTCTCCACCGCCGTAACGGATACTGTGCGGAGAATCGTGAAAGAACGCATCGAGCGCGGCGACGTCGTTGACGATCAGCGCTTGTTCGTAGCGCTCGAATTCCGCGGTGACTTCGGCGAGGATCTCGGGCCGGTTAATGTCCATGACAACTCCTAAGCGGCAGGCCGCGGCGCGGACGCGACGCCCATCTGTTCGAGCGAATAAGCGACACGCAGCGCGACATCCTCGCGCCACGGCGCGGCGATGATCTGCACGCCGATCGGCATCGGCTTGAGCGGCACCGGCACGGCGGCGACCGGCAAGCCGATGAACGAGATCGGCTGGGTATAGATGCCGAGATTCGCGCGCACCGGCACTTCGACACCGTCGAGCATGAAATTTTCCTGGCCGAGCAGCGGCGCCACGCATGGCGTCGATGGCGCGATGATGACATCGACATCCTTGAAGATCTCGAGCACTTGCGCGCGATACCAGCGGCGGAATTTCTGCGCCGCAATCACCGCCGACGCCGGCACCATCGCGCCCGCGATCAGGCGATCACGCACCGCCGGATCGAAATCGGCGGCCTGCTTGCGCAGCCGATCGAGATGCAACGCGCCGCCCTCGCTCGCCGTAATCAGATAGGCGGCCGCGCGTGCGCGTCCGATTTCAGGGAGTTCGATCTCCCGGCTCGCACCGAGCGCTTTTGCCACACGCTCCGTCGCTTCCTGCGCCTCGGGAGATAGTCCCTTGCGGAAAAAACCACCAGCGACTGCGAACCGGAGGCCATCGATGCCCTGCCCCAGTGCCGATGCCACCGGTTCGGCCGGACGATCGACGCATGCCGCGTCCTCGCCGCCGTCATAGCCTTGCATCGCGTCATAGGCGGTAGCGAGATCTGTCACGCTGCGCGCAAAGGGTCCGAGATGATCGAGGCTGTCGACGAATGGAAAGCTGCGCGCTCGCGTCAGGCGGCCGTAGGTCGGCTTCAGCCCGAAAATGCCGCAGAGCGACGCCGGCACGCGGATCGAGCCGTTGGTATCGGAACCGAGAGCGAGCGGCACGAGACCGCCGCCGACCGCGCTGCCCGATCCACCCGACGAGCCGCCGCTCATGCGTTTACGATCATGCGGATTACGCGAGGGCCCGTCGTGCACATTCTCGCCGGTGAAGTCATAGGCATACTCGCCCATGTTCAGCGCACCGACCAGGATCGCGCCGGCCGCTTCGAGCCGCTCGATCAGCGGCTGGTCGAGCTTGGCCTTTGGGCGCTTGCGATTGATCTTCGATCCGGCAAGCGTGCGTAGCCCGGCGACGTCGAACAGGTTCTTCACCGCGAAGGGAACGCCCGCGAGCGGCCCGGCGCGTGACGGGTCGCGGTCGATGGCTGCGGCACGTTCGCGGGCGCGATCCGCCAGCACCGCGGTGAAGGCGTTGAGCACGCGGTTGCGTGTCTTGATCTGCGCCAGCGTGGCTTCGATCACGTCGGAGGCGCTGCTGCGCCCGGCGGTTACCGCGGCGGCAATGTCGGCGGCCGATGACCAGTTGGTGTCCATCGGATCAGGCCCGGAAGACCGGCGCCGGCTCGGCCTCGTCCGGCAGCGGGAAAGCTGCAACGATCGAGGCCATGCGCAGGGTGACGACGAGGTTCATCTTCACGCCCGGCCGGTATTGCGCCGTCACCGGCAGGTCGAAGGCCTTGGCAGCGGCGGCAATATAAGCATCCAGCGGATCGGCGGCCGGTGTTTTGGATTTGACAGGCGCGTGTTTCGCCCCTGGTTTCGTCTTCGTCTTCGTCTTGCGCGCCATCCGCGTCCCCCGCCACAATCGAAATTCGCTGCGTCTCAGCCCCGCAATCCTTAGCAAAGCTTATGCCACAGGTGCATCATTTGCACTTCAGGAGTCCCCTGCTCCGGCCGTCATCTCCGGGCATCCGGAAAGGCATAATTCCACTGGCCTTGGGAAAGGCTGCCCGCTATCGACACTCGTCTCGTCTCACGCGCCCGGAACGCCCATGAAATTCTCGTATTTCCACCTGATGCCCTGGACCGACCTCAAGGAAGCGCCCACCGAATGGCCGGCCGGCAATAGCGGCTTCGTGCCCGAGCGCGGCAAGGAGATGTACGACGCCTATATCGACTCCATGGTGTTCGCCGAGGAATGCGGCTTCGACTGGGTCGGCTGCAACGAGCATCATTTCAGCCCTTACGGCCTGATGGCGAATTGCAACCTGATCGGCGGCGCGCTCACCCAGCGCACCAGCAAGATCAAGCTCGCCATGCTCGGCAACCTGATTCCGCTGCTCAACCCGATCCGCGTGGCCGAAGAATATGCCATGCTCGACGTGATGAGCGGCGGCCGGCTGATTGCCGGCATGATCCGCGGCGTGCCGCACGAATACATCGCCTACAACGTCAACGCCGACGAATCCCGCGCGCGGCTGCGCGAGGCGGTGGCGCTGATCCTCAAGGCCTGGACCGAGCCGGAGCCGTTCGGCTGGGAAGGCGAATTCTTCGAATATCCATCGGTGTCGATCTGGCCGCGGCCGATGCAGCGCCCTCACCCGCCGCTGCTGATGTCGGCGAGCAACGAGGAATCCGCGGAATTCGCCGGCGAACACAAGGCGATCTGCGGATTGACGCTGATCGCGGACCTGGACCTCGCCCGGCGCTCGATCGAGACCTACACCAAGGCCGCGCGCGCGGCGGGCTTCGAACCGCCGCCGGATTACATCCTGTGCGGCTATGCAACCTGCATCGCCGACACCGATGAGGAAGCGCGGCATAACCTTGAAGAAGGCGAGCGCTATTTCCACAAAGTGCTGATGGCCTCGTTGCGCGATGCACAACGCCTGGTCATCACCAAGTCGCGCTATTTCGGCGACCAGGAAACCGGCGACCGCTTCGTCAACCGGCTGGTCAAACTCAAGGAGCGCAATCTCGACGACATGATCGAGGCGGGCTCGGTGTTCTGCGGCAGCCCCGAGAGCGTCGTGAAGCAGATCAAGCGCGTGCACAGCGCGCTCGGCAACGGCGTGTTCAATCTCAACTTCAAGATCGGCAACATCCCGGACAGCGTCGTGCGCCGCGGCATGGAATTATTCCGCGACAAGGTGCTGCCGCAAGTGTACGCGCTGTAAGGATGACGACCATGTTCACGACCGAACAGGCGGTTCTCGATACCGGCCCGATCACCTACCGCAAGGGCGGCACCGGACGGCCGCTGCTGCTGGTCCATGGCACCAGCGGACCAAACCACACGCCGGTGACCGACCAGCTCGCGCAACGCCACACCGTCTATCAGCCCATCATGCCGGGCTGGGACGGTACGCCGCAGCATGCGGCCGTGAAGCGGGTCCCCAATCTCGCCGATGTCTATGCCGCCTTCATCCGCACCGTGATCGGCGGCCCTTGCGACGTGATCGGCAATTCCTTCGGCGGCTGGGTCGCGGCCTGGCTCGCGGCGCGGCATCCTGATCTCGTCGAACAACTGGTGCTCGAATGCCCGGCCGGCATGCGCGACCCCGGCACCGGCGGCCTGCCGACCGATCCGGTCGAGTTGCGCCGTCAGACCTATGCCAGGCCGGAGCGCGCACCGGCGCCGTCCCGCACCCAGGAGGCCTATTGGATCAATCGCAACCTCCGCGACAAGATCGGCGCCGGATCGAGCCTCGATGAGGCGCTGCTACGAGAATTGCCGAAGATCACCGCGCGGACGCTGATCGTGTTCGGCACCAAGGATGAAATCTCGCCGTCGGACAAAGCCGGCCCCCGGCTCAAGACCGGGATCAAGCGCTCGCACCTCACCTTCGTCTACGACGCCGCGCATGCGCTGGAATTCGACCAGCCGGAGCGCGTCGGACGGTTGGTCACTGCGTTTCTCGAACGCGGCGAAGGATTCCTGGTGCGCAGCGCACAGGTGGTGTGACCGCGCTCGCTCGACGTCACATCACCGGTTCGCCGCCAGCAAAAATTCCGCGCAGCGTTCGCCGATCATGATCGAGGGCGCATTGGTGTTGCCGCTGATCAGCGTCGGCATGATCGAGGCATCCGCGACGCGCAGCCGTGGTACGCCGTGGACCTGCAGCTTCGGGTCAACCACCGCCTGGTCGTCGCTGCCCATCCGGCAGGTGCCGCAGGGGTGATAGACGGTCTTGGCGACACGGCGCACGTGATGCTCCAGCGTGTCCGCGCTCAGGTCGCCCGGTCCATCGCCGGGCGCAAGTTCGCGTTCGATGATTCTGGCAAGCGACGGCGCATGCAAAATTTTCCGGGCGAGTTTCACGCCGCGGATCAGCGCCGTGACGTCGTCCGGATGGCCGAGCGTATTGGCGTTGATCACGATGGAATCCGCCGCGTCGCGGCTCTTGATATGCACCCGGCCACGCGCCTTGGGCCGCAGGATGCAGGGACTGATGGTCAGGCCGTGACCGGGCGGTGGCGGACGATCGGCGTCGCCGGTCAGGTTCGGAATCATATGGATCTGGATGTCCGGCCGGCCACTGTTGCTGGTGTCCATGAAGCCACCAGACTCGATGATGTTGAAGCTGAGCAGTCCGCTGCGAAACAGCAGATATTCAAGACCGTGGCGCAGACCGCGCAAACCCTTGTCGTGCCCGAGCAACGCGATCGGCTCGCGCGTCTGGCCGAGCACCGACGCGCCCCAGTGATCCTGGAAATTCTCACCGACCCCGGGACTATCGCGCGTCAGCGGAATGCCGAGTTCGGCCAGCAAGGCCGCGGGTCCAACACCGGACAATTGCAGCGCCTTCGGCGAGCCGAACGCGCCAGCGCAGAGCACCACCTCCTCGCGGACGCGGCCTTCCTGGACCGAATTGTCCTTCATGCGGTAACGCACGCCAATCGCCGCGCCATTCTCGAACACGATGCTCTCGACTTGCGCATCGGTGTGCAGCGTGAGCAGCGGATTGTTGCGCACCCGCGAGAGGAACGTCACCTGGGTGGATTGACGCCGCCCCTCCGCGATCGTCGTCTGGTAGAAGCCGACGCCGTCCTGGCGCTCGCCGTTGAAGTCCTCGGTATAGCGCAGCCCTGTTTCCTGCGCGGCGCGCAGGAAGGCATAGCTCAGCGGATGACGGTATCGCGCATCGCCGACCTTCAGCGGCCCCTCGGTGCCGTGATATTCGTCGGCGAATTTCATGTTGGATTCGGAGCGCTTGAACACCGGCAACACGTCGTCATAGCCCCAGCCAGGACATCCGAGTTCGCGCCAGGTGTCGTAGTCCTGCGCCTGGCCGCGGATATAGACCATGCCGTTGACCGACGAACCGCCGCCCAGCGTGCGACCCTGCGTCATTTGCACCTTGCGGCCGAGCGCATTCGGCTCCGGCTCGCTTTCGAATTTCCACATCCGCGCCGTGCCCTGAAGCTTGAATACGGTCGCGGGAATATGGACCCAGGGATGATTATCCGCCGGCCCGGCTTCGAGCAGCAGGACGCTTTTCCCGGCCGTGACCAGGCGGTTGGTCACGACGCAGCCGGCCGAGCCAGCTCCGATCACGATATAGTCGTAGCTGTTCATGGCGGGTCCGGCACTCACTGCGGGCGGGCTAGCACCGTATCGTAGATTTTCTCCATGTGCCGAAGCAACAGGCCGGGCGCCTCGTCGTCGTCTCCGGTCCCCAGCGCGAGCGCGAAGATCGCCTCGCAATCGGCCTTGCCGATGAGGGGGGTGAGCAGCCGGCGGAATTTTCCCTGCACCTGCTGCAAGTCGAACGGCCGATCGGGATCGCCGGGCACATGTGACAGAGCCAGTTCATAACGCCCGGATTTCGCCGCGATGGTCACCCGCCCGGGCCACGCCTTGGGATACTCAGCGAGCAGGCTCTCGTCGGGAGTGACCTTCACTTTTGCCATCAAAGCGCGGAGTGCGTCCGACATGAAGGGCTTCACTTTTCCGATATCGAATCCGGCTTCCGGCGCGAGCGCCGACGCCGCGATCTGATATGGCAGGCTGGTGAGATAGGACATGCGATCGCCTTCGACGATGCCATGGTCGACCATTTTCAAATGCGGCGGCAGCACGAAGGCTTCCACCGCGAAAATATCATCGACGTCGATCACCTTGCGCAGGTCCTTGAACGCCGTCGTCGCGGCCATGGTCTGGCGTGCAGCGCACCATGGCTTGAACGACGTACGCGTGATCGCCGGTTGACCCAAACCGTCGACCACCGCTGCCAGGTTCGGCTTCACGTCATAGACGCCGGGCATGAAATTGCCGTCGAGGAAGTTCAGATCCGAGGTAA
>CANKHJ010000106.1 GCA_947481635.1 Bradyrhizobiaceae bacterium
GCACCACGCCGACGATGTTCTTGCCGATATCGTGGACGTCGCCCTTCACGGTCGCGAGCACCACCCTGCCGGCGCCGCGCGGCGCCCCGCCCCCCTGCTTGCGCTTTTTATCCGCCTCGATGAACGGCGTCAAATAGGCGACGGCCTGCTTCATCACGCGAGCCGATTTGACGACCTGTGGCAGGAACATCTTTCCGGCGCCAAACCGATCGCCGACCACCTTCATGGCATTCATCAGCGGGCCCTCGATGACCTCGAGGGCTTCGCTCATGTCGCGGCGCGCCGCTTCGGTATCCTCCTCGACGAATTCATTGATGCCGTGCACCAGCGCATGTTCGAGCCGGCGATCGACCGGCCAATGACGCCATAACTCAATGTCCTTACGCTCCGCCGGCTTTCCATCCGCGCGGAAACGCTCGGCGGCTTCCAGCAGGCGCTCGGTCGAATCCGCCCTCCGGTTGAGCACCACATCCTCGCAGAGCGAGCGGAGTTCGGGATCGAGATCGTCAACCACCGGAAGCGCGCCCGCATTGACGATGCCCATGTCCATGCCGGCGCCGATTGCGTGTTCGAGGAACACCGCATGCATGGCGCCACGGATCGGTTCATTGCCGCGGAATGCAAATGAAAGGTTCGACACCCCGCCGGAGACATGGACCCCAGGTAGATTCGCGCGGATCCACCGCGCCGCTTCGATGAAGCCGAGCCCATAGCCGGCATGCTCCTCGATGCCGGTGCCGACCGCGAAGATGTTCGGATCGAAGACGATATCCTCGGGGGGAAAGCCGATCTCTTCCGTAAGGATGCGATAGGCGCGCGCGCAGATCGACGTCTTGCGCTCGAAGGTGTCAGCCTGGCCGGCCTCGTCGAAGGCCATCACCACCACCGCGGCGCCATAGCGGCGCACCAGCCCGGCATGACGGCGGAACGCCTCCTCGCCCTCCTTGAGCGAGATCGAGTTCACGATCGATTTGCCCTGGACGCATTTCAACCCAGCCTCGATGACGCTCCACTTCGAGGAGTCGATCATCACCGGAACCCGCGCAATGTCGGGCTCGGCGGCCATCAGATTGAGAAAGCGCCGCATCGCGTGCTCGGAATCGAGCAGCCCCTCGTCCATGTTCACGTCGAGAATTTGCGCGCCGTTCTCCACCTGCTCGCGCGCGACCGCGAGGGCCGCCGTGTAATCGTCGGCCGCGATGAGCTTGCGGAACCGCGCCGAACCGGTGACGTTGGTGCGCTCGCCGACATTGACGAACGGAATTTCCGGCGCGAGCGCGAACGGCTCCAATCCGGCCAGCGTCATGTGGGCCGAACCGACGGATATCCGGCGCGGCGTGGCCTGATCGATTGCGGCGGCAATGGCAGCGATATGCGCCGGTGTCGTGCCGCAGCATCCGCCGACGATATTCACCAGCCCGGCCCGGGCGAACTCGGCGAGTTCGCCCGCCATCTCGGCAGGGCTCTGGTCATAACCACCGAAAGCATTCGGCAGCCCGGCATTCGGATAGCAGCACACCAGCGTATCGGCCTCGCGCGCCAGATCTCCGATATGGGCCCGGAGATCCTTCGCTCCCAATCCGCAATTGAATCCGATGGTGAGAGGCGCCGCATGGCGCACGGAATGCCAGAATGCCGTCGAGGTCTGGCCCGACAGCGTCCGGCCGGAGCGGTCGGTGATGGTGCCCGACAGCATCAGCGGCACCCGCTCCTGGCGCTGCTCGAACACCTCTTCGATGGCGACGATCGCCGCCTTGGCGTTCAGCGTGTCGAAGATCGTCTCGACCAGCAGAATGTCCGCGCCGCCATCGAGCAAGCCCCGTGCCGCCTCGACATAGGCCAGGCGCAGATCGTCGAAGGTGACGGCGCGGAAGCCGGGATCGGAGACGTCGGGCGACAACGACGCCGTGCGGTTGGTCGGGCCGATGGCGCCGGCGACGAAACGTGGCCGTCCAGGATGCTCGCGCCGTAGGATTTCGACAGCCTCCCGGGCAAGGCGTGCGCCCGCCCGATTGAGCTCGTAGGCATGATCCTGGAGGCGGTAATCGGCCTGGGCGATTGCCGTCGACGAAAAGGTATTGGTCGCGATGATGTCAGCGCCGGCCCGGAGATAGGCGAGGTGAAGCGCGCGCACCATATCCGGTCGGGTCAGCGACAGGAGATCGTTGTTGCCCTTGAGATCGCATGACCAGGTGGCGAACAGGTCGCCGCGAAACTGGCTCTCGTCGAGGGCGAAGTCCTGCATCATCGTGCCGGCCGCCCCGTCGAGCACCAGCACGCGCTCCGCCGCGAGCGCGCGCAGCATGGTCTCGGTCTTCGACATGGTGCTCCGCATGACGATCACCCGCCGCGCGCGGCATCGGCGTGCGGACGAATCCCCGCGAGCGCGCGACAGGCGGCAATGGTCGGCTCACCGCGGTTCATCGTGTAGAAGTGAAACTCGCGGAACCCGCGCTCACGCAGGTCCAGCACCTGCGCGAGCATCGTCTCCGCCGCGATGGCTTTGACCGTTTCCGGATCGGAAATGCCGGCGAAGCGGGCGCGAAGCCAATCCGGAATCCTCACCCGCGTCCGGCCGGCAAACTTGGCCACCTGATCGAAAGACCCGATCGGCAGGATGCCCGGCACAATCGGAACAGCAATGCCGGCCGCCCTCGCCCGTTCGACATAGTCCTCGAAGACCTCGTTCTGGAAACAGAATTGCGTGATGACGCGCGCCGCGCCGGCGTCGACCTTGCGCTTGAGGCTGTCGAGCTCGATGTCGAAATTCGAACTTTCGGGATGACGTTCGGGATAGCCCGCAACTGAAATCTCGAAATCCGCGATCCGCCTCAGACCGACGACGAGATCATTCGCGTAAGCGTAGCCGTCCGGGTGCGGGACGTAACGGAAGTCCACCGCCTGCACCGGATCGCCGCGCAATGCGACAATGTGCCTGACGCCGGCGGCCCAATAGTCTCGCGCGACCGCATCGACCGCGTGGCGCGGCGCTCCGACGCAGGTCAAATGCGCGGCGCAGCGCAAGCCCGACCGCAACAGCGCGGTGACCGCCGATAGCGTTCGCTCGCGCGTTGAACCACCGGCGCCGTAGGTCACGGACACGAAAGCCGGGTTCAGCGGCGCAAGCTGTTCGACCGCCAGCCAGAATTGTTCGTCCTGCCCGGCA
Organism: Bradyrhizobiaceae bacterium; assembly: GCA_947481635.1. GTDB lineage: Bacteria > Pseudomonadota > Alphaproteobacteria > Rhizobiales > Xanthobacteraceae > CANKHJ01. The sequence continues at coordinate 3,167 of CANKHJ010000106.1, forward strand.
AGCTTCGGCGGGAAGAATTCCAGGCTGAAACGCGGTTGATGTTCCGCCGCATCACGCGACGCAAAGTGGCCAGCCATGGTGCGATCGGCACTGCTACGCTGCGCGCTTTCGAGTGCAAAGACCATCAGGCACCTTCCGCTTCCGTTTTGGCTGCGGTTACCTTAAGAGGATGCCATCGGATGGTCCTTGCGCATTTCACCTCTGAAAGCGCCTGTGGAGCATGATTTCATTTAAAGGAGGCATTCTTGCGCAAGAAAGCTGCGAAATCCGCAAGGCCGCAAAAACCGGCTCCGGCGGCACCCACACCGGGGAAGGTGGATTCGTTCGATCGAAAGATCATTCAGGCCCTGATGGAGAATGCCCGGGCGAGCAACGTGCAGATCGCCGACAAGGTCGGGCTCTCTGAGGCGCCGTGCTCGCGGCGGATCCGCCGGCTGGAGGCCAGCGGCATCATCCGGGGTTACCATGCGCAGCTCGATGCGGAGGCTGCCGGCATCGGCTTCGTGGCGTTCGTGACGCTGGTGCTCGACTATGTGACGGCGTCGACCGCGGAGCGCTTCTACCGGGAAATCCGCGCGATCCCGGAGATCATGTCCTGCTACATCGTGTCGGGCGGCTATGACGCCATTCTCCACGTCGCGGCGACCGACAGCCAGGCTTACTCGGACATCGTGTTCAATCGGCTGCGCCGCATCCCCGGCGTCAAGGATGTCCGCTCCAGCTTCGTGATGCGAACGATCAAGGAAAGTCCGGGGCTGCCGCTGATCGGATTGGAACGATAGCCGCGACCGGCGTCAGGATTCGAGCATCGCCAGGAATGCCGGCGTGGTGCGCTCTTCCAATCCGTGCGAACCGCGCAGGACAAACCGCGCGGCAAGATCGTGCTCGCAGGCATGCGTAAACCCCGCTTCGGCCCCAAGTACGGTGAGCGCGGTCGCCAGGGCGTCGGCGCACATGGCGCGCGGGTGCAACACCGAGACCGACACGAGGCGATCCGGCACCGGATAACCGGTACGCGGATCCAGGGTGTGCGAGAAACGCATGCCGCCAGCTTCAAACGCACGCTGTGCATCGCCCGACGTCGCGACCGCGAGACCATGCAGCGCGATCACCGTCTCGGGCAAAGCCGGCACGATCGAGCCGTCCGGTTGCTCCAGCGCGACCCACCACGGACTGCCGTCGGGCTTGGTCCCCTCCCCGCGCAGCTCTCCCCCGATCTCGACGAGGCAGTCGCGTACCCCGAGACGCAGCAGGCATTCCGCAAGCTGATCCACCGCGAAACCCTTCGCGACCGAGGACAGGTCGATGCGGATACCGCCCGGCTGCCGGACCGATCGCGAGGACGCGTCAACGATCACGCGCTGCCAGCCGACCGATTCACACGCCGTGGCGATGGCATCGTCGTCGGGGATGTCGCGGTGCGGCCCCGACGGACCGAAGCCCCACAGGTCGACCAGCGTGCCTGACGTCGGGTCATAAGCGCCTGCCGTCAGTTCTGCGACCGACAGCGCGTAGCGCAGCACGGTGGCGAACTCCGGCCCGAGAATATGCCGGCTTCCAGGCTCAGCGCGGTTGAAGCGGCTGATCTCGCTGTCGGCGACCCATGTGCTCATCTGCGCGATCACGGCGGCGAGTTGGGCTTCCAGCCTGCGCTCGACGTCGCGCAAATCGACATGCGGCGGCTGGACCAGCTTGACCGACCATGTCGTGCCCATGGTCGCGCCGCCGATGGACGTCACCGGCGCCGACCGCGACCGTGGCATCACCGACCGTGGCCGGATGTCGTGTGGAACGAGCACGCGCCGCATCGGAGACGATGGCGCGCGCCGGGCGTGGCTCAGGGCAGAACCTCGAGCGTCGCGATATAGGCGGCGCGGCGCTGCTTCACGGCTGCGACCGGAGTCTTGTCGTCGCGCGCGGTCGCCTCGATCCAATACATGCCGGGCTCGGGCCAGGCCACCGAGAACTTGCCTTCCGCATCGGTCTTCACCTTGAAGTCGCCGAGCTTGTCGCGATAGCGATTGCCGCCGGGCACGATCTCGATCTCAATGCCCGCCGCAGGCTTGCCGTCGAGCATCATGCGGAAGCTCGATGCGGTACCGGCGACCAGATCATTCGGATGCGTGATCGGATCGAGCTCGAGGCCCTGCCCGGTCAGCTTCAGCGTCTCCCGGCTCGGCTTGCCGGACGTGACGAAGATCTCCAGGCGGCTCTGAATGAAGGTGCCGCGCAGATCCTGCGTATCGGCCGGCACATTCTTGACGAACTCGGCCGCGTCGCCGGACCAGCGCTTGGTCTGTCCGCCCTGCTTGTAGCTCGCGAAGGCGCCGGTATTGGTCAGCGCGACCTTGTAGGTGCCTTTTTGCGTGACCGGGAAGTCGAAAGTGGTGCGATAGCGGCCCATGTTGCCGTTCTTGTGCTCCACCGCGGAGCCATCCGGAGCGGTGATCGCCAGCTGTGCGGCGCGGCCGCGGCCGCCCGTGAGATCCGGTGACGCGGAGCCGAGGTTACCGATGCGCACCGGGAAATGCTCGAAATAGAACAGGTCGTTGGACACCGCCGCATCGACGGTGACCCAGACATCATTGCCCGTTCCCGAAAGCACGGTCGCCGAGGGCAGCATCCATTGGCGATGCGCCTGTGCCGTTACCGGCAACGCACTGAGACCGATGGCGAGCAGAGACCACTTGATCATTGGCGTCATGGCGAGCTCCATTGTCAGGGCTTGATGTCGAGTTTGATGGCACCGAGTTCGTGCGAGCCTTTTGCTGTCAAGGATTGCGCCTCCTTGACCGGCCATTGGAACGGGACGCGCAGCAATTCACGGCCGCCGACTTCGCGCGCCGCTTCGACGACGAGATGATATTCGCCGGGCGCCAGTCGCGCGAGCGGCGCCTTGTCCGCGCTCATGGCAACCTGATGCTCGCCCGGCGCGCGCGTCGCAGTGCTCAGGCCATCGACCGGCATGTTGAGGTCGCGGCCGACGCGGCGCCACCATTGGCGCATGTCCTTGAGCCAATTGTTGCCTTCGTTGTTCTTCAGCTTGAGGTCGTACCAGACGGCGATATTGCCGACGAAGCTCTGGTCCGGCCGCTCGAGCCATACCGCGACATACGGTCGGTGATACTCCGCGACGGTCAGTCGCGGGATTTCGACCGACAGTTTCACGTCGGCGGCAAAGGCCGGCCCCGCGATCACGCCCGACAACGTCAACGGAATGAAGGCTCGCATCGTCACCTCAGTGAATGAACAGCAGCGCCAGCAGCGCAGGGATGACGAGACCGAGCCCGACCAGCGGCCAGGTCGAGGGCCGTTGCCCGGCCATGAGCTGCAGCAGGGCCAGCCCGGTCGCGCAGAACACCACACAGGCCACCGCGAAAATATCCAGGAACCCGGACCACATCGCGCCGATATTGCGGCCCTTGTGCAGGTCGTTGAGATAGGAGATCCAGCCACGATCGGTCTTCTCGTAACGCGCTTCGCCGGTCTCGGCGTCGAGGCTGATCCAGGCATCGCCGCCGGGTCGCGGCAGCGGGATGTAGATTTCCTGCGCCGAGCGCTCCGGCTCGCGCGATGCGACGTCGATCCCCATGGTATCGTTCAACCACCGCGCCACAGTCGCCTGCAGCGGCCCTTTCCGATCCGCCTCCGCCTTCAGCGCGGGCAGCAGATCCGCCGGCAATTGCCCGGCACGCCGTTCGATCTGCGGCTTCGCCTCGATCTGCGACGCGTGGTTAAGCGTGATGCCGGTGATCGCGAAGAGCAGCATTCCGACCAAGCACATCGCCGCGCTGATCCAATGCCATTGCCGCATCTGGCGCAGCCAGAATGCACGGCTGCCGAGCAGTGCCTTCTTCTTCATGAAGTTGAGCGCCGAAAGATGAGGGCATGCGGGTGCCAGAACAACATTAGTCCCGTAGGTAACTAAGAATATTCGTGGCCGCAAACACTATGATTTGGTGGCATTCCAAACTGGTCGCTCAAGCAAGTCCAAATCAATACTTTACTTGTATTCTAAACTACCGCCGGCGATGGACTGCGCGCTGCGCGGGCTGGGTGCATTGGTTGCATTGACGCCACCTGCCCCGGCCGCTACCCCGACCCGATGCAGAATGAGAAAGAAAAAGTCGCCCTCACGTCGATTGCGGCATCGGCCGCCCTGACGATCGGCAAGGGCATTGTCGGCCTGATGACCGGTTCGCTGGCGATCTTGTCGGAAGCCGCGCATTCGCTGCTCGATCTGGCCGCGACGATCATGACGTATGTTGCGGTTCGGATTTCCGGCAAGCCGGCCGACGAGGAACATCACTACGGTCACGGCAAGGTCGAAAGCGTCGCCGCGCTGGCAGAGACCGCGTTGCTGTTCCTGTTGTCCGGCTTCGTCATCTGGGAAGCAGGACAACGGCTGATCGGCGCCGGCGGTCACGCGGTTCAGGCGACCGCCCTGGCGTTCGGCGTCATCGCGATTTCGGTGGTGGTCGATTACTTCCGTGCCCGCGCGCTCACACGCGTAGCAAAAGCGACATCGAGCGAAGCGCTCGAAGCCGACGCCCTGCATTTCTCGTCCGACATGTGGTCGTCGATGGCGGTGCTGGTCGGGCTCGGCGGCGTGGCATTCGGATTCCCCTGGGCGGACGCCGCGGCCGCATTGGCGGTCGCCTTGTTCGTGCTGCTGGCCGGCTACCGGCTCGGCTGGCGCACAATCGAGACGTTGACGGATACGGCGCCGGAAGGCGCGGCACAGAAAGTCGCCGCGGCCGCCGGACGCGTGCCGGGCATCGTTTCAATCGATCGCGTGCGCGCGCGGACCGCCGGCGGCATCTTGTTTGTCGAATTGGCCGCTTCGGTGAGCCGGACGCTTCCGCTCGACCGTGTCGCCGCGATCAAGCAGCAGATGGAGACCGCCATCCGGGATGCGGTGCCGCACGCCGAGATCACAGCGACGATCGAGCCGCGCGCACTGGACGACGAGAGCGTGCTGGAACGCGTCATGGTGATCGCGCGCAACCGCGCGCTCGCCGTGCATCATGTCACGGTTCATTCGGTGTCCGGCCAATTGGTGGTGTCGATCGACCTGGAGGTCGATGGCCGTCTCTCGCTTCAGGCCGCGCATTCGATTGCCAGCGATCTCGAAGCCGCGATCATGGACGAGCTCGGCACCGGTATCGAGATCGATACCCATATCGAGCCTTTGGAGCCGAGCGACGCCACCGGCCGGGATGCTCCGGTCGAGCGCGTCGAGGCGATACGAAGCGAATTACAATCGATCGCCGCGCGTCTTGCGACGCTGATCAACGTGCATGACGTGCGGGTGCGCGAGACCGACGGCGGCGAGATCGTCAATTTCCATTGCCACAGCGATCCGGCGCTGACCGTGTCCGACGTGCATGACCGGGTCGACGAGGTCGAGCGCGCGCTGCGCCGCCGTTTTCCGGAGATCAAACGCGTCGTGGGTCACGCCGAACCACCGGCGTGACCCACGAATGAACAAGATCGTCGGATGTCAGTTCGGCTGGACGCCGGCATCCTTCAGGATCTTGGTGTAGCGCTCGGTGTCTTCCCTGTTCAAGGCGTCGAGCTGCTCCGGAGTGCCGGTGACGACTTCGACGCCCTGCTTGGCAAGACGCTCCTTGATGTCGGCCAGTTGCAGCACCGCCGCGATGTCCTTGCTCGCCTTGTCCAGGATCGCCTTCGGCGTACCGGCCGGCGCGAACACCGCGAACCAAGCGTCATACTTGTAGTCCGTCAGGCCGGCCTCAACCATCGTCGGCACGTTCGGAAGCTGCGCGACACGCTTCGGCGTCGTCATCGCCAGCGCCCGTACCTTGCCGGATTCCTGCAATTCGACGGTCAGGTTGACGCCCAGCATGTAGAGCTGCGAGTCGTTGCGGATCACGCTGGTGGTCGCTTCCGGCGCTCCTTTATAGGGAACATGCTGCATCTGGATATTGGCAACCTGCTTGAACAATTCGGCCGAAAGATAGGACGTGCTGGCGATGCCCGCGGACGCAAAATTCATCGTGCCCGGCTTCTGCTTCGCGAGATCGACAAATTCTTTCACGGTCTTGACCGGCAGCTCTGGCGGTATGATCAGCACCAGCGGAACCGATGCGACCTGGGTGACGCCCGCGAAATCCTTCACCGGATCGAACTGAAGGCTCTTGTTGAGCGCGCCGGCGATGGTGTGCCCATTCGACGTCAGCATCAGCGTATAGCCATCGGGCGCGGCCTTGGCGACACCGGTGGTGCCCGGAAGACCCGGCCGGTTCTCGATGATGACTTGCTGCTTCCAGGAATCCTGCAGCTTGTCGGCGATGGACCGCGCCAGACCGTCGGTGATGCTGCCCGCAGAGAACGGAACGATGATCCTCACGGGCTGGTTCGGATAGGCGCCTTGCGCGGCGGCTCCGGTCGCCGACAGCGCGACCGCCGCCAGCCCGAGCAATCCCAGTCTGAATTCTCTCATGATGTTTCCTCCTAGGTTAGTGTTCTTGGGTTTTCATTTGACGGATTCGAGCCGCCTTGTCTGAGTTCTACCCCGGGCAACGATCTCGTCCAAGTTGTGCCCGAGATCCTTGAGCATCACCGCCGCGGCATTTCGACCGGGGCCGCCCGAGATTGAGCCCCCCGGATGGGTCGTTCCCCCCGTCTGGTACAGACCCGGGATCGGCATGCGGTGCTGCGCGTATCCTGGCATCGGCCGCAATGCCCCGGATTGCGCCGCGTTCTGCGCGCCGCCGTGACACGAGCCATGCCAGTTATGCGGATTCATGCGCTCAAGATCGAGCGGGCTCTCGACCACGCGCGACAGGATCTTGTCCGGCGTGAGGTTCGGAGCGAAGCGGCGCAGATGCGCGAGGTTCGCGTCCGCGACCTGCTCCTTCACCGCGTCCCAATGTTCCGGACCTTGCACCAGCTCATAAGGCTGGAAGCCGATGATCTTGAGCGTGTGCTTGCCGGGTGGTGCGCGGCTTGGATCGGCGACGGTCGGACAGACCGCCAGCAACACCGGATCCTCGGTATTCGGCATGCCGAGCGCATAATCATAACCCATGCGCAGACCACGCGTCGCGGTGGACATGGTGCCAATGGCGATCGGCGAATATTCGCCGTCGTCGCCCATGACGCGCGGCGCCTCGCTGGTCGCAAGATGAGTGACAAATAACGTCGGCCCAGCCTGCCAGGTCGAGACGCCGTCGATGAAGTCCTCGCCCCAGGCCTCCCTGGGCGCCATGTCGACAAGGTGCTTGATATGCACGGTCGACAAAACCGCCTTGTCGGCGCGATAGCGCGACCCGTCGGCGCATTCGACGCCGACGCATTTTCCGCCTTCGACGATCAGGCCACCGACCGATTTGTCGGTCAGCACGACGCCGCCATGCGCCTCGATCACCTTCACCAGCGCACCGGTGAAGGCGCCGGATCCGCCCTTCGGCACACACCAGCTCCAGCGCTGCCGCCCATAGCAGAGCGAATAGGCATTGCGGCCGGTGGTCGGCCATTCCGGCGGCACCACGGTCTGGAACGCCATCCACATCATGAACGAGCGGCAGTGATCGTCCTCGAAATTGTCGCGGATGATCTCCCAGGCCGACTGCGCCGAACGGCGCAACCATTTCTTGCCGTCGGGATGCTCGGCGAGGCGGTCATTCACCGGCTTGCCGAAACCGATCGGCGTATAGGTCACGGCGTCGAAGATCGGCTTGATGGATTCGTAGTCCATCATCATACGCCGATAGGCGACCGCGTCCTTCTTGGAGAATTTTGCGAATTGCTCGACCGTGCGGTCGAGATCCCGATATTGCGTGAGATAGCTGCCGTCCGGAAACGGCAGGTGAACCACCACGTCGGGATAGATGTATTCGAACATCTCCGACAAGCCGAGCTCATCGTTCCGGATCAGCGGGCTGTCCTGGATGATGACATGGGCGGAAGCACAGGAATCGTGCCAGAAGCCCGGCAGGGTCAGTTCTTCGGTGACGCAGTTGCCGCCGGCAACCGAGCGATGCTCCAGCACCACGCATCGCAAACCGGCTTTCGCGAGATAGGCTGCAGCAACCAGGCTGTTATGCCCTGCTCCGGCCACGACGACATCGAACCGATCTGCCATTTCCTGCCCCTGTTTTGCAGGATTTAAGCATGATCCGCACGCCGCGCCTATCCGTTGGGCAAGCGCAGGCGCGCGCCATCACATTCAACGGAAAGACGGTGGAGATTGCTTACGAGGCGTTGGCGCGCACGGCCGCGGTGGGGAACTCGCGATTCAGATCGGTCTTCATGGTCCGATGAACGACGACCGCTGCGACCAGGATCGTCGCGACCGAGAGCGCGGCCAGCGTCAGTCCGATCAGTTGCAGCGCGGATCTGTCGGCCATCGTCGGCTCCGTCAGGGAATGCATGGCGGCTCCTTAACGGTGATGCTGCTGGTCATCGCTGACGACCAGGCCGGCGAAGAACAGGAACACGATCAGCGCGCCGAGCCAGTACACTGTTGTCATTGTCGTGGTCCTTCGGCTGTTCTTTGAGAGAGGTGGCCCGGACGGGGCATCCATCCGGGCCGCTCTGGAGGAGCGTCTTGAACCTGGTGAGAAGTTCAGCGCACCACGGAATTGTTCGACGCCGCGATCACACAGGACGGGGCGGCATTCGGAGCAGCGCAGGTCACCGCCTTGACCACCGTCATGCGCGGCGCGGCGCTCTGGCCATTTGACGCATCCGGCTGACGCGGCAGCATCACGATGACCGTAAGCGCGATCAGCGGCAGGGCGAGGAAACGTGGGCTGAGCAGGAACATGGTCTTGGTCCGGTGAGGAAGTCTGTTGCCGTGTGGATTAATACCGTCCGGTTTCCCGAATATGTCGTCGATTGTTTCATTGGTTTCGCGGGACCGGCCGGGCGCCGGGCGAAAGAATTGCGGCGGGCTCCCCGGGGGGGGGGGGTCGGGGGAAGAGGAGCCCGCCGCATCACCGTCTCACGGTCCGCTGATGAGACGGGCCTCACTACTCGTTCCCGCGGTCAAAAGCTGACGCGCTGCAGAATTTCGGCGTGGTTCTCGATGCCGACGGTCCGGATCGTGCGCCGGACCGCTTCGCCATTCGCCGCCACCAGGCAATCGGCAGAGTAATACGGCCAGGCCTGTTCCGGGCAGCGTGGCCGCCCGGCGGCCTCAGGCTGGGCGCGCTGCGCCACCTTCTCGCGCTCAAGCAGCATGTTCAGCGCTGAATTCGCCTGTTCATGCAATGGCTTATAGTGCCCTACGGCCGCATCAGACTGCGGCACGACGGCGATCCGCTCGCTTGCGGCCTTCGCGCGGTCCACGACCACCGTGTCGATGGTCACGAAACCGCCGGCGATCAGGGCTGCGAGCCCCACGATGCCCTTGGTCAACATTGACGCCTCCATGAGCCTTGAACGGCTCTTCTGGAGCAGGGATGTAATGGGGGATGGTTTCAGGCGCTTTTCGTGCGGCGGAAATCGTGTTTCGTCTCAGTCCCAATTGTATCGTGTGTGTCGCGCGGTTGACCGGGATCACACCGGTCGGAGGCGACCACTTGTGTTTGTGCCAAGAATTATTTCTCTGACGGCGAAAACAAATACCCGCCGCCGCGTATGGTCTTGATCACGGTCGGCCGTGACGGGTCGGGCTCGATCTTGCGGCGAATCCGCATGATGCGCAGGTCGATGGCGCGATCGAAGGCTTCAGAATCGCGCGCATTGGCGAGGTCCAGCAGGCGCTCGCGCGACAGCACACGCTTCGGGTTGGCGGCGAAGACCTTCAGCAGGCTGTACTCGGACGCGGTAAGCGGGTGCTCGTTGCCGTCGTCATCACGCAGAATCTGCGCCTCGGTGTCGAGCCACTTGGTCCCGAAACGGGTCATCGACGCGGTCGAGACTGACGAAGCCGGCACGCCCCCCTCGATCCGGGTCGGAGCAGAACGGCGCATCACCGATCGCACCCGCGCCAGCAACTCGCGCAGTTCAACCGGCTTCGCGAGATAATCGTCGGCGCCGAGTTCGAGCCCGACCACGCGGTCGATCGGGCTCGCGGTGGCGGTGAGCATAATGACGGCCACGTTGGAGCGCTGCTTGAGATCGCGAATGATCGACAGGCCGTCTTCTTCCGGCATGTTGAGGTCAAGGACGATCAGGTCCGGCGCCTGTTTGGCGATGGCCGCGCGCAAGCTCTTGCCGCCGTCGCACAGCGTCACCTCGAACCCGTGCATGCGAAGATAGTCGCCGACCATTTCGCGAGCCGGCGCCTCGTCGTCAACAACCATGATGTGCGGCGTATGGCTCATGATGACGGCAGCGTGATGGTGAATGTGGTGCCGCGACCGGTCGCCGGGATCGATGCGGCAATCGAGCCTTCATGCAGATCAATGATCCGCTTGACGATCGAGAGGCCGAGGCCGGTCGAGCTTTCGCCGCCGGTCGGCTTGGCCGAAAGACGCTGGAAGCGTCCGAACAACCGCGACAGATCTTCCGGCGACAGACCGGGACCCTGATCGGTGATGCTGACGATCGCGACGCCGGCATCTTCACCGACAGCGATGTCGATCTTGCCGGCCATCGGGCTGTATTTGATGGCGTTGCTGAGCAGATTGTCGATCGCCTCACGGATGTGGTCCGCATCGCAGGGAACGATCTGCCGCGCCGGGGCCGCGACCGTGATCTCCTGATCCTTGCGCGCCGCGACCGGCTGGTTCGCCTCCACCACCGAGCGCACCATGGCGGCGATGTCGACTGGCTCCTTCCGGATCGTGATGTCGAGGGCGTCGGCCATCGCGTCGGAAATGAGACTATTGACCATTCCGGTCATGCGGTAGAACAGGGTGCCTGCGGTCATCGCGAGATGCTCGACGATGGGTCCAAGCGCGAGAGCGGGGAAGAAGGTGAGCCCGCCGATGATCATGATCACGCCGACCACCAGGCCGATGAACAGCCCACCGGTGGTCGGCAAAGTGCCAGCCGACGGCGCGATCGACTTCTTCGCGGCGAGCGAACCCGCGATCGCCATTGCCGGAATGATCATCCAGAAGCGGCCGACCAACATCGAGAGCGCGCCGGTGACGTTGTAGAAGAAGATATTTCCGGTGAGGCCGCCAAACGCCGAACCGTTATTGGCGGTCTGCGAGGTAAAGGCATAGAGCACCTCGGTGAAGCCATGCGGGCCGGGATTGGCGATCGACGCCAAAGCAGGCGGATAGACCACCGCAACCGCGGTCCAGCCGAGATACATCAGCGGCAGGATCAGAATGGCGAGCATCGCCATCTTGACCTCCTTCGCCTCGATCTTCTTGCCGACATATTCCGGGGTGCGGCCGACCATCAGGCCCGCCACGAAGATCGCGATGATCACGAAGAGCAGCATGCCGTAGAGGCCGGCGCCGACGCCGCCGATGATGATCTCGCCGAGCTGCATGTTGATCAGCGGAATCATGCCGCCGAGCGCGGTGAACGAGTCATGCATGGCGTTGACCGCGCCGCAGGAAGCCGCGGTGGTGATGACGGCGAACAGCGCGGAGGCGACGATGCCGAAACGGACTTCCTTGCCCTCCATGTTGCCGCCGGTGAGGCCGAGCGCGGTGAAGGCGTCGTTGCCATGCGCTTCGGCCCAATAGGTCACCGCGACGCCGGCGATGAACAGGATGCCCATGACACCGAGGATCGCCCAGCCCTGACGCTGATTTCCGACCATGCGGCCGAACACATTGGTCAGCGCCGCCCCGATCGCGAAGATAGAGATCATCTGATTGAAGTTCGACAGCGCTGTCGGGTTCTCGATCGGATGAGAGGCATTGTCATTGAA
>CANKHJ010000107.1 GCA_947481635.1 Bradyrhizobiaceae bacterium
GCCCTTCGCCGACAGCGCATCAAGCCGATTGTCCGCATCGAAGAAACCGAACTGACCCATCGAACGCCTCCGCTGCCAAATCGCGTGCGATCCTTGAATCTGATTTAACGGCCAATGACCAGGGCGCAATTATTCGAGGTGCCCTTCAGCGATTTGCGGGCTTTTCTCGCATTCCGTCCGGTCCGCGCAATGCGCCGACATGCAAGTTGTCCTTATCTGGCGGGCAAAACTTTGATTGGTCAGACTCAATCGAATCGTCTAAAGCCTCGAAAGTGCTGATTCCACGGCACTTTCTTTCAATAAGGAGGGTCATCCATGGCGAAGGCTGCAAAGGCCGCAACCCCGGCCACCGTCACGCTCAAGCATCTCTCGGCGGCGCTCGCCACCGAACATGAGATCTCGAAAAAGCAGTCCGAGCAGATGCTCACCGACATGATCGCGATGATCGTCAAGCACCTGAAGAAGGGCGACCGGATCCGCATCGGCGGCCTGGGCATCCTTCAGGTCCGCAAACGCGCCGCCCGCATGGGCCGCAATCCCGCGACCGGCCAGCCGATCGAGATCAAGGCCAGCAAGAAGGTGGCGTTCCGCGCCTCGAAGGACCTCAAGGAAGCGGTCTGACCGCTGATTGCGTCGCCGACCTATTGCGACTTTAGAACTGAAGGCCCGGCGTTCGCGCACGGGCCTTCACTTTGTCCGGTCCGCGGTTATGGCCTGGCGCGCAGTCAACCCCAAAGCCGACGTGTGGCGATGTCGGCGCCGTCGCTCATGGCTTTCAGCTTCTTGAAGGTGATCTCCGGATCGACCTTGCTGTAGCGCACGAAGGTGCCGAACCCGCAATCGGTCCCGGCGATCACGCGCTCGCGTCCGACAAACCCGGCGAAGCGCTCGATCCGCTGCGCCACCAGTTCGGGATGCTCGACATAATTGGTCGATGAATCCAGCACGCCCGGGATCAGCACGGTGTCGTCCGGCAGCTTCGAGTCGCGCCACACCGTCCATTCGTGCTCGTGGCGCGGGTTGGCATGCTCGAACGCGATGGCCCCTGCTTTCAGCTTGCGGATCACCGGCATCACGGTCTCCAGCGCAATGTCGTGGTCGTGCGGTCCCTCGTAATTGCCCCAGCAGATATGGATGCGGATCTGCTCGCGCGGCACGTTGGTGAGCGCCTGATTGAGCGCTTCGACATGCAGTTCGGCGCGCGCCAGGAATTCGGCATCGCTGAGATCCTGAAAGCCGGTATGGCGCGACATCGCAAGATCAGGGCAATCGACTTGAAGCACCAGGCCGGCGCCGGCGATGGCTTCATACTCGGGTTGCAACGCCGACGTCACCGCCTCGATATAAACTTCGTGGGTCGGGTAATATTGATTGGGCTGGAATGACGCCACGACGCCCGGCGACGCGGCATTCAGAAACCCTTCCAGCGATGGCTTTCCTGCCAGCGCTGCTTTGAGATTGTCGACGTCGATCTGCACCGCATCGAGATTTTTTAGCGCCACCGGCCCGATACAGCAGGTGCGCCGAAAGCTCTGCGCGCCCATGAACGCGACCATGCGTTTGCGGAATTCCGGGTACGGCGCGATGTCGAGATTCGGCTTCGGCGTATGATCGCCGCCGAAGCCGGTGAGCCGGTCCTTCACATAGGTCGAATAGCCGACCTTGCTGGTCTCACCGTCGCTGACGACGTCGATCCCGACATCCATCTGGCGCGCGACAATGTCGGCGACGCCGGTCCGAATGACGCTGGCGAATTCAGCGGCATCATAGGGCTGCTCCTGGTCCTTGCGGATCAGAATGTCGGCAACCGCGGCCGAACGCGGCAGGCTGCCGACGTGGGTCGTCAGGATGTGATCGCTGCTGATTTTCATCTTGAAAGTCTCGGTGGGATCCGGCGAGAAACCGCCGCTACCGAGGCTATTGGGTACCGCCGCGGGACTCAAGTCTGGTAGGCGGTGACGGACTCGAACCGCCGACATCCTCCGTGTAAAGGAGGCGCTCTACCAACTGAGCTAACCGCCCAAGCCTGACACCTGGATTCTCAAGCCAAAATTCCTTGAGACTGGATCGTTGCAACGCGAACGCCCGACGGGTGGCCCGCGTGTACGCAGCCATCCGACCGAACGATATATAGAGACGAGGCCGTGCCGCGTAAATGTCGCCGGCATGTGACGAGCCCGGCGGTCGGAAGCGGCGCCGCAGTTATTTGGCCTTGCGGCCGGCTTTCTTGGACTTGCGGCGCGTGCCGGCCTTGTCGATCGCGAATTCTTCGAGCTTGCGGCCTTCCTTCAGCAACGCCGTCAGCCAGCGCGGCTGCGCGCCACGGCCGGCCCAGGTGTCGCCGGCAGGACCGCGAAACTTCGGCGCAACCTTGGTGCCCTTCACCGTGCCACGGCGCTTGACGCCCGGAGCTGAGGACGCGCTGGGTCGATCGTAACCCAGACGTGACAATTCCTTTTCAAGCTCGCGGCGCTTTTCTGCAAGCCGCACATCGATCTCGGAGCGAAGCGCTAACAGCGCGTTCACATCCAGCGACTTCAAATTGACGGGACTTCTTGCCACAACGATCTCCGAACAAAAGGATTATGCAAAAGGCGTTGTTATGCTTGTGGCTCATAAAGGCAAGCACGCTTAAGTGGTATAGGTAAGGAAACGCTACGCACGCCGAGCACCATGCATCGCACTCAATGCCGTATGGTATCCTGCCACATCCTGATAGCAGGGAATACCTCCCGCCATGCCGGCGGCTGCCTTGATCTATCGTTTGAGAATGATCTTTCGGAAAACTAACAAACGCTTTTCCGGATCGGGTTCTACGATTCACCTGTCGCGCAAAGCAAAACGGCGGCGCTGGTGCGCCGCCGTTTCAGTTCGCTGGTATCTGTCGAGGGTTAGTGCGCGGTCAGCGCCGCCTCGTCGTCGACTTCCTTGGTCGGCTTGTCGTGCTTCGCGGCCTGTTCGTCATCCCAGGTGATCGGCTCGGGCTTGCGCACCAGCGCGTGCACCAGCACCTCATCCATGCGCGAGACCGGAATGATATCGAGCCCCTTCTTGATGCTGTCGGAGATGTCCACGAGATCCTTCGCGTTCTCCTCCGGGATCACCACCGTCTTGATGCCGCCACGCGCGGCCGCCAGCAGCTTCTCCTTCAGGCCACCGATCGGCAGCACCCTGCCCCGCAGCGTGATCTCGCCGGTCATGGCGACATCCTTGCGGACCGGAATGCCGGTCATCACCGAGACGATCGCCGTAACCATGGCGACGCCCGCCGACGGTCCATCCTTGGGCGTCGCGCCTTCCGGCACGTGCACGTGGATGTCGCGCTTGTCGAACATCGGCGGCTCGATGCCGAAGGCGATCGCACGGGAGCGGACATAAGATGCCGCCGCCGAGATCGACTCCTTCATCACGTCACGCAGGTTGCCGGTGACGGTCATGCGGCCCTTGCCGGGCATCATGACGCCTTCGATGGTCAGCAGTTCGCCGCCGACGTCGGTCCAGGCCAGGCCGGTCACGACACCGACCTGATCATGCTCCTCGATCTCGCCGTAGCGATACTTCGAAACGCCGAGGTAGTCGCCGAGCGTCTTGGCGTCGACCTTCACCGACTTCTTCTTCGTGATCATCAACTCCTTCACCGCCTTGCGGATCAGGGTCGAGAGTTCACGCTCCAGGTTGCGGACGCCGGCCTCACGGGTATAGCGGCGGATCATCAGCAACAGGGCTTCGTCGTCGATCGACCATTCCTTCGACTCCAGGCCATGCTTGGCGATGGCGGCCGGGATCAGATGCTTGCGCGCGATCTCGACCTTCTCGTCCTCGACATAGCCGGCGATCCGGATGATCTCCATGCGGTCCATCAAGGGCGCAGGGATATTCAGCGTATTCGCCGTCGTGATGAACATCACGTTCGACAGATCGTAGTCGACCTCAAGATAGTGGTCGTTGAACGTGTGGTTCTGCTCGGGATCAAGCACCTCAAGCAAAGCCGAGGACGGATCGCCGCGGAAATCGGCGCCCATCTTGTCGATCTCGTCGAGCAGGAATAGCGGGTTCGACGACTTGGCCTTGCGCATCGACTGGATGATCTTGCCGGGCATCGAGCCGATATAGGTGCGCCGGTGACCGCGGATCTCGGCCTCGTCGCGCACGCCGCCGAGCGACACGCGAACGAATTCGCGGCCGGTCGCCTTCGCGATCGACTTGCCGAGCGAGGTCTTGCCAACGCCGGGAGGTCCGACGAGGCAGAGGATCGGGCCGGTCAGCTTGTTGGCCCGGGCCTGAACCGCGAGATACTCCACGATCCGGTCCTTGACCTTCTCAAGCCCATAGTGATCCGAGTCGAGCACCGCCTGCGCGGCGACCAGGTCCTTCTTGACCTTGGTCTTCTTGCCCCACGGGATCGACAGCATCCAATCGAGATAGTTGCGCACGACCGTCGCCTCGGCGGACATCGGAGACATCTGCCGCAGCTTCTTCAACTCGTGGGTGGCTTTCTCGCGGGCTTCCTTGGTGAACTTGGTCTTCTTGATCTTCTCCTCGAGCTCAGCGAGTTCGTCGCGACCTTCCTCGTCGCCGAGCTCCTTCTGGATCGCCTTCATCTGCTCGTTGAGGTAATACTCGCGCTGGGTCTTCTCCATCTGGCGCTTGACGCGCGTGCGGATGCGCTTCTCGACCTGCAAGACCGAGATTTCGCTTTCCATCAGGCCGAGCACCTTCTCGAGCCGCTGGGTCACCAGCGGCGTCTCCAGGATGCCCTGTTTGTCCGGGATCTTGACCGCGAGGTGCGAGGCGACGGTATCGGCGAGCTTGGCGTGGTCGTCGATCTGCTGAACCACGCCGACAACTTCCGGTGACACCTTCTTGTTCAGCTTCACGTAATTCTCGAACTCGGTCACGACCGAACGGGCCAGCGCTTCCGCTTCGACCTGCTCGCCGGCCGCGTTCGCGAACACTTCCGCTTCGGCCTCGAAATACTCGGCGCGGTCGGCATATTTGCGGACATTGGCGCGCGCGACACCCTCGACCAGCACCTTCACGGTACCGTCCGGGAGCTTCAGCAATTGCAGCACGCTCGCGAGCGTGCCGACCTGATAGATCGAGTCGGTCGACGGGTCGTCATCCGACGCGTTCTTCTGGGTCGCGAGCAGGATGAAGGTGTCGGATCGCATCACCTCTTCGAGGGCGCGGATCGATTTTTCGCGGCCGACAAAGAGCGGCACGATCATGTGCGGGAAAACGACGATGTCGCGCAGCGGCAACACCGGATAAGACCTGACTTCACCCGGCAGAAGCGCAGGGCGTGGTTTAGCTGTGGTCATGGCCCAAAGTCCCCTTTTTGTTGTGCCCCTCGACCATGACCCTGTTGGCATCACGGGCGAGTGCTAGATGGGCCGGGAGGGAAACACGGCGGCCGTTGAGCCTCCGCGCGCCTGAGGGCGGGTACGACACCCTGCCCGGAATTTTACGACGCTTCTTCGTACACTTTCACACGCTGCATTAGGTGGCGACGCGGTACGGTAGTGTCAAGTAAGCCCGAAAACTCAAGCGAATAGAAGGCGTCGGGGCAACATATGGGAGGTGCTCCGTCGAATCGACGAGGCCTCCCGATCGGCGGAATATCGTTCAGGTAGGCCGGCACCGGCCAGGCGGGTCCGGACCGGCCTAGGCGGGCGTCGCCTCGCTCAACCGGTCGCTCCGGTCGGCATAGATATAGAGCGGCCGCGCAGTGCCCTCGACCACCTCTTTCGAGATCACCACCTCCTCCACCCCTTCCAGACCGGGGAGGTCGAACATGGTGTCGAGCAGGATGCTCTCCATGATGGAGCGCAACCCACGGGCGCCGGTCTTGCGTTCGATCGCCCGTCGCGAGATGGCGCCCAGCGCCTCCTCGGCGAAGGTGAGATCGATCGATTCCATCTCGAACAAGCGCTGGTATTGCTTGGTCAGCGCGTTCTTCGGCTGGGTGAGAATCAGCTTGAGGGAGGCCTCATCGAGATCCTCAAGCGTCGCGACCACCGGAAGGCGGCCGACGAATTCGGGGATCAAGCCATACTTGAGTAGATCCTCCGGCTCGACCTCGCGGAAGATTTCGCCAGCCTTGCGGTCTTCCGGCGCCAGCACCTTGGCCGAGAAGCCGATCGAGGTGGAGCGACCGCGCGACGAGATGATCTTTTCCAGGCCGGCAAACGCGCCGCCGCAGACGAACAGAATGTTGGTGGTGTCGACCTGCAGGAATTCCTGCTGCGGATGCTTGCGGCCGCCCTGCGGCGGCACGGAGGCGACGGTGCCTTCCATGATCTTGAGCAGCGCCTGCTGCACGCCCTCACCCGACACGTCGCGGGTGATCGATGGGTTGTCGGACTTGCGCGAGATTTTGTCGATCTCGTCGATGTAGACGATGCCACGCTGCGCGCGCTCGACGTTATAGTCGGCCGACTGCAGCAGCTTCAGAATGATGTTCTCGACGTCCTCGCCGACATACCCGGCTTCGGTGAGCGTGGTCGCATCTGCCATCGTGAACGGCACGTCGAGAATGCGCGCCAGCGTCTGCGCCAGCAGCGTCTTGCCCGAGCCGGTCGGCCCGATCAGCAGGATATTCGACTTCGCGAGCTCGACGTCGTTATGCTTGGTCTGGTGGTTGAGCCGCTTGTAATGATTGTGGACCGCGACCGAGAGCACCTTCTTCGCATGTTCCTGCCCGATGACGTAATCATCGAGAACCTTGCGGATTTCCTTCGGAGTCGGAATGCCGTCGCGCGACTTCACCAGCGACGACTTGTTCTCCTCGCGGATGATATCCATGCACAATTCGACGCATTCATCGCAGATGAACACGGTCGGGCCCGCAATCAGTTTGCGGACCTCATGCTGGCTCTTGCCGCAGAACGAGCAGTAGAGGGTGTTCTTTGAATCTCCGCCGCCGACTTTGCTCATCTCATAACCTCAACATGCGAACGGAAGGAATGACGAAGTGGCCCGCAGACTGAACCGGAGCTTTCGCCGGAATTTTAGTCCTTGGCATTGCGCACCTGATCACACGTCCTGTTCCGCTCCAGCCAACCTTGCAATGCAACCCGTGGAGTCCGTAGCCCACGACAACGCTTCACACCATTTACGCGCCAACCGTTGCTAAACAAAACCTAGCGAAGCACGGTAGCCCACGGATAATCAAGATTTCATTAATGATGAAAGTTCAGGCCTGTGGCGACTTTTTGTTCTCAACTCCCCGTGTCTGCCTGGACCAGCTCCAAACCGGACACGGGGACCGATCATAGACAAGGCGACTACTTGGCCACCTCTTCCGGCCGCTTGTCGATCACCTGATCGACGATTCCGAATTCCTTGGCCATCTCCGCGGTGAGGAAATAGTCCCGCTCCAGCGCATCCTCGATCTTCTTGATCGCCTGGCCGGTATGCTTGACGTAGATCTCGTTCAACCGCTTTTTCAGGTTCAGGATTTCCTGGGCGTGCAGCATGATGTCGGTTGCCTGCCCCTGAAAGCCGCCCGACGGCTGATGCAGCATGATTCGCGCATTCGGCAGCGCAAACCGCATGTCCTTGTGACCGGCGGTCAGCAGCAGCGACCCCATCGATGCGGCCTGTCCGATGCAGAGCGTCGACAGCGCCGGCCGCACGAATTGCATGGTGTCGTAGATCGCCATGCCCGAGGTCACCACCCCGCCAGGCGAGTTGATGTACATCGAGATTTCCTTCTTCGGATTCTCGGCTTCCAGGAACAGCAGCTGCGCGACGATCACCGTGGACATACCGTCCTCGATCGGCCCGGTAACGAAGATGATGCGTTCTTTCAGGAGGCGGGAATAGATGTCGTAGGACCGTTCGCCGCGGTTGGTCTGCTCGACCACCATCGGAACGAGATAGTTCATGTAGGTATCGACGGGATCTCTCATGGAATGCCTCCGGCCCGGCATGGGGCCACCAAAACGATTCGCTCTCCGCCAGAATAGCGACCCTCCCCTGGGGGGGCAGCGAATTCCACAGATATGGTGTTCGAACTGAAAGACTAGGGTGCGTCAAGGCACGACCGGTAAGCTGAAAACACCAAGGCCGCCCGAGGGGCGGCCTTGGCACAGGCAAAATTGACAAACGACGGCGGCGCTAGCTCTTGGCGTCGGCGAGCGCCTTCGCGCTGTCTTCCTCTTCGGCTTTCTCGATCTCGGCGCGGGAGACCTTCTTTTCGGTCACCTGGCCGAGTTCGCTGACGAAGTCGACCACCTTCTCCTCGAAGATCGGGGCGCGGATCGACGCCAGCGCCTGTGGATTCTTCTTGTAGAACTCGTAGACCTCGCGCTCCTGGCCGGGGAACTGGCGCAGGCGCTCGACCACCGCGCGATTCACTTCCTCGTCGCTGACCTGGATCTTGTTGCGCTCCCCGATCTCGGCGACGACCAAGCCGAGGCGGACACGGCGCTCGGCGATCTTGCGGTATTCCTCGCGCGCGGCCTCTTCGGTCGTGCCCTCGTCAGCGAAAGTGCGCGCCTGCGACTTGAGGTCGTCCTGCACCTGTTTCCAGACGTTGTTGAACTCGTCCTCGACCAACGACTGCGGCGGCTCGAACTGGTGCATCTTGTCTAGGTTATCGAGCAACTGGCGCTTCAGCCGCTGGCGGCTGGCCTGATTGTGACCCTGCTGCACGCTCTGGCGCACCGCGTCCTTGAGCTTGTCGAGCGATTCCATGCCGAGCGACGTCGCGAAGGTATCGTCGATCGTCACCGCACCGGCGGACTCGATGCCCTTCACGGTGACGTCGAATTCGGCGTCCTTGCCGGCGAGATCGGCATTGGCATAGCCCTCCGGGAATTTCACCTGGATGGTCTTGTTGTCGCCCACGGCGAAGCCGACGAGTTGCTCCTCGAAGCCCGGGATGAACTGGCCCGCGCCGATATTCACCGCGACGTCTTCCGCCTTGCCGCCGTCGAATTCCTTGCCGTCCACCCGGCCGACGAAATTCACGGTGAGCCGGTCGCCCTGCTCCGCCTTGGCGCCATCGGCCTTGGCCACATAGGGCTTGTTCTGCTCAGCGATACGCTTCATCGCCTCGTCGATCTCTTCGTCGCTGACCTCGGCGACCAGTTTCTCGAGCTTCATGTTCTTGAAGTCGGCAAGTTCGATCTTCGGCATCACTTCGAGCGACACCGTGTAGGACAGGTCAGCCTCGCCGGAGATCACCGCCTCGATGGTCTTCGGGTCCTCGGGCAGCGTCACCTTCGGCTCGGCCGCGAGCTTGAAATTATTGTCGGTGACGATCTTGCTGTTGGCGTCGCGCACCGCAGCTTCGATGGTCTCGGCCATGACGGAGCGGCCATAGACTTTGCGCAGGTGATCGACCGGCACTTTGCCCGGGCGGAAACCGCGGATCTGCACCTTGGTCTTGAGATCTCCCAGCCGCTCGTCGGCACGGGTGCCGAGCTCGGTCTTGGGGACGACCACTTGATATTCGTGCTTCAGGCCCTGGGCGCTGGTCTCGGTGACTTGCATGATCGATCTTCAACTCCGCGCCGGCGGGCGGCGCTTTAGAATTCCATCTGTGCCTTGGAGCCGGGTGGTGCGGGCGGAGGGACTCGAACCCCCACGACTTTCGCCACTGGAACCTAAATCCAGCGCGTCTACCAGTTCCGCCACGCCCGCAAAGGGCATTGTCGCCACCACACGAGGTGCCGGGCGGCGCGGCTTATAACATGCGATCCGCGCAAAGCGCACCCCCAAAACGTCACAAAGCGCGCCGCAAAACCCGGATCAGACTTGGGCGGCTCCGGACGTGGCGAACAGGTCGCGATAGACGCCAGGCAGCGCTTCCGGCAGATCCTCGGCGATCAGGCCGGGCCCGAAGGCATTGGCCGCCGCGCCATGCAGCCAGACCGCGGCACAGGCCGCATCGAAGTCCGGCATCCCCTGAGCCAGAAGGCCGGCGATGAACCCGGCCAGCACGTCGCCCGAGCCGGCTGTCGCCAAGGAGGGCGGCGCGTTGGTGGCGATGGCGGCGCGGCCATCGGGGTCGGCGGCAACCGTGTCCGGGCCCTTGAAAATGACGATGGCCCCGCTCGCGGCGGCAGCAAAGCGGGCTTTCGACAGCTTATCTGATTGTGGAGAAATATCATTCAATGGTCTGAATAAACGTACAAATTCGCCTTCGTGTGGCGTGAGGACCGTCGCCGATCCGCGGCCCTTGATCGCAGCGAATAGCGCGCCGGGGTCATCGGCGAAGCTGGTCAACGCGTCGGCATCCAGGACCACATGGGCTCCGCTCGATAGCGCGACCAGCACCATGCCGCGCATCGACGCGCCGACTCCGCCGCCCGGCCCCAGCACCACGACATTGCGGCGCTTGTCCTCAAGGAAGTTGCGCAAGGCGACTGCACCGTCCACCAGCCGGACCATCACCGCGAGGTTCGCCGCGGCATTGACCGCCAGCGCGTCGGGGGGAGACGCGATCGTGACGAGTCCAGCGCCTGTCCGCAGCGCCCCGCGTGCGGCCAGCCGGGCCGCTCCCGTCGAGGCGAGCCCTCCCGACATCACCACGACATGACCGCGATGATATTTATGTCCGTCGAGGCGTGGGGCCGGCAACGCGGCGCGCCACAGCGCCGGCGCGTTCTCGAAGGCCTGGCTCCGCAGTTCGGCCAGAACGGCGGCGGAGATTCCGATATCCGCGACGCGTACGGTGCCACAGTAAATACGGCCTGGCAGCAGAAGATGGCCTGGTTTCTTCCGAAAGAAGGTGATCGTCTCATCGGCCCGAATTGCGATACCCATCACCGCGCCGGTCGCGCCATTGATGCCGCTCGGCAGATCGACCGCGACGACATGGGCCTTGGCGTCGTTGACCGCCGCGATTGCGGCGGCCACTTCGCCCTCTACCGGCCGGTCGAGGCCCGCTCCGAACAACGCGTCGACGATCAGGCCGGCCCCTGCAAGATCGCCCGGTCCCCGTTCGGTTGGGCCCCGCCAACGCGCAAAGGCCTCGGCCGCGTCGCCTTTGATACGCTCCGGATTGCCGAGGAGTTGCACACGCACCCGAAAACCCCACTCGGTCAGCAGGCGCGCCGCCACGAATCCATCGCCGCCG
The DNA here is from genome assembly GCA_947481635.1 of Bradyrhizobiaceae bacterium. GTDB lineage: Bacteria > Pseudomonadota > Alphaproteobacteria > Rhizobiales > Xanthobacteraceae > CANKHJ01. The sequence goes on from CANKHJ010000107.1 coordinate 11,090, forward strand.
TTATTCCCCGGACCGGCGAGGACCAGGACGTCGCTGGGCAGCCGAACGCGCACCGCTTCGGCCACCGCCCGGCCGGCGGCTTCCATCAGCGTCAGCCCGGGCGTTCCGGCCGAGATGGTCAGATTGTCCGCTCGGCCCATCTCGGCTGGAGTCAGCAACTCAAGCATGTCATGCTCACCAAAAAGGCTGTTTGCTTATTATTTATACAGCGGACTGCCGAGACCTCGTCCATATCCCCGCTGGGAACGATCAAACCACTGGCGCTCTTACGATTTTTTGCAGCCTTCAAACTGGCATGGAGACTGCTAACGCTAGGCGGCTCGCCGGGTGGCGTGCTTTGCCCGGCAGGCCAAGGAGACTGAGACGCGATGAAGAAAATCGAGGCCATCATCAAGCCCTTCAAACTCGACGAGGTAAAGGAGGCTCTGCAAGAGGTTGGACTGCAAGGCATCACCGTGACCGAGGCCAAGGGCTTCGGCCGTCAAAAGGGCCATACCGAACTGTATCGCGGCGCAGAATACGTCGTGGACTTCCTCCCCAAGGTCAAAATCGAGATTGTGCTCGGTGACGACATGGTCGAAAAAGCGACCGAGGCGATCCGCCGCGCGGCGCAGACTGGGCGTATTGGCGACGGCAAGATTTTCGTCTCGAATATCGAGGAAGCCATCCGGATTCGCACCGGTGAATCCGGAATAGACGCCATCTGACTGACGCCAACCGACAGACGCCATCTGAAGGCCTCCCGCGCAACGCGAGATCGAGGTCACTATAAAAGGGGAACGAGGGATTATGACGACGCCCAAAAACGTAATGAAGATGATCAAGGACAACGACGTGAAATACGTCGATTTCCGATTCACCGATCCGCGCGGCAAATGGCAGCACGTCACCTTCGACGTGACGATGATCGAAGAAGAGACCTTCGTCGAAGGCCAGGCATTCGACGGCTCCTCGATCGCCGGCTGGAAGGCGATCAACGAATCCGACATGCAGCTGATGCCCGATCCGGCCTCCGCCTGCATCGATCCGTTCTTTGCCGAGACCACGCTGGTCCTGGTCTGCGACGTGCTCGAGCCGACCACCGGCGAACCCTATAACCGCGACCCGCGCGGCATCGCCAAGAAGGCCGAGGCCATGGTGAAGTCGATGGGTATCGGCGACACCATCTTCTTCGGCCCGGAAGCCGAATTCTTCGTGTTCGACGACGTGCGCATCAAGGCCGATCCCTACAATACCGGCTTCAAGCTCGACTCCTCGGAACTGCCGACCAACGGCGACACCGATTATGAAGGCGGCAACCTCGGTCACCGCATCGGCACCAAGAAAGGGTATTTCCCGGTCCCGCCGCAGGATTCGCTGCAGGACATGCGCGGCGAGATGCTCGCGTCGATGGCCAAGATGGGCGCCAAGGTCGAGAAGCATCACCACGAAGTGGCGTCGGCCCAGCACGAGCTCGGTCTGAAATTCGCACCGATGACCCTGATGGCCGACCAGCTGCAGATCTATAAATACTGCATCCATCAGGTCGCGAATATCTACGGCAAGTCGGCGACCTTCATGCCGAAGCCGATCTTCGGCGACAACGGCTCGGGCATGCATTGCCATCAGTCGATCTGGAAGGACGGCAAGCCGGTCTTCGCCGGTAACAAATATGCCGACCTCTCGGAGACCTGCCTCTCCTATATCGCGGGCGTCATCAAGCATGCCAAGGCGGTCAACGCCTTCACCAACCCGACGACCAATTCCTACAAGCGCCTGGTCCCGGGTTACGAAGCGCCGGTGCTGCTCGCCTATTCGGCGCGCAACCGTTCGGCCTCGTGCCGCATCCCCTACACCACCAACCCGAAGGCCAAGCGCGTCGAGGTTCGTTTCCCCGATCCGCTCGCCAATCCGTATCTCGGCTTTGCCGCGCTGCTGATGGCCGGCCTCGACGGCGTGAAGAACAAGCTCGATCCGGGCGCGGCGATGGACAAGGATCTCTACGATCTGCCGAAGGCCGAGCTGAAGGAAATCCCGACCGTCTGCGGATCGCTCCGTGAGGCGCTCGATAATCTCGACAAGGATCGCGGATTCCTGAAAGCCGGCGGCGTGTTCGACGACGATTTCATCGACAGCTACATCGAGCTGAAGATGACCGAGGTGATCCGCTACGAGCACACCCCGCATCCGGTCGAATTCGAAATGTATTACTCAGGCTAAGCGTTGAGTTGTTGCAGACGTGGCGGCCTTGCCGTCACGTCTGGTTTCCTCCCAGACTGACATGGTCCGGAACGCTGGTCGTAATGACCGCTTCCGGACCTCTTTTTATGCGGCGGCATGTCTGAATGGCGAACGTCCTCAACAGGCTTGGACGCTACGCCGCGTCGAGTCCGGACTGGCTCACATACCCGGCCACTTCCGCGTCGGTGACGGCCACGGTGCGCCAGTCCACGCCTTTCGGGATCATACCTTCGAAAGCTCGAATATCGGCGCGTGGCCATTTCACCTGAGTGCCGATGGCCGGCCCGCCCGCCTCGTGGTCCCGGATGGCCTGAAGCATCATCTGGCGAAACTGAACAATCGCCATGTCGCTCACCGCGAGAATCTCCTGGGTCCGGTCTGCAATCGGCCCCATGGTCTCGTTCACTGCGATGTCTTCGGTGGTTACGCCCTGCAGCCCCGAGAAGTGGCCAGCTTTCATCGCAGCACGGTCTTGCAGGTATCGATTGTGCTGCGTCCGGATCGGACGATACTCGTCGTCCAATTCAATGCCGACCCTGGTGCCGGAGCGCTCACGAAATTTCTCCGTGTCGAGAACGGTACGGTCGCTATACCCGACCGAGTATTGCATCGTGTGTTCATCGTCGAGCGGGATATGCATGATGACCGTTTCCCAGTGCGCGTTGGGAGGAATCACGCTGAAGAACGGCGCCATGAAAACGGTGACACGGACGTAGTCTCGCTCGTCGGCGTTCTGTGTCGGCGTTCGGATCGCAGCGTAGCGGAAGCCGTATTCGGTCCTTTGAACCTGAATGCGCGGCGCGGCGTCGTTGGTCGGCCGATCCATGATGATCAAGTCACCACCGCTCGTCCGGTCACCCTTCCCGCCCGGGCGGATGTTCGACGAATGGAGCGTCGAGCTGTGTGCGGAATCCAGGACGCCCTCGACCACCTGGGCCCAATTCGCATTGGATTGCACCTTCGATATCGCGAAATTAACATTCGCCCAAGGTGGCGCCATAAACGCAGGCACGTCAGCCGCACCTGCCACTGCGCCAAGATAGACCCAGACAAACCCGCCACTTTCCTGAACCGGATAGGCCCGATGGCGGATGCGGCCAACCATCCGGCTATTCGGCGGCTCCGACGGCATGTCGACGACAAGGCCGTCTACATTCATCTTCCATCCGTGATAAATGCACCGCAGGCCGCATTCTTCGTTCCGCGCAAGCAGGAGGGATGCCCGGCGATGCGGACAAAGCTCGTGCATGATTCCGACTTTGCCGTTCGTATCGCGAAATGCGACGTAATTCTCTCCGAGCAGCCTCACCCGAATTGGCGTGCCGTCGGGCTCGGCCACTTCCTCCGACATGCATGCCGGCAACCAGTAATTCTTGAACAGTCGCCCCATCGGGCTGTCGCGCTCGATGCGCGTAAGCAACTCGTTGTTTTCAGCGGTAAACATTGTTCGCCTGTTGTTTCGACGGAAGGCGGCATGCTTGCCGCAGCTCACTATTTATAGATCTCGCTCGCGAGCTTCAGCATCTCGTTCTGCCTGTCGGGATCGTTGGTTCCGAGGAACTGGACAGGCAAGCTTCTGACTTCTGGAGGAGTCTTACTTGAAGTTTGACCGGTGACGCTAAATGCGCCGAAATCGGCGACCATCGTCTGCACTTCCCGACTCA
>CANKHJ010000108.1 GCA_947481635.1 Bradyrhizobiaceae bacterium
AGCCGTCGCGTGGCCGCCAGAGCCGATTGAGGTCAAGCAAGGAGGACGTGCGTCGAAAATCGCCAATCCGGCGGCATCATGCTATGAAATCCATCGTCAAGGCCGCATCGGCAGCCCACAACTCCACCGGCTCGCTCGATCCCGGGCGGTTTGAAAGAACCTCATAAGCAAGCATTTCGGCGAAGGGGCTGCGCGCGTCGACGCGTTACGCGATGTGTCAATGGACATCCTTCCTGGAACCGTTATCGGACTACGGGGCCCGAGCGGATCGGGAAAAAGCACGCTGCTCAACGTGATTGGCTGCATTCTCGAACCGGATGCTGGCAGCCTGAGGCTCAGCGGCGAATTGGTGTATGATGGAAAGTGGCTGCGCACGGACCTGCGAGCCCTGCGGCTGCAGAAGATCGGTTTCATTTTCCAGGCGCATAATCTTCTGCCGTTTCTCAACGCGTGGGAAAATGTGGCTGTCGCCCGCATTCTGGCCGGCGCCAGCCTGACGCAAGCGAGGAGCCGGGCTCAGGAATTACTGGCCTATCTCGGTATCGAACGCCGCGCGCACGCAATGCCCGGAGAGTTGTCCGGGGGAGAAGCGCAACGTGTGGCGATTGCCCGCGCGCTCGCCAACGATCCGCGCATCATTCTGGCTGATGAACCAACGGCAGCGCTCGACTCTCAGCGCGCCGGCACGGTCATGGACATGTTGAGGAAGGTTGCCGTGGAGCGCCAAACGGCCGTCATTGTCGTCACTCACGACGAGAAGATATTCAGTCGCTTCGATCGCATCTATTCGTTGCGCGATGGAGCCGTAGAGGCGCCTAAGGTGGCTGCGTAAGGCAGGCGGCGGTCAACAACCGGGGGAAAGTGCCGGATTCGAAGCGCAGGGGATTAATTGCGCTCGGTATGGCGGTTGCGATGTGATGATCGCATGGGCTTTCGGGTCGAGGCCGCGGGGGGATGGCCCGACTGAAGAGTGGACGGGGAAACAACGAGTCGTAGCGGAGGACTAGAACGCAGTCCGCTGCTTGATCGCCGCCGACAGCGTGCCTTCGTCGAGATAATCCAGTTCGCCGCCGACCGGCACGCCGTGCGCCAACCGCGTGACCTTCACGCCGGCGTCCTGCACCAGGTCGGTGATGTAATGCGCGGTGGTCTGTCCATCGACCGTCGCGTTCAGCGCCAGGATCACCTCGGTCACTTCTGGGGCATGCGCGCGCCCGACCAGCACGTCTATAGTCAGGTCCTGCGGCCCGACGCCGTCCAGTGGCGACAGCGTTCCGCCGAGCACGTGATAGCGCGCGTTGATCGCATGCGCGCGTTCCAGCGCCCAGAGATCGGCGACGTCCGCCACCACCACGATCACCGACGGGTCGCGGCGTGGGTCGATACAGACGGTGCAGGGATTTTGCGTATCGATGTTGCCGCAGGTACGGCAGATCTCGATCTTCTCAATCGCGGTCTGCAGTGCCGAGGCGAGCGGCGCCATCAGTTGATCGCGTTTCTTGATCAGGTGCAAAGCGGCGCGCCGCGCCGAGCGCGGGCCAAGCCCGGGCAGGCGCGCGAGCAGTTGGATCAGCCGCTCGATTTCGGGTCCGGCAACCGCCTTCTGCATGGTCAGAACAGCTTCATGCCGGGCGGCAGCGGCAGCCCGCCGGTGAGCGCCTTCATCTTTTCCTGCATCGTCGCGTCGGCCTTGCGCCGCGCTTCGGCATGCGCGGCAACGATCAGATCCTCGATGATTTCCTTCTCGTCCGGCTTGATCAGCGAGGCGTCGATCGTGACGCCTTTCATCTCGCCTTTTGCGGTGAGCCGTACCGTGACCACGCCGCCGCCCGACTGGCCTTCGACCTCGATGTGGTCGAGCTCGGCCTGCAGCGTTTCCATTTTGGATTTGAGCTCGGTGGCCTGTTTCATCAGGCCGAGGAAATCCGCCATATCGTCTCCTGGTCAGTCGCGTCGCGGGGTTATTCGTCGCCGTCGTAAAGCGGCTCGTCGGTAGGCAATTCGTCGGGCAGCGCCGGCATCTCGTTCGGTTGGCGAACGTTGACGATCTCCGCGCCCGGGAAGCGCGTCAACACTGCTTGCACCAGCGGATCGGCGCGCACGCCGCGCTTGAGTTCGGCGTCGCGCTGGTCGTTCTGCGCGCGCAACGTTGGCGCGCCCGGCTCGGACGAGACCACCACCATCCAGGGGCGGCCGGTCCAGAGCTGGAACTTGCGCGACAATTCGTTGACCAGCGTCTTGGCCGCGGTGGGCTCGAGCGCAATGTCGAGCCGTCCGTCCTCGAAGCGCACCAGCCGGACGTCGCGCTCCAATGCCATCTTGGCCTGGATGTCGCGCTTCTGCTGCGCCAGCGCGAGCAGCTCGGCAAAATTGTTGACCGCGACTGCATCGGTCACCGGTGCGGCCTGCGCGATCGGCATCGCCGAGGTGGCGAGGCTGGCGCGTGGCGCGCCGCGCGGCGCTTCCATCCGCGGCGCGGACGATGACGCGCCGCCGCCGTTATTGGACGGACGCGGCGCCGGCGCCGCGCCGCCGTCGAGACTGCGCACCACCTCGTCGGGCGTCGGCAGGTCGGCAGCGTAGGCGATGCGCACCAGCACCATTTCGGCGGCGGCGAGCGGGCGTTCCGCGGCCTGCACCTCGGCCATGCCCTTGAGCAGCATCTGCCAGGTGCGCGACAGGATGCGCATCGACAATTGCTCGGCGAAGCCGCGGCCGCGGGCGCGCTCGATCTCCGCTAGCGAGACGTCGTCGGCCACCGCCGGCACGACCTTCACGCGGGTGACGAAATGGGTGAATTCCGCGAGGTCGCCCAACACCACGGCCGGATCGGCACCGATGTCGTATTGATCGCGCAATTCGGTCAGCGCCGCGGCCATGTCACCGCGCATCAGCGCATCGAACAGGTCGACGATGCGGCCGCGATCGGCGAGGCCGAGCATCTGGCGCACATCGGCGGCGCGCACCGGCCCCGAGGCGTGCGCAATCGCCTGGTCGAACAGCGAGAGCGAGTCGCGCGCCGAGCCTTCCGCCGCGCGAGCAATCAATGCGAGCGCTTCGACTTCGGCCTCGACATTCTCCTTCGCCGCGATCGGCTGAAGCAGGTCGTTCACCAGCGCCGCCGTATCGATGCGGCGCAGATCGAAGCGCTGGCAGCGCGACAGGATCGTCACCGGGACCTTGCGGATCTCGGTGGTCGCGAAGATGAACTTCACATGCGGCGGCGGCTCTTCCAGCGTCTTGAGCAGCGCGTTGAACGCCGCCGTGGAGAGCATGTGCACTTCGTCGAGGATGTAGACCTTGTAGCGTGCCGAGACCGGCGCATAGCGCACCGCGTCGTTGATCTGGCGCACGTCGTCGACGCTGTTGTGGGACGCCGCATCCATCTCGATCACGTCGAGGTGGCGGCTGTCCATGATCGCCTGGCAATGGACGCCGAGCACCGGAATCTGGATCGTCGGACCTGGAACCGAATTGTCGGGTAGCTGGTAGTTGAGCCCACGGGCGAGAATGCGCGCGGTCGTGGTCTTGCCGACGCCGCGCACCCCGGTGAGGATCCAGGCCTGCGGGACGCGGTTGGTCTCGAACGCATTCGAGACGGTGCGCACCATGGCGTCCTGGCCGATCAGGTCGTCAAAGGTCGATGGACGGTATTTGCGCGCCAGCACCCGATATGACACCGCCGGCGCAGGCGCGCCGAAATCGAGGCCGGTGGTTGCAGTCTCGTCGGGTGGTTGGGCGTCGCTCATCACTGGTCCAAATGGCCGCCGCGATGCGCCCGCCAACATGCGAAACGAGTAGCATGCGATGGAGAGGTGGGTGGGAGGCTGACGAGCGACCCGAACCGGTCCTCGTTAGGGCTGCTTCCTTCCGGACCTGACCCGATTGGCGAGTGGTACGTCCACTGCCAACCTCCCACCCCCTATATCGGCCGGAGCCTTCAGGAAATCAAGCATCGCGCCGCCGCCTCTGCTAGCTTTTCCGCGCAATCCCCCGCATTGGAACAGCCATGAATTCGCTCGTGCCGCCGATATCCGCCTGGTCGCTGCATCCGCAACTCGCCAAGGACACCACCAATGTGGGCGACCTGCCGCTGTCGCGCGTGTTGGTGATCAATGACGCGAATTACCCCTGGCTACTGCTGGTGCCGCGCCGGGCCGACGTCAGCGAGATCATCGACCTGAATGAGGTCGAGCAGGCGCAATTGATGACCGAGACCACCCGCGTGGCGCGGGCGCTCAAGACCATCACCCAGTGTGACAAGCTCAATATCGGCGCGCTCGGCAACGCGGTGCCGCAGCTTCATCTGCATATCATCGCGCGACGCCGTGGCGATGCGGCGTGGCCGCGGCCGGTCTGGGGCACGGTGCCGCCGATCGACCACGATCCGGCGGAATTGGCGCTGTTCATCGCGGCGTTGCGCAAGGAAGTCTGGCTGGGGTGATGCCCCGATTCCCGGGCGAGTGAAGCGCAGCGGAACGAGACCGGCACGGAACATTTTCAGCGAGCGTTGCACCATGCTGGCCCCCGTGCGACGGTCAAACCCCCGCCGGAGCTTTTCCCATGCCCTCACGTTTCGATCTCGGCCCCAAGCCGCGGCTCGGCTATGCGGATGATGGCCTGGAGCGTGCGGCTGAGAAACGCACCGATCCGGCCGCGCTCGCCGCGGTCGAGGCCGATCCGCGTTCCGGCGCTTACGCCATTGCCGGCGAACTGGTGGTGATGAAAAAGCTGCCGGGGGGCGACGAACGGCAATTCGACCCGCTGTTCACGCCGGCCGAGGCGCGGGCGTTCGGCGTCCATGAATCGGTCTTTCTTGGAATGGCCGGCGCGGCCGGCCGGTTCGGCTTCGGGATCGACGCGGCCGCCATCGAGGCGCTGAAGGCGCGCGAGGACCTCAAGCTCGCCGACCTGCGTGCCATCGCCGCGCACGGGCTGATCGCCGACCAACATCTCGCGGCGATCGGGGAGGCGAAGGCGCTGCTCTCGTGGCACGCGCGCCACCGCTTCTGCGCGAATTGTGGGACCGAATCCAAAGTCGTGGATGCCGGATGGCGCCGCGATTGCGCACATTGCAAGACGCAGCATTTCCCGCGCACCGATCCGGTTGTGATCATGCTCCCGGTCGATGGCGAGCGCTGCCTGCTCGGCCGTTCGGGGCGCTTCCCGGTGACGATGTGGTCGTGCCTCGCGGGCTATATCGAGCCCGGCGAGACCATCGAGGAAGCGGTGCGCCGCGAGACGATGGAGGAGGCTGGCATCCTCTGTGGGCCGGTGACCTATTTCGCGTCACAGCCGTGGCCGTTTCCGTCCACCCTGATGATCGGCTGCCATGCGCAGGCGCTGACCCGCGACGTCGTGGTCGACAAGAATGAATTGGAAGACGCGCGCTGGTTCGACCGCGAGGAGGTGGCGCTGATGCTGATGCAGCAGCACCCCGACAAGCTCGGCCTGCCGCGGCCGGTCGCGATCGCCTACCACATCATCCGCAGCTGGGTGGCCGGCGAGGCAGGCCCGCAGTCAGGTGCTTGAAAGTAGAATGATCTTCTATATAGTCTTGTGAAATCAAGGCGTTATAGAAAGTTTATTCTAAAATGTCCTCCGAAACCAGTGAAATTCGTCCAAAAACCCCCGCTAGGACGCTGGATTCCGTCGATCGCAAGATCCTGATCCTACTGCAGCAGGATGCCTCGCTGTCGGTGGCCGAGATCGGCAACCGCGTCGGCCTGTCGTCGACGCCCTGCTGGAAGCGGATCCAGCGCCTCGAGGCCGAGGGCGTGATCCAGCGTCGCGTTGCGCTGGTCGATCAGGACAAGGTCGGGCTCGGCATCACGATCTTCGTCTCGATCGAGACCGGCGACCATTCGCAGGACTGGCTCGACAAATTCGCCGCGACGGTCGGCGCCATGCCGGAAGTGATGGAATTCTACCGGATGGCCGGCGACGTCGACTATATGCTGCGCGTCGTCGTGACCGACATCCAGGGCTACGATGTTTTCTACAAAAAGCTGATCGCTTCGGTGCCGCTCAAGAACGTCACGTCGCGTTTCGCGATGGAGAAGGTGAAGTGGACGACGGTGCTGCCGATTCCCTGATCGGTACAGCGCTCTGGCGAGACTACCGGGTCTCGTTCCGTTGCGCTTCACTCGCCCGGGACACGTAGTTACAAGCAGGTCGACGTGCTGTATCCGACGGTGTCCGAAATCCGCGGCCGCATATACATCTGATCGTTCAGGGTCAGCGTTCCGGTGACGACATAGCCGACCGCGGGCGTGTAAGCATATTGCACTTCCGCCCAGATCAACGTGCTGTCGTTGACCGTGAGCGCGGTCGGCAACGTGACCGTGGTGTTGGCGCCACGCGCGGTTCCGTTCTTGGTGACGCTCCAGCCGACTTTCGACACGCCGCTGCTGTTAGTGCGCACGCAGCTGAGGACGATCTTCAGATTGGATGTCGGGAATGGCGACATGACGGACGTCGAGGCTTCGAGCACGTTGGTCATGTCGGTGGTGGTCAGGCTCGCGACCTGGGTCACGAGATCCGCGACGGTGCGGGTCGTCAGGGTCACCTTGCGATCGATGGTGACGCCCTGCGACACCTCGACCGCGCCGAAATAGATCGTCAGCATCAGCGGCAGCAGCAGCGCGAATTCCACCGCGGAGACGCCTTCGCGATCGCGCGCGAAGCGGCGTGCGAGACCGAGCATCGATGACGCGATTTTGGACGGCATCAGCATGCTCCCGTACTCGTCGCATAAGGTTCGTTGCGGAATGCCGACGTCGCGGCCAACAGGCGCTTGCCGCCCGAAAGATCGGACAGATTGAATCCCGCAAGCGAGAGATAGACCGGCCATTGATAGAACAGGCGCACCACGGTGATGCAGCCCGGTCCGCCCGGGTTATAGGTGGAGTTGTCTGTGAAGTTGCCGTTGGCGTCGACCGGCTTGGTCAGCGTGACGGAAGCGAAGTTCGTAAATTTCTGCACGTCGATCACGACGCCAGCCTGGCAATTGAACAGGCCATAGACGCGCGCGCAGACCTGGTTCTTGAACGCAGCCTTGTCGTAACCCGCGGTCTGCGCCTGGCCGGTCATGATCAGGCGTGCGGAGTCGGAGGCGGCGGTTTCCAGCGCCTGGCCGGCGAAGAAGATCACCGCGGTTTCCATGATCGCGAACATGATCGCGAGGAACGGGACCGCGATCAGACCGAACTCGACCGCGACGGCGCCATCCTGCTGGCGCGCGAAGCGCTGCAGCGGCTGCCGGCCGAAAATCCGGTGTGACGCTTGAATCAGGCTGCTGGTGATGAACTTGCGCATGGACCGCACTCGATCTGTTCGGTGTCACTGCACCGCAATGCCTCAAGACATAGCAAAGAGGGATTGTTGAATTGTTGCGAGCGTTGCTGACAAACGCGACCATGTTGTCGACCGATCGGTAACCATGATCGCAAGGCCTTCGCTTCGACCACCTTCGCTTCGACCGCCCTTCACTTGGGCTGTCTTGATCTGCACCGCTTACTTGGCGGCGCCGGCCGCCTGTGCGTTGCGTGTTCCGCTCTGGGTCAGGGCCGCGTCGAAGAAGGCGCTGCCGTCACCGAGCGTGATCCGCCGCTCGCACATCGGCGTGCAGCTGTAGGATTCGCGCTCGACGCCGCGATACACCACGACCACCCCGGGCTGGGGGCCGCGCACCTCGATCGATTTATCCATCAGGACGGCGCCGGCCCGGTCGAGCGCCACGATATTGGTGGCGCCATAGCCCTTACCGGTGATCACCATCAGCCCGCCGGGCTGCAGGTTGACGTCGGCGATCAGGGGATTTCCGACCACCACGGTGGCAACTTTTTCGGGAAGCTTTTCGAGCTTGGCCTGATCGAGGTAGACCACGATCTCGGCGGCCGCCGCCGGCTGTGCGAACAGCAGGACGGTGGCAAGCAAAGCGGACGCGACCGGTCCACGGCTTTCACGACGCATGATACGCAACGCCATATTACTCCCCGCGCCTGACAAGGCCGGTGAGCAAGTTGACCGCAAATAGGTGAATCAAACGGTAACCGACGCCGACAAACCGCGGATCATGTCGGGCTTTGCGGATCTCAGGCCTTAAACGGGTAGACCATCTGCCGGCCGAAGCTCGGCGGAAGCTCCTCGGCGACGCCATAGTGATCCGGGAGCTGTTTCGGCGGCATGAAATAGGTGCCGAACAGAAGGTCGATCACCGGGAATGTCGAGGCGAAGTTCTTCGAACCGCCGCGATCGGCGGCGGTGTGGTGCCAGCGGTGGAACACCGGACCCGCGATCAGATACTTGAACGGCCCGAGCGACCAATTGAGGTTGGCATGCACGAATGCCGAATGGGCGGTCGTGAACGGTCCGAGAACCAGGAACACGTTCGGCGAAATACCGGCCATCAGCAGCACGACGTCGACCGCGACGCTGCCGAGGAAGATGTTCACCGGATGAAACCGCGCCGCCGAGATCCAGTCGAGTTCCTCGGAGGAATGATGCACGGCATGATATTTCCACAGCGGCGGGCGATGAAATGCGCGGTGGATGCCGTACATCATCACGTCGGACGCCACGAGGAAGATGCCGCCCTGAACCCATAGTGGCAGCGTCGCCAGCGGGCCGTGGCCGTTGTCGTAGAAATCGACCAGGCCCTTCTCGGTGGTGATACCGAATAGCAGTCCGGCGCCCAGCACCAGGAGACCGATGCGCAGATAGCGGGCAAACAGCGGGATCACGAACCAATAGCAAAGGTCGGTGACCAGCTCACGTTTGCGCCACCAGGGCTTGCCTGGATTGCAGGCCCAGAAATAGGTGAGAACGGCAAACGCCACACCGAGGCCGATCGTGATGGGCAGGTTCTTGACCACGGTCACGCCGATGCTGTGCACGACGGCAGCAAGTTCTTCCAACATGGTGCGGTCGCCTGCAATGCAAAGGATGTCCTTCTGCTATCGGCTCGTCCTGTTAAAATGCCGTGAAGATCATGATTTGTACTTAGATGATGTCTGCTCGGGAAAATTTGAAATGCCACTGGTGGAAGATATGAAAGGATTGAAGTGCTATCAAAAGATAGGGGTTGAAGACCGATCGTCGTGATTTCGAGCGAACTGAGATTCAGTATCTTCAACGCGAACAATTTCAGTCATCCATTTTTAACTACGATTTATTTCGATGGTAACATAAGCAGTTTCACCGGTCGCATTAACTCCGGCGCAAGGTGGCCGGGGTAGGGTGCGTCAGGTCCCAAGGCGGTCGGGGAATCGATGCGGGATCAAGGCACAAAGCCACGTGTGGACCCTTAGGAGCTACAGATGAAGAACCTCGTTTCGCGTTTCGTGAATGATGAGTCGGGTGCGACTGCCATCGAATACGGCCTCATCGCCGCCGGCATCTCGGTTGCGATCATTGCCGTCGTGCAGGGCCTCGGTTCGAAGCTGAACACGGCTTTCACCAGCGTTCAGACCGCTCTCAAGTAAGAGCGTTCGGTTGGATCAGTGCAAAGGCTCCGGCCGGTCGCCGGAGCCTTTTCGTTTTTGAAAGCTAGCTCATCGGTCATCCGGCTCGCGCTTCGCGCGCCCCGGATGACGGCACCGAAGTTCCGCCGTTACCGTCTCTTAACGATGATTGCGCTACTAATAGTCACGGTCGGGCCAGTCCCGGTGCAATCGTCCCAGGAGCTTTGGAATGTCGATCTTTGCGCGGTTTCGTCGTGATCAATCAGGCGCCAGTTCGATCGAATATGGCCTTATTGCATTTTGTCTCGTCATCGGAATCCTCGTCGCGGTGCAGACAATCGGCAGCACGACGCAGCAAACCTTCACGACGGTGGATGGCGGACTGAACTGAAGACGCCGATCCTCCCCTTGCGCAGGCCGCGGCCGGGTAGCACGTCATGATCATGGTCGCTGATACGATCCGATTGCTGTTGTTCCCGACGGTGATGGCCTTCGCGGCCTCCAGCGATCTCCTGACCATGACCATCTCCAACCGGGTGTCGCTCATCCTGGTGGGAGGCTTTTTCACGCTGGCATTGATCGGCGGGGTGCCGGCGGCCGAGATCCTGATGCATGTCGGCGCGGCGGCGCTGATACTGGCGATCACTTTCCTGTTCTTTGTGCGCGGCTGGATCGGCGGCGGTGACGCCAAGCTCGCGGCTGCCACGGCGCTGTGGTTCGGCTTCGAGCATCTGATCGAATACCTGCTCTACGCCTCGCTGATCGGCGGCGCGATGACGCTGCTGATGATTCAGTTCCGCCTGGCGCCGCTGCCGCGGTTCATGGCCGGTATTGAATGGATCGAGCGTCTCCACCACAAGGACAGCGGCGTACCCTATGGCATCGCGCTCGCGGCCGCGGCGCTGATGGTCTACCCCGAGACGCTTTGGATGAAATCGCTCGGCATGTGAGCGCGCCTCCTTGTGCGCAATGCGTCATTCCATCGAGACGAACGATTAACTCGGTTTGGATACGCCTGATTAACCATACCTTGACCTTTACCTGCTGATATCGGCGCTGCGTGACCACGTAAGGTGGTCCCAGTGTCTGTGTAGAAAGTGAAGCGTATGAAAGTCGCGCGTATCGCGGTTCTCGGTATCGCACTTGCCGCCGGCGGCATCGCCGCCTTCCTGGCCAGCGGATCGGGCGAAGCTCCGCCGCCCTTGCCGGTCGCGCCCGTCGTCAAGCTCGAGACGACCGAAGTCCTTGTCGCCAAGACCGATATCGGCCTCGGCTCCAGGGTTCTGGCGCCGGCGATGGAATGGCAGTCATGGCCGGCCGCCACAGCAAATCCGATCTTCATTCGCAAATCCGATCGCCCCGACGCCATCGAAAATCTGGCCGGCTCGATCGCACGCGCCCCGTTCTCGGCCGGCGAGCCGATCCGCGAAGCGAAGCTCATCAAAGCCAACGGCAGTTCGGGCTATATGGCCGCGATTCTGCCGGCCGGCATGCGCGCGATCTCGACGCCGGTTTCGGCCGAGACCGGCGCCGGCGGCTTCATTCTTCCGAATGATCATGTCGATGTGATCCTGACGCATCGCGACAAGGCGGCGGAGAAGGCCGCGGGCGTGGAATCGCTGTCCAGCAATACCATCCTGTCGAATGTCCGCGTGCTCGCGATCGACCAAGCGGTCGAAGAGAAGAACGGCGAACGCGTCGTCGTTGGTCGCACGGCCACGCTCGAACTTTCGCCGGCCCAGGCTGAGACGCTGACGCTGTCGCAGCAGCTCGGCACCCTGTCGCTGGCGCTGCGGAGCATTGTCGATTTCGAAAAGAGCACGACCGAGCCGGTGCCTGAGGCCGCCAACCGCAAGGGTGGCGTCAACATGGTGCGGTTCGGCGTCAGCACCGTGACGTCAACGAAGTGACGAGGAGCCACATGATGGTGACGAGGGCGCTCATCCGCACTGCTTCCCTAGCCGCGCTGGTCGTTGCGATCGGCGCCGGCATGGCGGGACTTGCTCGCGCCAGCGATGCGCCCGCGACGGTGACCGGTTCCTCGTATATCGGGGTCGCGGCCGCCGATTCCAATTCGCGCTTCGTGCCGCTTGGCATCGGCAAGTCGGTGGTGATCGACCTGCCGCGCGACATCAAGGATGTCCTGGTCGCCGATCCGAAGATCGCCAATGCAGTGATCCGCTCGGCGCGCCGCGTCTACCTGATCGGCGTGACGGTCGGGCAGACCAATGTGTTCTTCTTCGATACCGACGGGCGCCAGATCGCCGGCTTTGACATCGCGGTGACGCGCGATCTCAACGGCATCCGCGCCGCGCTGAAGCAGGCGCTGCCGTCCGCCGACGTGCGCATCGAGGGCGTCTCCGATGGCGTGATGCTCACCGGTAGCGCTGCAAGTCAGGCAGAGTCGCAGCAGGCCTATGATATGGCCGTCCGGCTGGTTGGTGACGGTACCAAGGTCGTGAATGGAATCATCGTGTCCGGCCGCGACCAGGTGATGCTCAAGGTGACGGTCGCCGAAGTGCAGCGCGACGTCATCAAGCAGCTCGGCGTCGATCTCTCCGGCAGCGCATCGGTCGGCGCCGGATCGCTCGCCTATAGCATCATCAATCCGTTCACCGCCTTCGGGTCGGCCGCGGCCGATTCCGCGGTCAACGGCACGTTCTCTTCGATCAGCGCCACCTTGCGCGCGATGGAGCGCAACGGCCTGGTGCGCACGCTGGCCGAGCCAAGCCTGACCGCGATCTCCGGCGAGAGCGCCTATTTCCTCGCGGGCGGCGAATTCCCGATCCCGGCCAACTACACCTGCGATCCGGCGACCCGCTCCTGTCAAGTCGCGGTGCAGTTCAAGAAATTCGGCGT
The DNA here is from genome assembly GCA_947481635.1 of Bradyrhizobiaceae bacterium. Taxonomy (GTDB): domain Bacteria; phylum Pseudomonadota; class Alphaproteobacteria; order Rhizobiales; family Xanthobacteraceae; genus CANKHJ01. Next base: position 12,324 of record CANKHJ010000108.1, read on the forward strand.
CGGTCTCAACTTCACGCCGGTGGTCCTTGCCGAGGGCCGCATCAGCCTGAAAGTGATGAGCGAAGTCTCCGAGCTTTCGAGCGAGAACGCGCTGACGCTGGCGCAGTCGATCGGCAACGGCCAGACCCAGACGCTGACCATCCCGTCGGTGCGGACGCGCCGCGCCGAGACCACGGTCGAGGTTCCCTCTGGCGGCTCGCTCGCGATGGCCGGCCTGATCCAGGAACAGACCAAACAGGCGATCAACGGCATGCCGGGCCTGATGCAGGTGCCGGTGCTCGGCGCCCTGTTCAAGAGCCGCGACTTCATCAACCGTCAATCCGAACTCGTGGTGCTGGTGACGCCTTTCATCGTCCGCGCCGTGGCGCAGAAGGATCTCTCGCGGCCGGGCGACGGTTTCGCCGATGCGAGCGATCCGGCATCCGTGCTGCTCGGCCGGCTCAATCGAATCTATGGCGTGCCGAGCCGCAAAGCGGCGGCGACCGGAACCACGGGAACGACAACGGCAAATGCCGCTGACGTTCCGGCGCGTACCTATCACGGCAAACCCGGCTTCATTCTCGACTGATGACCTGAGGAATTGATCGATGACGGCTTCCACTTCCACGGTCACCGGACGGCGCGCCAGTGTGTTTGCACGCGTGGTGCTGATCGCCGGCGCGGCGGCGCTGCTGACCGGCTGCTATGGCCCGCGCGGCGATACCACGGGCAGCGTGCCTGACGATTATCGTCATCGTCATCCGATCGCGATCAAGGACGGCGACCGCCGCGTCGAGATTTTCGTCGGCGCCAAACGCGGTAGCCTGTCGCCGATCCAGCGCGCCGAAGTGCTTGCCTTCGCACAGGCCTGGCGGCGCGAAGCCACCGGCGGGATCCTGATCGACATTCCAGCCGGCACCGCCAACGAGGCCGCGTCGCGCGAAGCGCTGCGCGAGGTGCGCGCGATCCTCGCCGCCTCGCAGGTGCCGCCGCGTGCGATCGCGGACCGGCCCTATCAGCCGGGCGACACGCGTCAGTTCAGCCCGATCCGGCTCAATTATCCGCGCGTGGTCGCGGAGGCCGGACCTTGCGGGCTGTGGCCGGATGATCTCGGGCCGACTTACGACTCGAAGCATAACGAGAACCAGCAATACTGGAATTTCGGCTGCGCGACGCAGCGCAACCTGGCGTCGATGGTGGCGGAGCCCGCGGATCTGGTCCAGCCGCGCGCGGATTCGCCGGCCCACAACGCCCGGCGCACCACTGCGCTCGAAAAATATCGCATGGGACAGAGCACCTCGACCGTCTATCCCGACGCCACCAAAGGTCAGATCAGCGAAATCGGCAAATGAACACTTACCGACAAGCCGCCGCGGCCGACGTGACGCCGCAAGAGACCGCTGCCACCGGCGAGCATATCGCGCCGGCGCCGCGCGTTTCGATTCAAGCCTTCTGCGACACGGTGGAAACCGCGGCCGCGATCCAGGCCGCCGGCGAGGATCGCCGGCTGGCCAAGGCACATCTGAAAATCCAGATGGGCGGCATCACGGCGGCGATCGAGGCCTATCGGAGTTCGCCGACGCCCAACGTCATCATGATCGAATCGGAGAGCCGCGGTCAGGACATCCTGAGCGGTCTCGACGGTCTGGCCGAGTATTGCGACGCCGGCACCCGCGTGGTGGTGATCGGGCGCACCAACGACGTGGTGCTGTATCGCGAATTGATCCGCCGCGGCGTCAGCGATTATCTGATCTCGCCGCTCGGGACGCTCGACATCGTGCGCTCGATCTCCAACCTGTTCTCGTCCCCCGACGCGAAGCCGGTCGGCCGCGTCATTGCCATCGTCGGCGCGAAGGGCGGCGTCGGCGCGTCATCGGTGGCGCATAACGTTGCGTGGGCGATCGCGCGCGACCTGCAGCTCGATTCGGTGGTCACCGATCTCGATCTCGCATTCGGCACCGCGGGCCTCGATTATAATCAGGATCCGCCGCAGGGCATCGCCGATGCGGTGTTCTCGCCGGATCGGATCGATACCGGCTTTGTCGACCGGCTGTTGTCGAAATGCACCGACCACCTGAGCCTGCTCGCGGCGCCCGCGACGCTCGATCGGGTCTACGACTTCGGTGACGAGGCCTTCGATTCCATTTTCGACTCGTTGCGCGCGACCGTGCCCTGCATCGTGCTCGACATCCCGCATCAATGGTCCGGCTGGGTCCGGCGCACGCTGGTGGGCGCCGACGACATTTTGATCGTCGCCGCGCCCGATCTCGCCAACCTGCGCAACACCAAGAACCTGGTCGATCTGCTGCGGCTGTCGCGGCCGAACGACCAGCGCCCCCGTTATTGCCTGAACCAGGTCGGCGTGCCGAAGCGGCCCGAAATCAAGGCCGCGGATTTCGCCAAGGCGCTGGATGACGATCCGATCGCGGTGATTCCATTCGACC
>CANKHJ010000109.1 GCA_947481635.1 Bradyrhizobiaceae bacterium
GCGCCAGCTTGTCGGTATTGGGACAGGGAATGCCGCCGGTGCCGATGAGTGCGGCCGAGGTCGCAGGCGCAGGCAAGGACGCGGGCTTTGCCAGCGACCCGGGCGACTCCGGCGACTGGGCCTGCGCGGGAATGATCGCCGCGCAGAGCAGCAGCGCCGCGACGGACATCAGACGGGAGCGGCCCGGAAGAACGCTTTGTCCAACCGAGGCGTGGAGTAGCGAATGTGATGATGTCATTGGGTGGGTTTCGGAGCGGCCATCTCGAGGTGAGCAGATTCGACGATCAGCGAGGCGATGGCCCGACCGAGGCAATCATGGACGCGCTGGGCGAGAACATTGGTTTTGCTGGCAGCGTGGAGATCGAATTGTCCGACCTCGCTCCAATGCCGCATGATGGACAGCCGGTCGAACAGCGGAACGCCGTAATGCTGGGCGACGACACGCATCGCATCCGCGTAGGGGCCGATCGCGATCATGGACTCGGTCCGCGGACTATATTGCTGGTTCATGAGGATCACGTCGGCTCCCCCCGCTTGCAGCCTCTCGACCCCTTCCTCAAGGACCCCCTGGAATTCGTCCAACGGGACACCCCGGATCGCGTCCACCGTTCCGGTCTGCCAGACGACCAGGTCCGGCTTCACCTCGGCGAGGATCTGTTCGAATTCCTTGGCCATCGTGTCGGCGGTCTCGCGGCTTTTCGCAATCGATACGACCTTGACCGCGATTCGCGGCAGGCGGCGCGTCAGCGTGCTTTCGAGCCGCGCCGGATAAGCCGACCGCGGGCCGTCTGCCCCGGTCAGAAGGCTAGAACCGCTGCCGACGACGGCAATGTTCAGGCGGCCGACCTTCACGGCGGCGACGACCTTCTTCAACTCATTGTCGGCCAACAACAAATAGCTCGGAATCGCGCAAGTCTTCGGGTCCTGCGCGAGCGCGCTGTTCACCCCGAGGAGTATCAGGATAGCTGCGGCGATCATCTTCATGCCTCGCCTCCCGCGAGGTCCGCGTCCGGTGATTTCGGACGGGAGGGATTTCGTCCCTCGACGCCCTTATACCACGAAATCAGGTATGCCGTGGCAACCATCGCCAAGACCCCTACCGCGCTGACCAGGACCTGGGATCCAATCCCACTGCCCAACTCGACCATGACGAAATGGCCGGCAAATGCCAAGAATACTCCTAAACAGAAAATTTCCAAAGAATGCTGTCCACAGAGGATCGCCGGCCGCAGCGCCCGCAGGGTCAAATAGGGCCAATCCTGGGGAATGTAGCGCACCGTCAGCGCCGCAAGCGCGAGGAAATGGGCAAAACGCAGGACATCGAGGTTGGTCTTGTCGATCGGATAGATGTGCTCTTCCAGCCACACCGGCATATATTGTGACAGCCCAGGCACGTACCAAGTCATCGTGACGGCGAAGGCGAAGGCGAGATAGACGCCCGCGGCGATCGCGGTCGCCCGTGACCGCAGCACCGGACCCAGCTTTTCCGCCCCGCCGAGTGCGCACCACGCGCCGAACACGAACAGCAATTGCCAGGACAATGGATTGAAGTACCAGACGCCGCTCGGATAGGCCGGCAGGTTCCAGCCGAATTCCCAGGCTACCGCATAGATCGCCACCGCGGCGCCCAGCGCCAGCAAGGGCTTGCGCAGCAGCAGCCAGAGGATCGGCGGAAACAGGATCAGCAGCACGATATAAAGCGGCAGCACATCCATGTTCACCGGCTTGAACTTGAGCAGCAGCGCTTGGACGATGGTGACGTCGGGCTGCTTCAGGAAGTCCAGGACGTTCATTTCCTCGGCATAAAGCGGGTTCTCGAAGCTCGCCGCGACGTAGGAAATCTCCGCCATATAGATCGCGAACAGGAAAATATGGGCGACGTAGATCTGCCACACCCGGCGCAGGATGCGCGCCCCCGCGATCAGCGGCCCGCGTTCCAGCATCGCCTTGCCGTAGACGAAGGCTGCGGTATAGCCGGAGATGAAAATGAAGATTTCAGTGGCGTCGCTGAAGCCATAATTGCGAATGGTCAGCCAGGCCACGATGTTGGACGGAATGTGGTCGAGGAAGATCAGCCACAGGGCCAGGCCGCGGAACAGGTCAAGGCGCAGGTCGCGCTGGTTCGGAACCGCGGTAACGGCCATCTGTGATCTTTCGCGGCACGGGCGACCGTCGCATACTACGGCGTCCGCGTGAGTTTGAGAATCACGTCGGCGCGATGATTGCAACCACTGACAGCATCCGGGGCAGCATCCCCGGCGAGAGAAGGTCCGACAATGGCCGAACCGCAGGCGCAATCCTCGGCACCTTACCGCGCTGTCACGCGCGGCATCGCGGTGACCGTATCGCCCCGTTACCTCCCCGACCGCTCGTCGCCGGAGAATGGCTATTATTTCTGGGCCTATACCATCGAGATCACCAATAACGGCGGCGCCACGGTCCAGCTCAAGACGCGCCATTGGCGGATTACCGACGCCACAGGCAAGCTTCAGGAGGTGCGCGGCGCCGGCGTGGTGGGCGAAGAGCCCACGCTCAAGCCGGGCGGTTCATACGAATACACCAGCGGCGTCCCGCTGCCGACGCCCTCCGGCTTCATGGCCGGCAGCTACGGCATGGTGAGCGAGAGCGGCGAACGCTTCGACATCGACATTCCGCCCTTCTCGCTAGATCACACACCGGGCGGCCGGACGATTAATTAGCATCCCAACTCTCTGTCATGCCCCGCGAAAGCGGGGCATCCAGTACTCCGTGGCCTATCGATGGAGCACGGAGTACTGGCCCCCCCGCTTTCGCGGAGGGTGACGACCTGTGATGCGGTTTTCCGTCAGCGATCAACTCGTGACTTTCGCCCCGACATCTTCCGGCTGAAACACATACGCCGAACTGCAGAATTCGCAGGTCACGGTGATGACGCCATTCTCCACCATGTGGTCGCGATCGTCCTGCGGGAAGCTCTTCAGCAGCGCCTCGACATTCTCGCGCGCGCAGGAGCATTGTGCATCCACTTCGATGTTGCGGAAGACGCGCACGCCGCGCTCGTGGAACAGCCGGTAGAGCAACCGCTCGGCCGAAACATCCGGATCGAGCAGTTCGACATCCTGGACCGTCTCGACCAGCGCGCGGCCTTCGACCCAGGCGTCGTCCTCCTCGACGTCATCGGGCGTCATGCCCTCTGGCGCATCGCCGGGATCGAGATCGGGCACGCGCGCGCTGTCGCTCGCCTTCGGCAGGTGCTGCAACAGGATGCCACCGGCGCGCCAGCGGTGGCGCATACCGTCCGGCCCGGCGCGCATCTCCTCGCCCACGGCCAGGCGCACCCGGGTTGGGATCTGCTCCGAGCGCAGGAAATATTCATGCGCCACTTCCTCAAGGCTGTTGCCCTCGAGCGCCACGAGTCCCTGATAGCGGCTGGTCTCCGGGCCCTGGTCGACCGTCATCGCCAGATGCCCCTCGCCAAGCAGAGTGCCGGAATCGAATTTGCCGGCCGCGACCGCGGCGGCAACGCCGTCGCTGTCATAACGCGCATAGCCGCGCACCTTGCCGGTCGGCGCGGTGTAATCCGCCACCAGCATCTGCACCGGACCATCGCCTTGGGTCTGCATGATGAAACGGCCGTCGAACTTGAGCGACGAGCCGAGCAGGCAGGCGAGCACGATCGCCTCGCCGAGCAGCTTGGCGACCGGCGCCGGATAATCATGGCGCGCCAGGATCTCGTCGACATCGTCGCCGAGGCGGACCACGCGCCCGCGCAGGTCGAGTGTAGCCACCTCGAAGGGCAGGATGGTGTCGTCGGCCGAGGTCGCGGCAGGCGCACGGATGGGGATTTCGGTCTGAGGGTCGGTCATGCGCCGTTATGTAGTGCGAAAGGGCCCGATTGTGACCCCTTAAAACGCACGGCCGGCGTTGCACTGGTGCCGCTGCGGCGCCTTTTGGCGCTACAGCGCGTTCAGGCACCAGGCCAGGATGCCCTTCTGGGCGTGGATGCGGTTCTCGGCCTCGTCGAACACCACCGATTGCGGCCCGTCGATGACCTCGTCGGTCACCTCCTCGCCGCGATGCGCCGGCAGGCAATGCATGAAGATCGCATCCGGCTTGGCCCGCGCCATCAGCGCGGCGTTGACCTGATAGGGCTTCAGCAGGTTGTGGCGCTTGCGGCCGTCCTTGTCGCCCATCGAGACCCAGGTATCGGTCACCACGCAATCGGCGCGCTTCACGGCCGCCTCGGGGTCGTCGCCGAACACGATGTCGGCGCCGGACTTCTTGGCCCAGCCGCAGAGCTGCTTGCTCGGCGCCAGTTCCGGCGGCGTTGCCACCCGGAGGCGGAAGGCGAAGCGTTCGGCGGCATGCATCCACGAGGTCAGCACGTTATTGGCGTCGCCGGTCCAGGCAATGGTTCGCCCCTTGATCGGCCCGCGATGCTCCTCGAAGGTCATCACATCCGCCATCACCTGGCACGGATGCGAACGCTTGGTCAGCGCGTTGATCACCGGCACGGTCGCGGCTTCCGCGAGTTCCTGCGCGGCGGCGTGATCGAGAATGCGGATCATGATGGCGTCGACATAGCGCGACATCACGCGCGCGGTATCGGCGATGGTCTCGCCGCGGCCGAGTTGCATCTCGGCCCCGGTCAGGACCAGAGTCTCGCCGCCGAGCTCGCGCATCGCGACGTCGAATGAGATCCGCGTGCGCGTCGAGGGCTGCTCGAAGATCATCGCCAGCATCTTGCCGGTGAGCGGCTTCTTGGCCGCCGGCTGGCCACGGACGCGCGCACGTTTGATCGCCCGGCTCGAATCCAGAATGCCGCGCAATTCCGGCGCCGGAATCTGGTCGAGGTCGATGAAATGCCGCAGGCCGTCGGTGCTCATCGCGCCGTTCCCTGGAGGCGGACACAGGCGCGCTCGATCCGCGTGACGGCCTCGGCGATCTCGGCCGCGCTGATGATCAGCGGCGGCAGCAGCCGCACCACATTCTCGCCGGCCGCGACCGTGATCATATTTTCCGCGCGCAGCGCATCGACCAGGTCGCCGGCCGGAACCACCGCGCGCAGGCCGACCAGGAGCCCCTCGCCGCGCACCTCGGCGATCACTGACGGGAAACGATCCTTGATTGAGGCGAGCTTCTGCTTCAGCAGCAATCCGTTCTGGCGGACCTGCTCCAGAAAGCCGTCGCCCAGCACGACGTCGAGCACCGCGCCGGCCGCCGCCATGGCCAGCGGATTGCCGCCGAAGGTCGAGCCATGCAGGCCGGCGGTCATGCCCTTGCCGGCTTCCGCCGTGACCAGGAAGGCGCCGATCGGAAAGCCGCCGCCCAGCGCCTTGGCGAGCGACATGATGTCCGGCGTGACCCCGACGCGCTGATAGGCGAATAGTTCTCCGGTGCGGCCGACGCCGGTCTGCACCTCGTCGAAGATCAGCAGCATGCCGCGCTCGTCGCACAGCGCGCGCAACTCGCGCAGGAAGGAAGGCTCGACGACGCGCACGCCGCCCTCGCCCTGGATCGGCTCGATCAGGATCGCGGCGGTCTCCGGAGTCACGGCTTTTTTCACCGCGTCGAGGTCACCCAGCGGCACCTGGTCGAAGCCTTCGAGCACCGGCCCGAAGCCATCGAGATATTTCTTGTTGCCGGTGGCGGCGAGCGTCGCCAGCGTGCGGCCGTGGAATGCGCCCTCGAAGGTGACGATGCGGAAACGCTCGGGCTGGCCGTTGGCGGCGTGATAGCGGCGCGCGGTCTTGATCGCGCCTTCCATCGCCTCGGCGCCGGAATTGCAGAAGAACACCAAGTCCGCGAACGTCAGCTCGCAGAGCCGCGCTGCGATCTTCTCGGCTTCCGGAATGCGATAGAGATTCGAGACGTGCAGCGTCTTCTTGACCTGCTCGCTGATCGCCTCGACCAGCGCCGGATGCGCGTGACCGAGCGCATTCACCGCGACGCCGGAGGTGAAGTCGAGATAGCGCTGCCCGTTGGTCGCGGTCAGCCACACGCCCTCCCCGCGCTCGAATGCCAGATCGACCCGCGCGTAGGTGGGCAGCAAATGCGACGCCGAGGACCCGCTCATTGGAATTCCGGCCTGTGCAAAATGAAATGTGCCGCCTCTCCGGGCGGCACGGCAGGTATATTATTGCGGTGTGACGGTGAGTCAACGCCGCACGCCCGCACCGGCTTAGCCCCACAATTCCCAGTTCTCCACGAGGAAAATGTGGATGGACTGGATTGTGGCGCCGGATTGTGTGGACGCGGTGGGCCCGACTCTTGCGCCTGACTCCCGCCATAATATATCGTTCCGACCGTCGGATACGACATTTTGCGGCGGACAAGCTCCTGAGTTCAATTAGTAGGGCGTACTCGCCTGGCAGACACGTTTGCCGGGCTCGAGATTGGATTCTGGATTCCGCCAAAGCCATCCCGCGCGGCGCGGGGTGAGGTGAAGGGGGCAAGCCTATGGGCTGGACCGACGAACGCGTTGAATTATTGAAGAAATTATGGGCTGAAGGGCTGTCGGCGAGCCAGATCGCGGCCGAATTGGGTGGAATCACTCGCAATGCGGTGATCGGCAAGGTCCATCGCCTCGGCCTGTCGGGCCGGGCCAAGAGCCCCTCGTCCAGCGCCCCGCGGCCGCGCAAGGCCCGTTCTCCCTCGATGATGCGCATCCAGCGCCCCGCCGCGCGCGGCAACACCGCGCTGGCCCACGCCTTCGACTACGAAGCCGAGGCCGAGCCGGAATTCGTCGACAACGTCATCCCGATGGGACAGCGGCGCACCATCCTCGAACTCACCGAGGACACCTGCCGCTGGCCGGTCGGCGATCCGGGCAGCCCGGACTTCTTCTTCTGTGGCGGCCAGACCAGCAATACGGCGCCGTATTGCTCGCACCATTGCCGCATCGCATATCAGCCGGCCTCCGACCGCCGCCGCGATCGCCGGATGGCACGGAACTAGCGATATTCGTCATTCCGGGGCGCACCGCAGGTGCGAACCTGGAAACCAGACGCTTCATCGGTGTCTGTTTCTGGATTCCGGGTTCGATGCTCGCCCCGGAATGACGGCGCCTAGCGGATCACGCCTTCCCGTAGCGATCATCCAGCGCGTAGCCGGAGCCGCGCACGGTGCGGATCGGGTCGTCGTCGTGGCCGCGGTTGAGCACCTTGCGTAGCCGCCCGACATGGACGTCCACGGTGCGCTCATCGACATAAACCTCGCTGCCCCAGACGCCGTCGAGCAATTGCTCGCGCGAGAACACGCGACCGGGCCGCTCCATCAGGAATTCGAGCAGGCGGAACTCGGTCGGCCCCAGATCGATGGCGCGGCCTCCGCGGATGACGCGTTTCTTTTCACGATCGATCTCGACGTCGCCGAAGGTGAGTACGTTGCTGACCCGCTCCGGCGAGGAGCGCCGCAACAGCGCGCGCACGCGCGCCAGCAATTCGGGGACCGAGAACGGCTTCACGATGTAGTCGTCGGCGCCGGTGGCGAGCCCGCGCACGCGCTCGCTTTCCTCGCCGCGCGCCGTCAGCATGATGATCGGCAATTGCTTAGTCTCAGGGCGCGCGCGCAGGCGGCGGCATAATTCGATGCCGGACAGACCGGGCAGCATCCAATCGAGGATGACCAGATCCGGGACCTTTTCCTTCAGCATCGTATCGGCGTCGTCGCCGCGCGCCGCGGTATCGACCTGAAAGTCCTCGGCCTCAAGGTTATAGCGCAGCAGCGTGGTGAGCGCCTCTTCGTCCTCGACGATCAGGATGCGGGCGCTCATATCTGCTGCCTCATTCGCCCGCCGATACGGCGTCCAATGCCGCGAATACCGTGGTGTCGCCCTTCGGACGCTTGTCGGCGATTGGCCGGCCTTCAATCATGTAATAGACGGTTTCCGCGATGTTAGTCGCGTGGTCGCCCATGCGCTCGATATTCTTGGCGCAGAACATCAGGTGGATGCAGAACGTGATGTTGCGCGGATCTTCCATCATATAGGTCAGCAACTCGCGGAACAGCGAGGTGCACATCGCGTCCACTTCCTTGTCGCCCTTCCAGACCGCGAGAGCGTTGTCCAGGTCGTGGCTGCCATAGGCGTCGAGCACCTGCTTGAGCTGTGCCAGGACCAGGGTCGACATATGCTCCACGCCGCGGATCAGTTTCTGGGGGTGAAAGTCCCCGGACAATTCGGACACGCGCTTGCCGATATTCTTGGCCATGTCGCCGATACGCTCGAGGTCGCCCGCAACGCGCATCCCGCCGACGATCTCGCGCAGGTCGACCGCCATCGGCTGGCGGCGCGCAATGGTGAGCACGGCGCGCTCTTCGATCTCGCGCTGGAGATCGTCGAGCGCGACGTCGGCCACGACGACGCGCGCCGCGGATTCGGTGTCCCGGCGCACCAGCGCGTCGACGGCGTCCGCAATCTGCTTTTCCGCAAGCCCGCCCATCTCCGCCACCATGCGGGTGAGCTCCTGTAGATCGACATCGAAGGCCTTGGCGGTATGTTCGTGCATCACCATGATCGTAGTCCTTGTTCCTGATCCGTCGGCGTCAGCCGAAGCGGCCGGTGATGTAGTCCTGAGTGCGCTTGTCGGTGGGCGTCGTGAACATCTTTTCGGTCGAGCCTTCTTCCACCAGATAGCCGAGATGGAAGAACGCGGTGCGCTGCGAGACGCGCGCCGCCTGCTGCATCGAATGGGTCACGATGATGATCGTGAAATTCTCACGCAACTCGTCCATCAGCTCTTCGATCTTGGCGGTCGCGATCGGATCGAGCGCCGAGCACGGCTCGTCCATCAGAATCACCTCCGGGCTCACGGCGATCGCACGCGCGATACAGAGGCGCTGCTGCTGGCCGCCGGACAGACCGGTGCCGGAGTCGTCGAGCCGGTCCTTCACCTCTTCGAACAGGCCGGCGCGCTTGAGGCTCTTGGTGACGATCTCGTCGAGATCGGTCTTGGAAGTAGCCATGCCGTGGATGCGCGGGCCATAGGCCACATTCTCGTAGACCGACTTCGGGAACGGGTTGGGCTTCTGGAACACCATGCCGACATTGGCGCGCAGCTGCACCACGTCGAGGGTCGGGTCGTAGATGTCGCGGCTGTCGATCTCGATCTTGCCGGTGACCTTGGCGATCGGGATGGTGTCGTTCATGCGGTTGATACAGCGCAGGAAGGTCGACTTGCCGCAGCCGGACGGTCCGATCAGCGCCGTGACCGAACGCTCCGGAATGTCGAGATTGACGTCGTGAAGCGCATGCTTCTCGCCGTAATGGACGTTGACGCCGCGCGCCACGACCTTGGTTTTCGTCGCTGCGCCGCTCGCATCGGCGACGTCATGCGACTTGATCTGCACCATACTATTCATCGGAAACGTCCCCCTGTCGCTCACCACCTACGCTCGAATCTCTTGCGCAGAATGATCGCGGTCCCGTTCATGACGAAGAGAAACGCCAGCAGCACCATGATAGCCGCCGCGGTCTTCGCCTGGAATGCAATTTCCGGCAGATCCGACCAAAGGAAGATCTGAACCGGCAACACCGTGGCAGCATCACTAATGCTGCTCGGTGTCTCGACGATGAATGCCACCATGCCGATCATCAGCAGCGGCGCGGTCTCGCCGAGCGCATGCGCCATGCCAATGATCGTGCCGGTCATGATGCCGGGCATCGCCAGCGGCAGCACGTGATGGAAAATCGCCTGCTGTTGCGAAGCGCCGACGCCCAGCGCCGCTTCCTTGATCGAGGGCGGCACTGACTTCAGGGCGGCGCGTGAAGCGATGATGATGGTCGGCAACACCAGCAATGCCAGCACCAGGCCGCCGACCAGCGGCGCCGAGCGCGGAAAGCCGATGAAATTCAGGAACACCGCCAGGCCGAGCAGACCGAACACGATCGACGGCACCGCGGCGAGGTTGTTGATATTGACCTCGACGATTTCGGTGAGCCGGTTCTTCGGTGCGAATTCTTCGAGATAGATCGCGGCCGCCACTCCGATCGGCAGGCACAGGATCAGCGTCACGAACAAGGTCAAGGCCGAACCGACCAGCGCGCCCCGAATACCGGCGAGCTCGGGCTCACGGCTATCGCCAGATGTGAAGAAGCCCCAGTTGAAGTTGCGTTCGGACGCGCCGCGCTTGCGCAGGGCCTCAAGCCACGCGACCTCGCGGTCGGTGACGCGGCGGTTCGCTTCCGGCGTGAGGTAGGTGACGGTTTCCCACTTCCCGGCTGCCGCGGCCGCGGTCGATTGCAACGGCACCAGAGCCGTGCCGGAGACCTGGTTGGCGGTGATCCTGGTGACCTTCACCAGGCCGTCGTTGATCGCGATCAGCAGCGTCGGCAGCGATGAATCGAGGTTCTCTTCGCCCGCCGTGTTGTTGAAGCGGGCCTGGCGCGTCGCAGCCTGCGTCTCGAGATCGTTGATCTTGCCATTCAGCGAGTCGATGTCGCCGGTATAGTCCTTGACCCGCGCTTCGAAGGTGGCGATGCGTGGCGCATCATTGGCAGCGCGTGCGTCCGCAAGACCTTGCGCGATGCTCGCACGGGCCGCCTCCAGGCTTCTCATGCTCTGGCGCAGCCGTTCGGCTTCCAGGCGGCCGGCGCGGGCGAGATCGGACAAGACGCGCTTGGTGCCGGCGAGTTCGCCCGCGAAGTCGGCAACTGTACTTGTGATGACGACATCGCCGCTGGTTGCGCTCGGGGTCGCCACGCCGCGCCCGGCCTGACGGCCAATCGCGGTGCTCTGACCCTTGAGATAAAGATCGGCATCGTCCGAGAGCAGCAGGGACACCGGAATGGTTTTTCCGATCAAGCTGGGATCGGCGACGACCCGCTCACGCAAATTGTCGGCGGCGCCGGATGACAGCAGCCCGTCGAGCAGGCGCCGGTCGGCGCGCTCGGTCACGTCGGGAAATATTGCCCGCAGCGCATTGCGGCTCAGCACCGCGAAATCGCCCGAGCGAATGACCTCCGGCTTTTTGGTCCCTTGCGGATCGACCTCTGCCGGATCGACTTGAACGTTGATGCGCACCCAATGCTGGGTGAAGGCAGGCAGGCCCTTGACCACGATGTCGGCGAGCACGACCACCAGGAACACCGCAGCGATCGCAATCGCCGCGAGGCCATAGAACTTGAAGCGCGTCTCGGCGCGATAACGGGCTCGCACGCGCGCCTGCGAGGCAGCGGCGGCGGCAGTGGTTTGGGTGCCGGAGGGCAAGGCGATCTCAGTCATATTGTTCCCGGTATCGCTTGACGATCTGAAGCGCGATCACGTTGAGCACGAGGGTGAAAAAGAACAGCACCAGGCCCAGCGCAAAGGCAGCCAGCGTCTTGGCGCTGTCGAATTCCTGGTCGCCGACCAGAATGGTCTTGATCTGCACCGTGAAGGTAGTGACCGCGTCGAGCGGATTGAATGAGAGATTCGCGGCCAGGCCGGCGGCCATGACCACGATCATGGTCTCGCCGACGGCACGGCTGATCGCCAGCATGAACGCGGAGACGATCCCGGCGAAGGCCGCGGGCAGGATCACCTTCTTGATGGTTTCCGACTTGGTCGCGCCCATCGCATAGGAGCCGTCGCGCAGCGACTGCGGCACAGCATTGATCACGTCATCGGACAAGGACGAAACGAAGGGAATGATCATCATTCCCATGACAATGCCGGCCGCCAGCGCACTTTCCGAGGAGACCGCGAGCCCGGCGCCCTCGCCCATCTCGCGAATGAATGGCGCCAGCGACAGCGCCGCAAAGAAGCCGAGCACGACCGTCGGAACGCCGGCGAGGATTTCCAGCACCGGCTTGACCGCCGCGCGAAAACGCGGCGTCGCGTATTCAGCCAGGTAGATCGCAGCGAACAAGCCGATCGGGCCGGCGATGAAGATCGCGATGGTGGTGATCAGCAGGGTGCCGGTCACCAGCGGCACGATGCCGAAGGCGCCGGACGAACCGGCCTGATCGGCGCGCATCGCCGTCTGTGGGCTCCACTGCGTCCCGAACAGGAAGTCGATGATCGATACCTTCTGGAAGAACTGGATCGACTCGAACAGAACCGAGAACACAATCCCGACCGTGGTGAGCACCGCGACGGTTGCGCAGGCCGCCAGGATGACCTTGACGAAGCGCTCGACATTGTTGCGCGCCCGGAAATTGACCGAGATCGAGCGCAGGCCGAAAGCGATGCCGAGCAGGCCGAACACCGCGCCAGTTGCGAGGATCAGGTTGTTCGCCCAGAAGCGCGACGAGGTATAGACCGCCGCGGCGCGCTTCAGCGCCTCGGTCGGCTCGCCGGAATATTGGCCGGCGGTCACGCTCAGGATGTCGCGCATCGCGGCGCTGCGCTGCAGGTCGGAGCCGGCGACGGAGGTATCGAGCGCGGCGAGCGCGCGGCCCTCGACGATCCGATCCGCGAGCGGGACGCCGACCGCGAAGATCGCAATCATCGGAACCAGCACGGCAAGGGCGACGAAAGCACCGTGATAAGGCGGCCGGGAATGCAGCACGCCGGATGAGCTTGCCGCGGTGGCGCGGGCGCGGCCAAACATGAAGCCGACGACGATCAGGGCCGCGAGACCGATAAAGTAGATCAGCGACATGGCCTCAGTACTCCGGGCGCGCGTAACATAAAAAAAGAGGATAGATCGAAATCAAAGGAAGGGTGGCAGCCGCGCCGGTAAGGCGCGGCTGCCGTTACGTCTTATGACAGCGGATCAGCGGTCAGCGGCTTCATCTCAAGGACCTGCTGACGGACCTTGTCCGCTTCGGCCTTCGGAAGGGTCACGAGGCCCTTCTTGGAGAGATAGCCGTCCTCACCGATCGCCTTCGGAGAGACGTATTCCGCGAGGAACTTGTCGATGCCGGGAACCAGGCCGACATGCTGCTTCTTCACGTAGACATAGAGCAGACGCGAGCCCTTGTACTTGCCGCCGGCGATGTTGTCGTAGGTCGGCTCGACGCCGTCGAACGACACGCCACGCAGCTTCGCGGTATTCTCTTCGAGGTACGAGTAACCGAAGATGCCGAAGGCGTTCTTGTTAGCGACCAGCTTCTGAACGATCAGGTTGTCGTTCTCGCCGGCTTCGACGTAAGCACCGTCCTCACGCAGCGACTTCCAGGCCTTCTCGAAAGCCTTCGGGTCGGCCTTCTTGATCGCGGCCATCGCCGGAACCTGGTCGGCACCGACTTCGAGCAGCAATTCGTGCAACGCATCGCGGGTACCGGAGGTCGGCGGCGGGCCGAGCACTTCGATCTTGGTGTTCGGCAACGACTTGTCGATGTCCGACCAGTTCTTGTTCGGGTTGGCAACGAGCTTGCCGTCGGCGCCCGGGACTTCCTTGCCGATGGCGAGGAAAAGCTGGCCGAGCGTCAGCTTGATCGGGGTGCCTTCCTTCGACTGAGTGAGGCTGATGCCGTCGAAGCCGACGGTGACCTCGACGACGTCCTTGACGCCGTTCTTCTGGCAGTCGGCAAGTTCCGACTTCTTCATGCGGCGCGACGCATTGGTCGCATCCGGGTGGGCTTCGCCAACGCCGGCACAGAACAGCTTCATGCCGCCGCCGGTGCCGGTCGACTCGACGACCGGAACGCGAATTCCCGCGGTCTTGCCGAGCTGCTCGGCGACTGCCGTGGTGAAGGGATACACTGTGGACGATCCGACGATGCGGATCTGGTCGCGGGCTTGAGCGGGGCCGGCAAAAGCAATGCCGACCGCCACGAGCGCTAGCGCGCTGGCGTATGTCGTGATTTTCAAGGCTCTCTCCTTTGATGAAGGGGCGGCGGGACGCCTCGTGTCTTCTGTACCGCCCTTGCCCGGGTGACCTAGTCGCCTCAGGTCAACGTTCTATGACGAGTATGTGACACTTGGATGAAGGTCCAAGTAATTGATTTAAATCAATTAACTCAAACAACCGAGGCGCGGCCTGTGATCAGCGGCAGCCGGATGATGAACGTCGCGCCCTGGCCCTGCCGGCTTTCGATGGCGAGCCGGCCGCCATGCCGGTTGAGGATGTGTTTGACCAGCGCGAGGCCCAGGCCGGTGCCGCCCTGGGCGCGGCTCTCGGCGACGTCGACGCGATAGAACCGCTCGGTCAGCCGCGGCAGATGTTCCGGCGCGATGCCCGGACCGTGATCGCGCACCGCCAGCGACACACCGTCTTTTCCTCCGACCTCCTCACGCGCGACTCGCAACTCGACGCGTTTGCCGTTGGCGCCGTATTTGAGCGCGTTCTCGACCAGATTCTCGACCAGCCGCGCCAGCTCGTCGCGGCTGCCGAGCACCAGCAGCGGCTCGGGGGGAGCCTCGAGCAGGACCTCGACGTCGCGGTCGCGCGCCAGCGTCTGCAACCCATCGGCCACCTGGCGCACCACGGCGACAAGATCGACCGGCGTGTCCGGCCGCTGATGCGCGTTCAGCTCGATGCGCGACAGCGACAGGAGATCATCGATCAAGCGCGCCATGCGCGTCGCCTGGGTCTGCATGATGGCGAGGAATTTCTCGCGCGCGGCGGTGTCGTTGCGCGCCGGGCCTTGCAGGGTTTCGATGAAGCCGAGCAGCGCCGCAAGCGGAGTGCGCAATTCGTGGCTTGCATTGGCGACGAAATCGGCGCGCATTTCCTCGACCCGGCGGATCGCCGTGAGGTCGTGGAACGTGAGCAGCACGAGGTCTGCCCGGGTCTCGCCGCGCAATGCGACCGGCGCGACGAA
>CANKHJ010000110.1 GCA_947481635.1 Bradyrhizobiaceae bacterium
GAAAAAGGCATGAAAATAGCCGGGCGACCCATTCAGCTTGTCAAGGAAGACGACGCCGCCAACCCAGCCCAGGCAATGGAGCGCACGCGCCGTCTAGTCGAGCGCGAGAATGTGCACCTCCTGTCCGGTATCACCAGCAGCGCTGTCGCTTACGCCGTGCGCGACTATGTCGATGCCAAGGAAATCCCGCTGGTCATTGCCGGCGCGGCCGGCGCCAGCGATCTGACCAATGCGCGGGCGAGCCCGTATATTTTCCGAACGAGCTTCTCCAATTATCAGTTCACCGCGCCGTTCGGGCCCTACGCCTGTCAAAAGCTCGGCTACAAGCGTATTGCGATCATGGCGAGCGACTTCGTGACGGGTCACGAACAATCCTCAGCTTTCAAAGGGGCGTACGAAAAGGCCGGATGCAAGGTAGTGAAGGAAATCTTCGCCCCGATCGGCACGGTTGATTTCGCACCGTTCCTCACGCAGGTGCCCTTGAGCGAGGTCGATGCCGTGTGGGCGATGTTCTTCGGCGCTGATGCAATCGGCTACGTCAAACAATACGATGCCTTCGGCCTCAAGGCGAAGCTGCCTCTGGTCGGCTCCGGCGGACTGCCGCCAGAGAACCTGCTGACCGCGATGGGACAGTCGGCAACCGGCATCGTGACGGCGAACTTCTATTCCACGACGTTCGATACCCCAGCCAGCAAGGCCTTCACGGAGGCGATGAAGGCGAAATACAATTCCGTGTCGAATGCCAGTTCTGCGTCAGGTTATGTCGCGGCGATGGCAATCGCGGCAGCGATCGACGCGGTGAATGGCAAGATTGAAGACAAGAAGGCATTCATGGCAGCGCTGGCGAAGACCGAGCTGCCGACGAGCCCGCTCGGCCGCTTTCGGTTCGACGCGAAGCAGAACGTGATCTTCGACATGAAGGTGACCCGGGTCGAATCCCGCAACGGTGGTCCAAACTATCCTTGGGTGATCGATAATTTGGGCAATGATCTCGACCAGTTCTGGCAGTATAAGCCCTAGCTGGGAGAGGTTCGCCTGGGCCAGCGTGACTTCGGTCACGCTGGTTTATTTTTGCCTCGGCGCGACTTCGCTGCACAGGATAAGACGGCAGGCCCGGTCATGCTTACGATTTCCGTTGTAAACGGCGTAGCCTATGGCTGCCTGCTGTTCCTGCTGGCGGCCGGCTTTTCCATGATTTTTGGCGTTCTGAAGATCGTCAATATCGCGCATGGATCCTACTTCCTCTTCGGCGCCCATGTTGCTCTGAGCATATACGATGGAGGTGGCGGCCTCGCGCTCGCGTTGGTGGGTGGTGCCGCGGTTGGAGGTGCAATCGGTTGGATTTGCGAGCGCGTGGTTCTCCATCAATTGCAAGGCGATTATCTGGGGCAGGTGCTCGTGACGATGGGGCTGCTGTTCATCCTGGGGGATCTCGCCCAGTTGATCTGGGGCGGCACGCCTCGGATGTTGTCTCCTCCTGGCTGGCTGGGTACCTCGGTGGCACTCGCGGGTGGTATGTATCCCGTTTACCGCCTTGTGCTGATTGCGATCAGCGCCGTCGTCGCTCTCGGTTTGTGGTGGCTGATTGATAAAACGAGATTTGGAGCACGTGCCCGAGCGGCGGTGGATGATGAGGAAACCGCCTCGGCCCATGGCATTTCAGTGCCTCGTCTTCGCCTTTTTGTTTTCACTCTCGGCGGTCTCCTCGCTGGTCTGAGTGGTGCGCTAGGGGCGGGTTTTATCGGGGCGCGGCCTGGGCTGGACATCGAAGTTTTCCTTCTGGCGCTGGTCATTGTGGTCATCGGGGGCGTGGGATCGCTCGGTGGCGCTTTTTTTGCGGCAATCCTCATCGGCATCCTGGATTCCGTCAGCAAGATGCTGTGGCCGGAAGCTTCCTATTTCGTTTTATTCGCGCCGATGGCCGCATTTCTCATTTTCCGTCCTACCGGCCTTTTCGGCCGTCCGATGGTGGTTCGGGCTGCGACCCGCACCGGCCACGGTAAACTTCTTCGACATCCCATGGTGGCAGCCGCGGGTAAGGCGGTGGTGTCCTCCTGCGAGCGGATTCCCCGGCCTGCATGGGCAGCCCTTGGGATCGTCGCGCTCATCATTCTCCCGTCAATCGTAACGCAATACGAAATTGGAATCGTCTCGCTCTGCCTGATCTGGGCGATCGCGGCTATCGGTCTTAACATTGCGCTTGGCTACGTCGGTATGCCGTCGTTGGGACATGCCGCGTTCTTCGGTTGCGGCGCCTATGCTGTCGCATTGATTGGGAAATATAGCCAATTCGACCCGTGGACGACACTTGTCCTTGCCGTGGCGGCCACGGCGGCTCTGTCGATCATTGTCGGTCTCATGGTCCTGCGCACCAAGCAGGTTCAGCTTCTCCTCGCCACCATTGCAGCAAGCCAGGTGGTTTGGGGAATCGCCTTGAAGTGGCGGTCCCTGACGGGTGGTGACGATGGGCTTGCGAACCGGCAAAAATTATATGTGCCCGGACTCGATGACTTCACGGCGACAAACCGCCTGTATTTCATTGCTGCCGCTATTTTCGTCGCGGTATGCGTTGGATCAGTGTTGCTCGACCGATCGCGTTTTCGTCGAGTTCTGAACGGGGTCCGGGACAATGAAGACCGGATGTCGACACTTGGATATGAGACCTGGCTGTACCGTTTCGCCGCATTCGCACTTTCGGGCACTGTTACGGGACTGGGCGGCGCGTTGTTTGCCTTCTATGCCTCGTTCGTCAGTCCGGACCTGCTCTCGATCGCAATTTCTGGGCAGGTCCTGCTGATGGTTATTGTCGGCGGCGCGGGGACGCTTTCCGGGCCTATCGTCGGCGCCTTTGCCATCATTCTCTTGCGAGAATTTATGTCGTCGTGGACCGATCGTTGGCAGGCTGTCGAAGGATTATTGTTCATCGTCGTAGCATTGCTGTCGCGACAAGGTCTCATGGGCGCGATCAGGAGTTGGCGATGACCGAGGCGCCGATCCTGCAGTTGCGCGGCGTTTCCAAGTCGTTTGGAAGCGTCGAAATCCTTCGCGATGTTTCCCTCGACGTGCATGCTGGTGTCCGCCATCTCCTGATCGGTCCGAACGGCGCTGGTAAGACAACGCTGTTTAACGTGATCAACGGTCACTATGCGCCAAGCAGCGGTCGTATCGACTTCGAGGGGCGCGATGTAACCAGTCTGTCGGTCGCCCAACGCGCGCGGAAAGGCATCGGCCGGACTTTTCAGGTCGCGAGCTTGTTTCCGCGTATGTCGGTGAGGGAAAATCTCGTCATTGCGGCGCAAGCTCCAGGCCTGCTTCGGCGGCCGGCTCAGGTTGTGAGCCAAGAAGCGGATGAAGCGCTGAGTCTTTCCGGATTGGCAGACAAGCGCTCGATGATGGCCGGAAATCTCGCTTACGGAGAGCAGCGTCTGCTCGAAATTGCGATGGCTCTTGCTACCAAACCGCGGATGCTGCTGTTGGACGAGCCGATGGCTGGGCTGACGCAAACAGAGCGCCTTGCTTTCGCGGAACGCGCCATCGAACTGAGCTCGCGTTCGGCCCTCCTGCTCATCGAGCACGACCTCGAAATTGCGCTTCGCATTGCAGAAAGGGTCACCGTCCTCAGTCTGGGCGCGGTGGTTTACGATGGAAAGGCGTCTGATGTTCTGACGTCTCCCATCGTGCGCGAGATTTATTTAGGGTAGCAAGATGGCCGATCTGCAAGTCGAAAACCTGCACGTCCATTTGGGAGATTCTTATGTGGTCCAGGGGGTCAGTTTAACAGTCGGCGAAGGAAGGGCGGTGGCTCTTCTGGGACGGAACGGCGTTGGCAAGACGACCCTTCTCCGCGCCATCATGGGCCTCACCGATCCAGCCCCGCGAGGAAATCTTCTCTGGGAGGGCGAAGACCTCGTGCAGCAGCCGTCATGGCTGCGGAATAAAGTTGGCATCGCCTATGTGCCGCAGGGGAGGCGTATTTTTCCATCTCTCTCGGTTGAAGAGAATCTGCTGATCGCGCAACGGCCTGCGCGCCCCGGTTCCGACGCATGGACGATCGAGCAGCTTTATTCGCTGTTTCCCAATCTTCGCGAACGGCGCGTCCAACGAGGGACATCCCTTTCTGGAGGAGAGCAGCAGATGCTCGCGATCTCGCGCGCTTTGATGAGCAATCCACGGCTCATCCTGCTGGATGAACCCACTGAAGGGCTGGCACCGATCATGGTCCAGCGGATTCTTGACGTGTTGAAAGAGATTCGCCGCAAAGGGATTGGCCTCTTTCTCGTTGAGCAAAATTTTCATTTTGCAAAAGAGTTGACCGACGAGGTCGTCATCATGCAGGCCGGCCGGCTCGTCTATAGCGGCGAACGTCTGACCGCCGACCAGATTTCGGACGTGGCTGCGCGCCACCTGGGCTTCGCCGTTTCGCCATCGCCTCACTAGAGCCGAAGCGCAAATTTTCTGAATTGCGCATCCATCGAACGCCCGCCTTTGAAGGCGCGGCGGAGTCTATGTGATGGCTTTTCACAGCGCACAAAATCTCGGCGCCGCCTTCCTTGCGCAGCTTGGATGCGTGCGTACACGGATCCTCAAAAAATGGATTGACCAGTAATGATTAGATGTCTAAATGGAATGGTATGATTAGAGGTCTAAGCGAGTTTGGCCCTGCGCCAATATTCGTTCGTCGCCGTTATTCAGCCGCTTGATCTGGATGCGACGCGAAGTTGGAAAGCGAATAAGGGGCTGGGTAAGTCCTCCAATGAACGCAAAAGCCGATGTCGAACTGGATTGAAGAGCGAGTAACCAACGTCCGTCACTGGACGCAAACGTTGTTCAGTTTTCGAACAACGCGCGATTCTTCGTTCCGCTTTCAAAGCGGTCATTTCACAATGATCGGCATTCAGGTGGACGGTAAACCCTTGTTGCGCGCGTACAGCATGGCGAGCGCGCCATATGAGGATTTTCTGGAATTCTTCAGCATCAAGGTTGCCGATGGTCCACTGACGTCGCGTCTCCAGCGCATCAAAATAGGCGACGCGATCTATGTCGGCCGAAAGGCGACGGGCACGTTGCTGACGGACAACTTGTTGCCGGGCCGTCGGCTTTACCTGCTGTCTACCGGCACAGGCTTCGCGCCATTCTCGAGCCTGATTAAAGATCTCGAGGTCTATGAACGATACGACCAGGTTGTCTTGATGCATGGATGTCGGCACGTGGCGGATCTTGGTTTCAGCCAGTCCGTCGTGAACGGTGTGCTGGAGAGCGAGCATCTGGGCGATCTAGCCGCCAGCAAGCTTAAATACTACCCGGTGGTATCGCGAGAGCCATTCGACAATATCGGTCGCGTAACGGACATGATCGAGAACGGTGTAGCCGGCACGGATCTCAAAATTTCACCACTGAATGTTGCCGAAGATCGCGTCATGATTTGCGGCAATCCGAACATGATCGTCGACTTGAAACACATCCTGTCCCAGCGGGAATTCGTAGAAGGCAGTTCAGCAAAGCCCGGCCATTTCGTCATCGAGAAGGCGTTTGTCGAGCGTTGAGTAGAGGCGACAGGAATAGATCCCGCCGCCGCTGGGTTTTGTTGCTTTCGGTATGTCGGCAGAGCGCGGACGTAAGGACCACTTGAATTTAGCGCTGGTCTATTCCTGAAATCCGACGGTCAGAGTTGAACGTATGTTGTCCGCAGACGTAGTTCCGACAAGGGGCCGCTTCGATGATTATACAGACCCAGGCCGACGTAACGCCTAAGGTGCTCGCGGAATTGCAGCGTGCCGACAATCCACGCTTCCTCCAGGTCATCGAGAGTTTGGTGACGCATCTGCATGCGTTTGCTCGGGATGTCCGGCTCACCGAGGAGGAATTCCACCTGGCCTGTGCCTACGTCAACGCGATCGGCAAGGCCACGACCGAGAGCCACAACGAGGCGGTGCTCATGGCCGGATCGTTGGGGCTGTCCGCTTTGGTGTGCCTATTGAACAACGGCGATCACGGTCAGACCGAAACCACTGCCAATCTACTCGGGCCGTTCTGGCGGCCGGAATCGCCGCCGACACCCAATGATGCCTCGATCATCCGGTCGCCGACCGCCGGTGATCCGCTATTCTGCCGTTGCTGGGTGAAGGACGCGGACGGTCACCCGATCTCGGGCGCAGAGGTCGACGTGTGGCATTCGTCAACGGAGGGATTCTACGAGAATCAGGATCCGGAGCAGGCGGAGATGAACCTGCGCGGCAAATTCACCACCGACACCGAAGGTTATTTCGGTTTCCGTAGCATATTGCCCGCCGGTTATCCGATCCCGGTGAATGGTCCGGTGGGTCAAATGCTGCGGCTGCTCAAGCGCCATAATATGCGGCCGGCGCATCTCCACTTTCTGATAGCAAAGCAAGCATTCAAGACCCACATTTCTCAGGTCTATGTCAGCGACGACCCATATCTCGAAACGGATGTGCAGTTCGGTGTGACGAAGGCGCTGATAGGCAGCTACGTTCGCCACGAAGGAGGCAAGGCGCCGGCGGCGGATGTTACCGGTACCTGGTATTCGTTCGAACAGACCTTCACCGCAGAGCGCGGAGTCTCGAGGCTGCCGCGTCCTCCGATTACGGCAAAGGCGGAAGGCCATCGTCCAGTGTTGGAAGTAATCAATACGTGATGACTTCCAGGTTGCGGAAAATAATCATGCCGGGACGGCGTGAAATAGAACGCCTTCATGCGCCGGTTCGTCGTGAAGGGAGGAAGAATCATCACGCGCCGTTACGAATCCACGCCTGAGAGTCGACCCTCCGGAGCGGCGGTGATGATGTTCAACTGACCGCAGCTAGGGTTGAGCTGCCACTTTTTTCTTAGCAGTCTGTCGGGCCGGTGCAGGCTTTCTGCTGTTGTGTGGGACCGCTTGAGCGGCTGCCAATTTTCGGCCAATCTCCCTTGTAGAAGGAACGCGATGCATTTCATCGGAAGCCTCCGCTTCATCACGCGCCAAGTTAACAAGAATCGTGAGAAGCGTCTTACGCGTGACGTTCACATCAGTCTCTGACACCCCTGTCACCGCTATGCGATTGCACTCTTCAGCAAGAGGTACGAGTTTCGCCTCAAGTGCCTTCCCACTTGCAGTCAAATACACATAGACATTCTTTCGGCTTTCGGTGCGGTGCCGCCGCACGACATAGCCGAGCTTTTCCATGGCCTTGAGAGCGACATATGTGGTGGGCTCCATGACGCCGGCGCGCGCGCTTAACTCGCGCTGATTAAGTCCGTCTTTCACCCAACGAACGCGCAGGAAGGTCCAATGTCCCAGCGAGACTGAGTGGGCTGTCAGGCGCATCTGCAACGCGCGCAGGAGAGCCCGAGTTGCATCCTTGACCAGGTGCGCGAGGCGGTCATTAGGAACCGCCTCACGCCAATGCTTTAGCATTTCGCTCGTGGCGTTCTGATCGTTCGTTTTCGACGTCAAGGGGAACTCCGAATCGCTGATAATGCCTCGGTTTCATGGACAATCGCAGATTGAGCGGTAGCAATCACACATTCTTATGGCAAGGTGGAAGTCTGCCGCCCTCGGGTCAAAACCTGCGTGCATCGGCGGGTGTCGCGGCCCCGCAGTCTACGATGTTCATTTCCCGCCAAATGGTCCGCGAAATCCTTTATAATGAACGATCAAGTTGTGGCTGCAAAAATGAATGATGCTTACTTACCGCGCTTCACCAACGTCGAGCGCGATCGGCGCTGGGGACGCGTCCGTGAACTCATGGCGCGTGACAAATTCGATGTGATTGTGGTGGTGCCGCACACCGGCCATCATGACCATTTCTCGGCCTATTCGCGTTACCTGACCGGGCTCGGTGGTTACTCCCTCGAAGTCGGCGCGGTGTTTCCGCTGGAGGGCGCCGTCACCGCTATCGTGGTGCCTGACGTCGCTCCGGCGAAGTGGCGCGCGCAGCAGGACTGGGTCGACGACATCCGGACCAGTGGGCGCGCCTTTGGCGACGGCATCATTGCGCGTTTGAAGGAGCTGGGCCTCCGTAAGCCGCGTATCGGCCTCGCCGGCCTGACCGGTGTGCCGCGCTTCGCCGACGGCATCGTCGCCTATGCCTTCTACGAAAAGCTCAGGCAGGCCTTTCCGGATGCGGCTCTGTCCGATTGTACGCGGCTTCTTGATCTCGCCCGCTACACCAAAGGTACGGAAGAGATCGAATTCCTGCGCGGCAGTGTTGCTCAGGTGGAGGCCGCGATCGCTGTCGTGCGCGCCATCGCCCGGCCCGGCATCACCGAGAACGCGCTTTATGCCGCGATGTTGGCCGCGATGATCGAGCGCGGCAGCGAAGTTCCCGCGATGATCATGTGGTCGGTCGGTCCTCCGGATACGCTGCTCTCCGCTGGTCTTCCCACCCAACGGCGCCTTGCAGCCAATGACTTCGTCCGTGTCGAAGTCGAGTCCCGCTATGCCGGCTATTGCGGACAGGTCACTCAGATGGCGGTGCTGGGCCGCCTTCCCGATGCCTATCGCGACACGTGGAAAGTGCAGCAGGAGGCGGTCGCGCTTTGCTACGATCTCTCACGGCCCGGCATCACGCTCGGCGAGCTTGCGACCCGAACGGAAGCCGTCGTGAAAGGCACGCCTTATAATATCCGTTTCCTGATGCACGGACGCGGCCTCGGCGACGATGCGCCGATCTATGTCTTCTCCGCCAATCAGGAAACCAAGAATTGGGTTCTCGAGGACAACGCGTCCTTCATCATCAAGCCGATCGTCTCTCAAGACGGCCTTGGCGAGGTACTGTGGGGGGACTCTGTGGTGATCACCCCGCGTGGGGCCGAACGGCTGGGCAGCATCGCTGCTGAGATCATGGAGCTGGTGTAAGCCATCACGCGGCAGAGAGCTGATATATAAAGCACGGCAGAAAAGGCCTCGTTTGAGTGTCGAAACATATCCAGGGAGAGCTTGAGTGAGCGAAGTTTCGCGACGCGCGTTGATTGCAGGCGCCACTGCCGCCGCTGGTTCTGGCTTATTCGGCATCAATGAGCTTCGCGCCCAATCCTATGCGAGCTCGGATGTTCATTTTATCAGCGCATTCGCTGCCGGGGCGGGCGGCGATGTCACCGTCCGATTTTTTGCGGAGAAGATGCGGCCGATGCTCGGTCGTAACGTCATCGTCGACAACAAGGTCGGCGCAGGCGGGAATATCGCCACCGAATATGTTGCTCGTTCTAAACCTGATGGGCACACGATTTATCTGATGAGCATCGCGTTGATTGCGGCAAATCAACACGTTCTGATGAAGCCGACTGTCGACCTGGAAAAAGAACTTCAGGTCTTCGGCACGATCAGCAGGACGCCGTATTTGATCGTGGTTCCAAACAACTCGCCTTATCAATCGATCGTCGAGTTCACCGAGGCCGTGAAGAACAAGGGTGAGAAGGCGAGCTATGGTTTGGCGGGAGGCGGTGCGTTTAGGGTCACCGGCGAAATGTACAAAGCCAAGGCGGGCCTTAGGGCCGTGGAGGTTGCCTATAAGTCGAGCGCCGGCTTCATGAATGACCTGCTGAGTGGCGCGATAGACTATGCGATCGCCGACAGCGGATTTGCTTTGGCGCAGGAAAAGCAGGGGCAGCTGCGTATTTTGGCGGCCAGTACTCCAGAAAGAATGCAATCGATCCCTCACGTTCCGACACTCATGGAATCCGGCTATCCGGTAAGTCTTATCGGCTGGTGGGGCGGTTTGGTGCCGAGCGGCACGCCGCGACCGATCGTCGAGCAACTCAACAGGATGCTGAGCGAGGTCGTGTCCAGCGACGATGGCAAGAAGTTCTTGGACAGCATTTCCGCTGACCCCTGGATTCAGACTCCGGATCAGGGGCAGTCATTCATGCGCGAAGAAATAAAGAATTGGGGCGATTACGTGAAAATCGCAAATCTTCCGAAACAATAGCAACGACGGACGCCGCAGTTTGTTGCGCCATGCGTGCAGGGAGCCGTGCGGCCCCCGTTAGAACACGATCTCTCCGCCGAGAATGGTCATGTCCACCTCAATGCCTCGAATCCGGCCCACTGGCACCGAGTCTAGACCGCGCCACTGGGCCGCGAAATCGGCGAGCTTGCCGACTTCGATCGTGCCCTTGATTTTCCCTTCGAAACCGGAGAAAGGGGCGTTGATCGTGAACATCCGGAGCGCGTCGTCGATCGAGATGGCACCATCGGCTTCGACAAGCATGCCGTCACCTATCAGCCGCGATACCGCGGTGTCGATGTCTCGAAGGGATAAGCCAGAAACGCTTCGGGAATAGCATGAGGTTCGTATCATGGCCTGGACAGCGCACTCTCCGTCGGCGGACCAAAGGAAGGCGCGGGGTCGTGACGGAAAAATGCGGATCGGCTCGTTCTGGCCGTATTCGCGCGCACTGATCCCATCGGCTGAGATTGCACGGCGCAATCCGGATGTCCTCGATCTCGACAATCACATCAGCTTCGTACAAAGCCTCGAAGCCATTGGGATGGATTTCGTCCTGATTGCTGACGGATATGCGCCGGCGTCGGAGGCAAATTCCCGGATCGGCTTTCAGGACCCGTCGACCAATGCCGTCATCCTGGCGGTTCCGTTGATCCTGGCGACCAGGCATATCGGCGTCATTTCCACGTTGCATACCAGCTTCATGCATCCGGTTCTGATCGCGCGGCTGGGTGCGCATCTCGATTGGATCAGCGGCGGTCGGTGGGGCTGGAATATCGTCAATGGATTTCGAGACCACGAGGCTCGTCTGTTTGGCCTCGAAGGCAAAATGGACCACGATGGCGGCTATGAACTTGCCCAGGAAGCGGTCGATGTCATCAAGAAGATCTGGGAGAATCCGCAGCAAGGCGTCCTCCATGAAGGAAAGCGTTTCAAGGTCACCGGAAAGATCCGCCGGCCCGTGCCGGACGCGCTGCCATTGCTGGTGAGCGCGGCGGCATCGAAGATGGGACGGGCTTTTGCGGCCGCCAATTGCGACTATTTGTTCACGGCGGCGCAGACCGTGGACGCGCTCAAGGAATTGTCCGCGGACCTGCTTCAAGGAGCGGCGGTGGGCGGCCGGGCCGAAATCCCTCAGATCCTGATGCTGTCCGACATCCTGGTTCGCGAAAACCCAGGTGAAGCCCAGGATCTCTATGCGGAGCTCCGCGCCTCGGCGGATGCGGAGGCGGAGAAGACCTGGAAATCTCATCTGGCGAAGATCGGCACCAATCGTACCGCGCCGGGTGAATTGATGACGTTTCTCGGAACGGCGCCCGAGATCGCCGATCAGATCATCGATCTTCATCGGCAGAGCGGTTTGACGGGTTTGATCCTCCGGATGCCGCTGTGGTCTGCGCAAGAAGCAATGAGACTCGAGCCGATCTTTGCTCAGCTGGAAAAAGCCGGAATCTGGGTGCCGCCGTCGAGACGAGCCTATTGCTGGTAAGGGGTGGAGTGCTGTCCATGGAAAGCGAATTTTCAGACAAGGTAGTCGGGCGCGTCAGGTTGCCCGTTCGGGGCAAGACGTCTGGAGATACCAGATGACCAAATTCACCCCGAGCGACACAGACGCCGACGGCGTCGCGTTCGCAGACTCCTGAACACTATCGCGTTTCCGCTTGAGATCGCAGGCGTTGCGTCCGCGGAACGCGAAGCGTAGGTAACCTGAACCCATCACGCTGGCGACGGCATCCATGAAAAGCATCGGCTTCCTCTCCTTCGGCCATTGGACTCCGTCGCCCCAGTCGCAAACGCGCACCGCGTCTGACGCGCTGTTGCAATCGATCGACCTGGCCGTGGCCGCCGAGGAACTCGGCGCGGATGGGGCTTACTTCCGGGTGCATCACTTCGCGCGCCAGCTTGGTTCGCCGTTTCCGCTGCTCGCGGCTGCCGGCGCGAAGACTAGGCGGATCGAGCTCGGCACGGCGGTCATCGACATGCGCTACGAGAACCCACTTTATATGGCGGAGGATGCGGGCGCGGCCGACATCATTGCCGGCGGACGCCTGCAACTGGGCATCAGCCGCGGTTCGCCCGAGCAGGTGATCGATGGATGGCGCCATTTCGGTTACGCCCCGCCCGAGGGGATGACCGACGGCGACATGGCGCGCGGCCACACCGAAGTCCTGCTGGAAGTGCTGCGTGGCGCCGGCTTCGCGCGCCCGAACCCGCGACCGATGTTTCCGAATCCGCAGGGCCTGCTGCGCCTCGAACCATTCTCGGAGGGCCTGCGCGAGCGGATCTGGTGGGGGGCGGGTTCGAATGCGACCGCAGACTGGGCGGCCAAGCTCGGGATGAACCTGCAAAGTTCAACGCTCAAGAATGATGAGAGCGGGCGTCCGTTTCACATCCAGCAGGCGGAGCAGATTCGGATCTTCCGTGCGGCGTGGAAAGAGGCCGGACATACGCGCGAGCCGCGGGTGTCGGTCAGCCGCAGTATCTTTGCTTTGGTGGACGACCGCGACCGCGCCTATTTCGGCCGCGAGAACGACAACGAGGATACGATCGGCATGCTCGGCGACAACACCCGCGCTGTGTTTGGCCGCAGCTATGCCGCAGAGCCGGATGTTCTGATCGAGCAACTCAAGAAAGACGAAGCCATCGCAGAGGCTGACACGCTGCTGTTGACTGTCCCGAACCAGCTCGGCGTCGACTACAACGCCCATGTCATCGAGGCGATCCTGAAGCACGTCGCCCCCGGGCTTGGCTGGCGCTGACGCGCGAGAGCCGCCGGGGCGTGCAGAGGTCTTGCGCCGGACCGAAAGGGGGCTACCATTGTCACAACGATGGTGGTCGTTGCGCAGCGCCACCTACAATGACAACAACATCATGGGTGGAACATGCCGAGGTCATACCGGAATACGGCGTTGCTGAGCGTCTGCGCGGCGATGGGCTTTACCCTCGTGACGGCACAGCCATTGCCGGCGCAGACTTATCCAAACCGAAGCGTTTCGTTTCTGGTGCCTTATGCGCCCGGCGGCGGCACCGATGTGTATTCCCGCCTGCTCGCGGATGAGCTGCGCGACAAGCTGAAACAGCCATTCGTGATCGACAACAAGGCGGGCGCCGCGACGCAGATCGCAGCGTCGGCGGTCGTCAACGCGCCGGCCGATGGATACACGCTGATGATGGGTTCGAGTACGACGCTCGCGATGAATCCGGCGCTCTATAACAAGCTGTCTTACGACGCGGACGATTTCGCGCCGATCGCTCGCGTAGGCTCGGCCTATTTCCTGCTCGTGGCCAACGCCTCCCTTCCGGCCAAGACGTTGCCCGAGCTGATTGCCTATATCAAATCCCAGCCGCCCGGCTCGCTGAGCTACGGCTCATCCGGCGCCGGCACGCCGCATCATCTCTTCATGGAGATGTTTCTCGGGATGATCGACGCGAAAATGATCCATGTGCCGTATCGCGGCAGTGTTCCAGCGCTGACCGATGTGCTCGCAGGCACCATTCCGATGATGATGGTCGACCTGACGCCGGCGCAGCAACTGATCGACGACGGGAAGATCCGGGCCTTCGGCGTGACCGGGCCGCAGCGCGCCAAGCCTGCTCCGGGTATTCCGACGATCGCCGAAGCCGGACTGCCGGGCTATGCGGGCGAGGGCTGGTTCGGCGTCATCGCGAAGAAAGGCACCCCCGCGCCGATCATCGAGACCTTGAACAAGGTCATCACCAGTTACATCGATCGGCCTGAGGTGCAGGACAAGATTTATGCCGTCGGCATCCAGCCGAAAACCAGCACCGCGCAGGAATTCGCCGGCTTCATCACCGACGAACAGAAAAAATGGGCCGGCGTGATTGCGAAGGCGGGGATCCCAAAGATGAACTAAGCCGTGCCCTCGCTGTCGCGGGGGGCACACAGTTCGTCTATTCTGCCTTGACGTTCCCGGCCTTCGCGACCTCGATCCAGCGCTTGAGTTCGGTGCCCATGAAGGCGCCGAAATCCTGCGGCGACATCGGCTTCGCTTCCATGCCGAGGCTCGCGAGCGTCGTCTTCATTTCCGGCGTGCGCAGGCTCTCGTTGATGATGGTGTTCAACCTCTCAACGACGCTTGCGGGCGTGCCCGTCGGAGCGAGTACGCCGTTCCAATAGGCGCCGACGAAATCGGGAATTCCGGATTCGATCATGGTGGGGAGCTCCGGAACATCTTGCGAGCGCGTCTCCGTCGTCACCGCGAGGCCGCGCAGCTTGCCGGATTTGATGTGTCCCTGAAGATTGCGGAGATTATCGAAGTAGAGGTGACCCTGGCCCGAGATGAGATCGACGATCGCAGGTGCCGAACCGCGATAGGGAACATGGACGAGGTCGATGCCGGCCTTCAGCTTGAGCATCTCGCCGAAGAGCTGCGAGGTGGTTCCGAATCCGGGCGTGACGAAATTCAACTTGCCGCGGTTTGCCTTGGCATAGGCAATGAACTCGCTGACGGTCTTGGCCGGAATATCCGGATTGATGACCATCACGAAGGGGCTGGTTGCGAGCATTCCGACTGGGATCAGGTCCTTCATCGGATCGTAATCGAGGTTCTTGACCACGGCGGGCGCAACGGTGATCGGTCCCGGCGACGCGAGCGTGAGGGTATATCCGTCCGGGTCCGCGATCGTGACCATCTTGGTGCCGATCGCACCGCCCGCGCC
>CANKHJ010000111.1 GCA_947481635.1 Bradyrhizobiaceae bacterium
AGACCTCCGGCATCCATTGGGTATGGCCCATCGCGCCTGCCCAGGAGCCGATCATGGTGTTCGGCTCGCCCCAGCCCCGCTCGACGATCACCAGCGCATTGACCAATTCCTGTTCCCAATAGGAGCGGCGGCGCGGTTCGCCGAAAGCCAGCGCCGCGAGCGCGGGGATCACGGCGCGCATGTATTTCGGATTGTCGATCACATCGCCGAAGCTCGACTCCATGCCCCAGAGCGCGACCATAATGTGCCGATCGACGCCATAGTCGCGGTCGATGCGATCGAGCAGAGCGGCATGCGCGCGCAGTTTCTCGCGGCCGGTGATGAGGCGAAAGTCGGAGACCCGGCGGTAGACATATTGCCATAGCGACTCGGTGAATTCCGGCTGGCTGCGGAATTCGGCGAACACGGTGTTGTCCGGCTTCAGGCCGTTCATCACCCGTGCATAGGTCTGTTCGGAGACGCCGCGCGCCAGCGCACGGCGCCGAAAATTTGCGACCCAGGTTTCAAACGCGCTCTGCCCGAAAGCGGCGTGCGGCAGCAAAACCGTGGCCGCCGCCGCGCCGAGCAGGCTGCGGCGTGTCAGCAGGGAGGGGGACGCGTCAGATCGGTGGAAGGCCATCGAGCACGTCGGTGACCGGCCGGTTCTGCGGCCAGCGTTCATGTCCCAGTGGGATGCTGATATCGGTCTGCAGGCCTTCGACGGAGAAGACCTGCTCGATCTTGCCATTGAGTTGGCGCTCGATCACGGCCTTGATCAGCTTGGAGCCGAAGCCGGGCGGCCGCTGGTCGGGCGGCGGCGGGCCGCCGCGCTCGCGCCAGTCGATCTTCAGGAATGGTCCCTGTTCGGAACGCGCCACCGACCATGACAGATCGAGATGGCCATCCACCGCCGAGAGCGCGCCGTATTTGCTGGCATTGGTCGCGAGTTCATGGATCGCGGCGCTCAGTCCGAAAGCCGGGTCGGGATCGAGATAGAGATCCGGCCCCTCGAAATTGATGCGTTCGCCGAACGGCGCGAGCAGCACGTTGAGGATCTGCTGCAGCGAGGTCGCCTGCCAGCCGCCTTCGGTGATCAGCTTATGCGCGTTGGCGAGCGCCATCACCCGCGCCTCGAATTTGGTGGCGAGATCCTGGATCGAGGTCGAGGTGCGTGCCGATTGCGAGAATAAAGCGAGCAATTGCGAGAACAGGTTTCCGGAGCGATGGCGCAATTCGCGGATCAGCAGGTTCTGCCGCGAGTCGGAGAGCCGCTGTTCGATCACGCCGGCGATCACATTCGCGACCGAGCCGAGGAACGACACGTCGCGCTCGCCGAAGCGGCGGCGCTTGATGGTATGTGCGCCGAGCACGCCGAGCGGCCGTCCGTCGCGGCCATAGATGATGACGCTCAGCCCGCTGACCACGCCATGATCATGCAGCAACGGAGGTCCAGTGAAGCGGGTCTCGACCCGCAGATCGTCGACGATCACCGGCGTGCCGTTGGACAAGGTGTAGCCGGCCTGCGATTGCAGGTCGGCGGGGACATGGGCCTTGCCGACCAGCCCGGGCGACCAGCCGGTGCCGGCGCGCAGGAAGAACTCACGATCGCCGGGCAGCAATTCGAGCACCTTGACCAGCTCGACATTGAGTTCCTGCGCGACGCGCTGTGCCGCCTTGTTGAGGAAGGCGCTGAGGTCGGAATCGGTCAGCGCCTCGGAGCCGAGCCGCGCCACCAATTCCTGCTGGCGCGCGCGCGACAGCAACTCATATTCCACCTTCACGCGGTCGGTGACGTCCTGACACACGCCGAGCATCTTCTTGGTGACGCCGCGGCTTTGCTGCGCGCCGCCCTTGGCTTCGATCCACCGCTCCTCGACGCCATCCTTCGGCGGCAGCCGGTAGCGCACCTGATACGGGCCGCCTTCCTGCAACGAGCGCTGGATCGCGGACATCACCGCATCACGATCATCCGGATGAATGTCGCGCTGGAAAAACGAAAAACTGCCGTCGAAGGTCCCAGCCGGGAGGCCGTGAATCTCTTCGAGGTTGACCGACCAGGAATTGGTGTTCTTTTCGACGTCCCAGACCCAGACGCCGACCTTGCCGGTCTCGAGCGCGTCGCGCACGCCGATCGCCGATGGAATCAACGCGCTGCGCTGGAGGGCGGGCGCGGGTTTCCCCGCCTTGGTGCTCTTGCGCGACGTTCTCTTCCGCTCCGCCATATCAAACGTTCTATACGCGTGGGAGGGTGTTGCAACCGGCTTGACTTGGCGCGGATGCGCGCGGTCGCGTCACGATTTCGCGAGCACATAAGCGGCTGCCCCGCCGGAGCAGAGCAGCCGCGCATGATGATGTGCCGGCGGGAAGGTGCGCACTAGCGGGTGGTGGCGCCACCCGTGACGCCGATATTGGCGCCGCCTGGTCCGCTGCGCTTGCGAGTCTTGACGGTGCTCTTGGTGCCGGCATTGCCGCCTGCGCCAACCGTTGCGCCGGAGCGGTTCACGCCCACGCCGGTCGTCACATTGGTGTTGGTATTGGCGCCGCCGGATACGCCAGCGCCGCCAACCCCGACATTCCCGGCGCCGCCGACCGACGCTCCGCCGGAAATCTGGCTCGATGCGATCGAGGCCGTGCCAACCACAAGCGCCGCAGCGAGCGTCAATTTAGCGAAAGTCCGTGTCATGAATGTCTCCCTTGAGGCGGGCGATGCGCGAAACGCGCAATCGCCCCGTCAGACCCCTAATTCGAAACTCATAGGATGCCGGATGGTTCCTCGCGGAGGTCGATCCGCCGGGGTTGTCCCGGCCATTCGCTATCGCCCGGCGCGACGATACTTGATCCGGCGCTTCACCAGGCGACGCTTGACCTTCACCGGGCGGGTGAACAGAGGGTGCGAGACTGCCAGTGCTGCGCCGCTGACCGAGAGCGGATCGATGCGTTCCTCGCCACGCGCGCCGATCAGCCGCTCATAGGCACTGACCAGCGTCGCATAGGGATTGGCCAGGATCCATCCGTCCCGGGTGAGCACCTGCATGTCGAAATGAAGGTGGTGGCTGGTGCCGTCTTCGTGGCCGCTGAAATTCGAAATCTTTCCGATCGGATCGCCGGCGCTCACGACGCGCCCGCTGATGAGACCGGCCGCATCGAGCGCCTTCGGGTCCATATGCAGGTAGCGGAAGCGCAGATGGGCATCCGGCGTGTTGACGACGATCACCAGTCCTTCCTGGCCCGGTGCGCGCAGGATGGTGCCGGAATGCACCGCGACCAGAGCGAGGCGTTGCGCATCGCAGCGGTTCTTGTCGCCTTCGAAGGCGCAATGCGCTGGCACGATGTCCTCTCCCTGATGGCCCCATCCGGCTGGACATTGTCCGACCGAGAAATCGCGCGTCTCGCAGAAATTGTCGCGCCAAGGATAGACCGGCAGATAGACGGGTGGAGCGGTCGGCGCGAGCGCGCTGGCAGCGTCGGCGGCCTTGTCGTCTTTTTTGTCGTCCTTCTTCTCGTCGTTCTGGCAGCGGAACAGCGCGCCGCCGCGCCGCAAGGTGCGTGGATTGTCGACGCCGGCGCAATCGCCCGAATACATGAACATCTGCGAATAGACATGCGCCGGCCCCACCGCGAGCGGAAACCGCAGTGCCGTATAGACCGTGGCATCGGCGCGTCCGCCATGCTTGCGGTAGCCCGTGCCGGCGATCAAATGGCCCGGTGCGACATAGATGAAATCGCGCGCGGTCTCGGCGGGACGTTCGAGCAGTGCCGGATCGACGGATGGCATCAGCGGCTGCGGCGTGCCGCCGACCAGCTGCAACGAGGCGAGGAAACGCAGCGCGATCGGATCGGCTTCGCGGCATGACAGCCGCTTGGCGCGCGACGCGCCGTCGAAGCACAGGATCGAGACGGTGTAAGACACGCCATGGCGCGTGAAGATGTAGCGCATGTGGCTTTGCAGATAGCCGCGCCGGATGCCCGGGAATTGCGCCTCGAGCGAGATCGGCTTGGCTTCGAGCTTCACCGTGTGGTCGAGTTCATAGTGGAACGCCGCGCCGGTGATCTGGATCTCGACATCCTCTTTGAAATCGATGCCGGAAAATTCCGCGACCTCGCGCGCGCGGAAGCTGAACGCGGCGTCGTAGCCGGCGGGACCGGGGAGAAATAATTTCGGCGCATTGAAGATCGTGAACGGCTTCGCGGCCGGTTCGTCGGCGGCTTGATCGCGCGCGCGCAGAAAGCCGATCAGATCGAACGGCAGCAGCACCGGCACCGGACTCGCGGCGATATTCGCCAACGCGGCACTGGTCGCGCGATTGAGGCGCTCAAAGGTTTCGACCGTGTCGGGCGCCTCGCCATCGGAGCCGGTCTTGGCCACGCGGTCCTTCAGCGCGTCAACCTTGTCGAGCGCCGCCAGCGCGGCTTCCCAATCGACCTTGGCCAGAGTCAGGCGCGGCGCCGCGAAGTCACGCGCCTGAGCCGCGCCGAGGCCGCATGACAGCAGCAGGGCAGCAGCCAGGATTTGGACTTTGACGCGAACGCGCAACACCATTCCTCCAGCGCCCGGAGCCTCGCGGCGCCGGGTCGGACAAGGAATATCATTGCCGGGGCATGGCGTGCCAAGCGGGGAGGCAGGAATTTGCCCGCTTTTGTCGGCCGCTGGTTAGAGGGTTAATGGGGCGCGGGGGCGACCACGTTAATCCTTGGCGCGTTCCACGTAGGCGCCGTCGGCGGTCATCACCACGATCCGGACGCCGGGGCCGATGAAGGGCGGGACCATGGTGCGTACGCCGTTGGAGAGGATCGCAGGCTTGTAGGACGAGCTCGCGGTCTGGCCCTTCACGCTCGGCTCGGTCTCCTTGACCTCGAGCGTCATCTTCTGCGGGATCTCGATCGCGACCGCCTTGCCGTCATAGACCGACAGCACGACCTTCATCTCGGCTTCAAGATAGGGCGCGGCGTCGCCGACCAGATCGGCGTCGAGCGTGACCTGGTCGTAATTCTCGGTGTTCATGAAGTGGAAGCCGTCACCGTCCTGGTAGAGGAACTGGAAGTCGCTATCCTCGACGAAGGCGCGCTCGACCTGCTCGGTGGTCTTGTAGCGCTGCTGGGTCTTTACGCCGTCGCTGATCCGGCGCATGTCGACCTGGGTCGTCGGGGTGCCCTTGCCGGGGTGGAAATTCTCGGCGTTGAGGACGACGTAGAGCTTCTCGTCAACCTCGACGATATTGCCCTTGCGGAGCGAGCTGGCGATGACTTTCACGAAGCGAAATCCTCGGTCTGGGGACGGGGCAGCCCGCCGGTTCGGGCCGCAACATACCGATCCTGCGGCCCTGCGCCAGCGATTTCGCCCGTGAGCCAAGGGTCCTTGCCCCAGGCATGGTGGCAGGCGCCGGTCCATCAGGACCGCCGGCCGGCGCTCCGGCTGCGTGGCCGGATCGCGGCCGGGATCCGGGGCCATTTCGAGGCGCAAGGCTTTACCGAGGTCGAAACCGCGGTGTTGCAAGTGTCGCCGGGGAACGAGACCCACCTGCATGCCTTTGCGACCGCGTTGCTGGGCCCCGATGGGAGCGCCGCGCCGCTTTATCTGCGCACCTCGCCGGAATTCGCCTGCAAGAAGCTGATGGCGGCGGGCGAACGGCGCATCTACGAATTCGCCCGTGTATTCCGCAACCGCGAGCGGGGTGCGCTGCACCATCCTGAATTCACAATGCTCGAATGGTACCGTGCCGAAGAGCCGCTTGATGTCCTGATGGCTGACTGCGCCGCGATCCTGGCGCTTGCCGCCGAGGCCGGCGGATCGAGGCAATGGTCGTATCGCGGCCGGGTGATGGACCCCAGCGCCGAGCCCGGGCGCGTGTCGGTCGCAGAGGCGTTCCGGCGCCACGCCGGGATCGAGCTGCTGGCGACGATCCCGGATGCGGCTGCGCTTGCGACGGAGGCGCAGCGCATCGGCATCCGAACGGCCGCCGACGATACCTGGGGCGATGTGTTCAGCCGCATCCTGGTGGACAGGATCGAGCCGCATCTCGGCAATGGGCGCGCCACCATCCTGCATGATTATCCCGCGATCCAGTCGGCGCTGGCGCGGCCATTGGCATCCGATCCGCGCGTCGCGGAGCGGTTCGAGTTGTATGCCTGCGGCGTCGAACTGGCGAATGGCTTTGGCGAACTCACCGACCCGGCCGAGCAGCGCCGCCGCCTGACGCAGGAGATGGATGAGAAGCAGCGCATCTATGGCGAGCGCTATCCGCTCGACGAGGATTTCCTGGCAGCGCTGGCGGCGATGCCGCCAACAAGCGGCATCGCCCTCGGCTTCGACCGGCTGGTGATGCTTGCAGCGGGCGTGCAGCGGATCGACCAGGTGATGTGGACGGAGCTGCCTGAAACGTGAATAAGCGCGTGATTGCAGGACGAGGATCGAGATGACAGCCGCAACCTTGCGCAGTCCCGCCGCGATGGCCGACGCTGGCCTGGTGTCGCGTGAAAGCATCGCGGAGCTGGAACGCGTTGCGGAGCGCTATGCGGTGGCGTTGACGCCGGTGCTGGCCGAACTGATCGACGCCGCCGATCCGCATGATCCGATCGCGCGGCAATTCGTCCCGGCCGTGGCCGAGTTGACCACGCTGCCGCAGGAACGCGCCGATCCGATCGGCGACGAGGCGCATAGTCCGGTCGAGGGCATCGTGCATCGCTATCCGGATCGTGTGCTGCTGAAGCTGGTGCATGTCTGCGCGGTGTATTGCCGCTTCTGCTTCCGGCGCGAGATGGTGGGGCCGGGCAAGCCGAATGCGCTGTCGCCGGACATGCTCGATCGGGCGCTCGATTACATCCGCGCCAACGACCAGATTTGGGAGGTGATCCTCACCGGCGGCGATCCGCTGGTGCTGTCGCCGCGCCGTCTCGCCGACGTGATGGTGACGCTGCGCGATATCGATCATGTGAAGATCGTGCGGCTGCATACCCGGATGCCGGTGGTGGAGCCGGACAGCATCGATGCCGCCCTGATCGATGCGTTGAAACAATCCGGCAAGACCACTTATGTGGTGCTGCATGCCAACCACGCGCGCGAACTCACCGCCGCGGCGCGCGCCGCCTGTGCGCGGCTGGTCGATGCCGGCATTCCGATGCTGAGCCAGAGCGTGCTGCTGCGCGGCATCAATGACGATGCGGCGACGCTCGGTGCGCTGATGCGGGCTTTGGTCGAATGCCGCGTGAAGCCCTATTATCTGCATCACGGTGATCTCGCGCCGGGCACGTCGCATTTCCGCACCACGATCGGTAAGGGCCAGGCGCTGATGCGCGCGCTGCATGGGCGGTTGTCGGGATTATGCCAACCGAATTACGTGCTCGACATTCCCGGCGGCCATGGCAAGGCGCCGGTCGGGCCGTGCTATCTGCATGAGGAGGGCGAGGGGCAGGTCGCGGTGGAGGATTTCCGCGGCGAACGGCACGATTATGTGACGTGAATTTCTCTATCGCGCCGTCATCCTGAGGCGCGAGCGAAGCGAGCCTCGAAGGATGAGCGGGCACGAGCCGGGCCGTCGCCCTTCGAGGCCCGGCGAAGACGCCGAGCACCTCAGGGTGACGGATTAAAGAGCGGTGGCCTTAGCTGCTTCAGTCCGGATGATCACGCCTTCAGAAAACCACGCACCGCTGCGATCAGCGCGTCGGGCGCAGCGCCGGCGACGTCGTGGCCGCAGTCGATATTGACTACCTTCGCGTTTGGCTGCTCGCGCTGCGCCCGCGCGATGCGTTCGTCGTTGAAGCGGTCCGACTGGGTGCCGCGGATCACCAGCATCGGCGCTTTCACCGCCGCGAGTTCGGCCCAGGCATCGGTGCTGGTGAGTTTCGGCGTCCAGCCAGCGATATCCGGCTTCTTGTTGTTGAAGGAGGGATCGCGCTTGAACAGCAGCCCGCCTTCGGCCTTGCGCGTGAAGCCCTCGACGCGCGACAGCGGCGTGCGCTGATCGCGGCTGGTAGCGGCGAGCGCTGCCTTCAGATCCGGGAAGCCCGCCGGGGCGGCCAGACCTGGCACGGCGGCCGGGCCGCCGGCGGAGGGGCAGTGGTCGACCAGCACGACGGAAGCGGTCCGCTGCGGCAGCCGCGCTCCGAACAGCAAGGCCTGCCCGCCGCCCATTGAGTGACCCATGATCACTGCCTGCGACCAGCCGAAATGATCGAGCAGCGCGGTGATGTCGCCGATCACCGCATCGAGCGAATAATCGCGCGACGGGCTCCATGACGATTCACCGAAGCCGCGCTGATCATAGGCGACGACCTCGCGGTCGCGCGACAGCGCGTCGGCGACGTCGATCCAGTCGAACGAGTCATAATAATTGGCGCCGTGGATGATGATCACCGGCGTCGCGTCCGCGGGTTGCCCAAAATGCCGATAGAACAGGTCGACGTCGCCGGAACGGATCGTCCCGGTACGGTGTGCTGCAGTGCTCATTTGGAATCCCGGGATGTTGGGGCGGCGCCAGTTATGAAGCGCGGGTCTTGGGCTTCGACGTAATCCATGCGTCGATGCGAGTCCAATCCCGGCGAGGAGCCTCGCCGGGGGCGCCACATCAGCGGAGCAGAAATCGGTGCCGAAGCACCCGGTCTCGAGGCCGAACGCCGAACCTGGCGTTACTTGACCTTGAGATTCTCGGCGGACGACTTGCCGCGATTTTCAACCAGCTCGTATTCGACCTGCTGCCCTTCGTTCAACGACGTAAGACCAGCACGCTGCACAGCAGAGATATGGACGAACACGTCGCGCCCACCACCACCGCCACCCGCGGGCTGAATGAAGCCATATCCCTTGGTGGGATTGAACCACTTCACGGTACCTGAAGCCATTTCGCAGTCTCCAACAGAAAGCGAGGGTAGATTATCCCCCTGTTTTGGACTTGCCAACAGGTCCGGAACTCCTTTGAGGCCTGCAGGAGAGGGGCCGGAGGCGAAATGGAGGGAGGTGGAAATAGCGCGCCGGCCGGTAAAGGGCCGCGACGAAGCGCGTTTCAAAGCACTATCTTATGCTTCCTGCCGAGCTTCTTTGCGGTCGCCGATCGGAGCAAACCTGTTTCGCGCCTTCGTACCTGCATCGCAGACTGGGCGGGCTTCCCCATTGCTTCGCCGGATCGTCCGACCATAGCGCGGTTTGCACGATCGGTGTTTTTGCCCGTACAAGGCAGCGCTTAGCGCGCAACAGGGCGACGTCTTTCACATGGCCAAGAAAATTCGCGACAGCGAACACACGCCCGCTGGCGAAGCGGCGACAGAATTGTTGCGCGCCGTGTTCCTGTTTGATGCAGTGCTGATCGCGCGCGGCGACGAGATGACGGCGGATCTCGGCCTTACCAGCGCCCGCTGGCAACTCCTCGCGGCGGCATCCGGCAGCCCGAAATCGGTGCCCCAGCTGGCGCGGCGCATGAGCCTGTCGCGCCAGAGCGTGCAGCGCCTCGTCGACCTGTTGGCGAAGTCCGGCTTCGTGCGTCTCATCGACAACCCGGATCATGTGCGGGCGAAGCTCGTCGAGGTCACCGACAAAGGCGTGCGCGGGCGGGCGGAATTGCGCGAGCGACAGGTGGCGTGGGTCAACGAGGTCACCAAGGCGATGACGCAGAATGAACTCGATGCGGCGCGCGATGTCCTGACGCGTCTGCAGGCGGCGATCGTACAGGAGTGGGGCCGGGACACGGATTAGCGCTTTTTCGCGGTCGATATTGACAGATATATGGCAAAATAGCATAGATGTGCCAATCGGTCCTGCGAGGGGCCGCGCGAAGAATTCATGTCGGTCACCGACAAGGGGGAGCGATGCGGCGCAAGAACAGGGTCGACCTCTACGCCGAAGCGCCGGCGCGCGGAAATTTCGACGAATGTCCGATGCTCGAGATCGGCATCGAGCCGCAACTCCATCTCAGCCGCAGTGATGTCGACCAGCCATTCTTCCTGATCTGCGAGCAAGATTGCGTTATCGCGCAGATGCATGGCACCGCGCGGATCGAATTCCGCAATGCGTCGGTCAATTATTTCGATCTGGTGCTCGGCGATTTCGTTTATGTGCCCGGCGGCACGGCGCATCGGATCCTGACGACCAGCCCGTCGCTGCAGGTCCGCTACAA
Source organism: Bradyrhizobiaceae bacterium (assembly GCA_947481635.1). Taxonomy (GTDB): domain Bacteria; phylum Pseudomonadota; class Alphaproteobacteria; order Rhizobiales; family Xanthobacteraceae; genus CANKHJ01. The sequence continues at coordinate 10,083 of CANKHJ010000111.1, forward strand.
GCCCGAGCATGCCGGCCTCGAAGGCGTCGCGTGGTATTCACCCAAGACCGGCGCGGAGATCTCACGGGTGGTGTGGGACTGTGCGGTCGAGCTGCCACAGGAGGGCTATCTCCGCGCCTGCAGCGCGTTCAACGACAACGTCGCGATGCGCACCTGTCCTGACACCGGGGCGGTGCTGCCGCAGATCGATTTGTCGCGGTTCAATTGGGCGCGGGTTGCCGCCGAGATCCGCGAGGCCGAGGCCTTCGAGACCGCGCGTCTGGAAAAGCGCGGCGCGAGCCTACGCCGTGCGGTGCCGCGCGGCGACCTGACCTTCCGGCCGCCGCCGACACAGACCGAGCCGGCGCGAACCAATATCTACGAGTTCGTCCGCGTCGCCACCACGCAGCTCAATCCGATGTTTCCCTATCTCGGGCCCGGCTGCATGGTTCCGTGCTCCGCCATGCATGACCCCGAATGGCGCAGCGCGATGGGCTATTTCATCCACGAAAATACCGTCAACGAGGTCAATCTCTGCTTCGGCGCGCGCAGCAATTTCCGCACCTCCGGCGCGGTGTTTGTCGGGCCGATGCAGCATGGCGTCGGCCAGAAGCCCGATCCCAATTTTTCCGGCGAGAAGCATGGCGTCGGCGAGAAGCGCGGCAACGAGGACCGGCCGGACATGATCGCGATTCATGTCATCACCCAGCGTCAGGCGGTGGATGAGCCGCAGCGCGAGGCGGTGTCGTTCGTCTGCGAAAAGTGCGAGACCGAGCTGATCCGGCATCCCTATGATGCCTTCGCATATCCCGACACGATCGATCATGTTCCGAATGAAGCATTCCTCGGCCTGCCGACGATCGCGCAGGACGCCTGGATCTGCGAACGCATCAATGGTGACGATGCGTTGCGGATCTGCAGCAAGTGCGGCCATCTCAATCCGAAATTCCCGACCTCCTATTGGGGCTGGGCCGATTATCGCCGGCGCACTCATGTCGTCGTGGGCGCCCGCAAGATCATGGAAGATGCCGCGCTGAAGGCGATGCAGGCGCCGTCGCCTGTCGCGGCCGAATAGCGGGGCTTCGATGGACAGCACCACGTTTCATCGTGTCGCCGCGGCGGACGACCTGTCCGATGGCGACGTCATCGAGGTCAAGGTCGGCGACGACGTCATCACCGTGTTCCGCATCGGCGATGAATTCCACGCCACGGCCGGCATTTGTACCCACGCCTATGCGCGGCTGGTCGAAGGCTATGTCGAGGGCGACATCGTCGAGTGCCCATATCACGGCGGATCCTTCGATATCCGCACCGGCAAGGCGGTGGCCTCGCCCTGCACCGTCGATCTCAAGCGCTATCCGTTGCGCGTCGAAGCCGGCGAGATTCTTGTAGGGATTGAAGCCTGATGCCGCGCATTCCGCCACCGACACTCGGCCGTTCTGTCAGCCTGAGCTTCCAGGGGGACTGGGGCCGTGCCAATCTGCACCGCACGATGGGGTGGCTCTGTTACGAGCTTGGCCGCCTGTCCGGCCCGCATACCAAGATCGGTATCTTCAACGGGCTCGGCGGCATGGATGCAGCCTACGCCGTCGGCCGCGGACAGATCGATGTTGCGCTGTTGACGCCTGGCTGGGGGGCGCGGCTCGCGTTTCAAGGCAGCGCAGTCACCGGCGGTGAGGCGTTCCCGCATCTGCGCGCGCTCGGCAACGTGCCGCAGAACGACCGGATGATCCTGGCAATCAAGCGCGAGCATGGCATCCGCAGCTTCGCGGAGTTGCGCGCGCGCAAGCCGAAGCTGACCATCGTCGCGGGGCGTGACGACGGCATCAGCCTGATGGGCATCGCTGCGCAGGCGCTGATGTCCGCGGCCGGCTTGCCGCGCGCGACCATCGAGGGCTGGGGCTCGTCCTATCGCGAACAGGACGAACCGCTGGAGATGTTCCGCGACATGATCGAGGGCCGCGCCGACGCGATCATCATGGAAGCGGTGATGTCCGATTTCTGGGCGGAGATGGCCGACAAGGTCGACCTGTTCTATCTGCCGGTCGAGGCCGACGCCAAGGCGCAGTTGATGCGCGACTATCAATGGCCCGCGGCATCCTTGCCGGCTAATTATCAGCGCGGCCTCGACGAGGAGACTGAGTTTCTCGACTTCTCGGATTTTATCCTGCTGACCACCACCGATCTTCCCGATGACGTCGCCTATGCGATGGCGTGGAGCCTGATCGAACGCTACGAGGGCTTGGCTCGGCAGTATCGCCACATCCCGTCCGAACGCAGCCCGGTCAATTATCCGATCGATCCCAAGGCGGCGTGCCGGACTTCGATTCCGCTGCATCCCGGCGCGGAACGTTACTTCCGTGACGCCGGCCATCTTGTCTAACGCACGCGTGTCACGCGCGGCTCACTGACCGTTTTCGGAAGGATGCTCCGTGTCTCAAGCTGCCACAGCTCTCGGCCAGCCGGCTCGCACGCCTGTCGCGTCGCCGGGTGAGGCTGCCATGCCCGAGCCGAAGATCAAGGTCCGGGGACTGAGCAAGCATTTCGCGGTGAAGTCGCGCCGCTTCACCGCGATCGACAACATCGACCTCGACATCCGCGGCGGCGAGTTCTTCTGCATCGTCGGTCCGTCCGGCTGCGGCAAGACGACGTTGCTGCGCATCCTCGCCGGACTCGAGCAGCAGGATAGTGGCCGTTTCGACATTGCGGCCGGGGAGGGCGCCGACCGCGGCCGATCCGCCGCGCCGCAGAACAGCATGGTGTTCCAGGAACAGAGCATTTTCCCGTGGATGACGGTGCGCGACAACGTGGCCTTCGGCCTGAAGGCGCGTGGCATCGGCAAGACCGAACGCTATGCGGTGGCCGATCGCTTCATCGACAAGGTGGGGCTTTCAGGTTTCGCCAGCGCGCTGCCGCATCAATTGTCCGGCGGCATGAAGCAGCGGGTGTCGATCGCGCGCGCCTTCGCCAACGATCCCGAAATCCTGCTGATGGACGAGCCGTTCGCCGCGCTGGACGAACAGACCAAGCTGATCCTCCAGGTCGAGCTGCTGCGCATCTGGGAAGAGACGCGCAAGTCGGTGCTTTATGTGACGCACAGCATCGACGAGGCGATCGTGCTCGCGGATCGGATCATGATCATGAGCGCGCGGCCTGGGCGCATCAAGGAGATCATCGACGTGTCGGCGGTGTTCCCGCGGCCGCGCCGCGTCGAGAGCGTCAAGTCCAGTGCGCAATATGGCGAATTATTCGGGCGCGTGTGGAGTCAGCTGCGCGACGAGGTGGCGACCGCCGCGGCGTCGGCGAATGAAGCTGGCGCCCAACGCGAGGGCGGAGGCAAGTCATGACCTTTGGCACTCTGTCGACGACGGACCTTGTGAAGGACGGCGACCGGGAGCCGTGGCGGCTGACGACGCGGCAGATCGAACTTGGGCTTTCGATCCTGTCGCCGATCGTGCTGCTGGCGGCCTGGGAGTTTGCCGCGCGCGCCGGCTGGATCGACTTGCGCTTCTTTCCAGCGCCATCGCAGGTGTTTGTCGAGGCGGCCGCGATGATCCGCAGCGGGCAGCTCATCGAGGACGTGCTGATCAGCCTGCAGCGCATCGTCATCGGCTTCACCATCGGCGCGGTGCCGGGCGTCGTGATCGGTCTCGCCATGGGGTTGTTCGGCAAGGTGCGCGCGATCATCCAGCCGCTGGTCGATGCGACATTCCCGATCCCGAAGATCGCGATCCTGCCGCTGTTCATTCTGATCCTGGGGCTCGGCGAAGAGAGCAAATACGCCATCATCGCCACGGCGGTGATCTATCTCGTGCTGCTCAACACCGCAGCCGGTGTGCGCAATATCGACCGGATCTACCTCGATGTCGGCCGCAATTACCGTGCGGGCAAGTGGATGATGTTTACCGATGTCGCCTTGCCCGGTGCGCTGCCGATGATCTTCGCCGGGCTGAAGCTCGGCATGGGCGTCGCGCTGCTGGTGATCGTATCGGCCGAATTCGTCGGCGCGCGCAGCGGCATCGGTTACCTGATCTGGACCTCGTGGCAGACATTCCAGGTCGAGCAGATGTATGTCGGCCTGATGGTCTCGGCCGTGCTCGGGTTTGCGACCACGGCGCTGATCGACGCGCTGGAACGCGTGCTGGTGCCCTGGAAGCGGCATTAATCTCGGTGTGCTCCCGCGAAGGCGGGGGCCTATACGCCGTGCAGAGCGGCTAAGGCAAGATCTATCCGACTTCACTTGAGAGGCCGCGGCGTATGGGTTCCCGCCTTCGCGGGGACACCCAAGAGAAAAAGCCCCGGATGCGTCGGCATCCGGGGCTTTTGCTTGGGCAGTCCTTCGATCAGCGGCGGCCGATCTTCTCGACCGCGGCCTTGATGAAGCTCGTATCGACATACTTGTTGAGGTCCGGGATCGTGCCGGTCAGCGTTCCCTGCTTCTTGTGGAATTCGGCCTGGCGCATCATGTCCTCGACGCTGAACTCGCCGTTCACGTCGACGATCAACGGCGACATCGCCTCCCACAGCTTGGCGTC
>CANKHJ010000112.1 GCA_947481635.1 Bradyrhizobiaceae bacterium
CCTTCCTCTCGGCGCTGGAACATGCGATCCGGCGGCTGCAGCGGGATCGGGCCTGACTGTGGACAAGCCTGTGGACAAAGCTGTGGATTCCTAGTGGAAAAAGCTGTTGAACACGGCAGATTTTCCTGTGAATTCGAAACGGATAAAACACCGGTAATATCGGGGAAGGTTCTATTTTGGCGATGTCTGACAATACGTTAGGAGCGCCGCCGACCAGCGTTGCCCGGCTTCGGACCGACAAGGCGATGGCGCAGGTGATCCTCGATAAGCTGTATCAGAGCCTCGATGAGGAAGAAGTCGTCGCCGGCAGCTTCGAGGAGCCGGACGGACGCTGGCTGGTCTCGTTGCATTTCCGCGACGCGCCGAACGAGACCGCGATCCGCGCCCTGGTCGCGCTGGCCGCCGACGCCGAAATCGCGAACACGCTCAGCTTCGAAACCATCGCGCCGGCCGACTGGGTCAAGGCGAGCCTCGAGGGCCTGAAGCCGGTCGAGGCCGGCCGCTTCATCGTGCATGGCGCGCATGATCGGGCGCGCATCCCGCTCAACCGCATCGGCATCGAGATCGAGGCCGCTTTGGCCTTCGGCACAGGGCATCACGGCACGACGCGCGGCTGCCTGCTGGCCCTCGACGCGTTGGCCAAGCGGGGCAAGCGGCACAATGTTCTCGACGTCGGCGCTGGCACCGGCGTGCTCGCCATCGCCGCCGCCAGGATCTGGCACGCGTCGGCTCAGGGCAGCGACATTGACCCGCGCGCTGTCATCGTCGCCCGAGAGAATGCCCGTCTCAATAAAGTGCCGGCTGTCGAGATGATCCACGCCACTGGCGTCGATGCCGCATGGTTTCGTGCGCGCGGCCGGTACGATCTGATCTTCGCCAATATCCTGCTGTGGCCGCTGAAGCGGCTCGCCCGGCCGATCGGACAACTGACCTCGTCGAATGGACGCGTCGTGCTTTCCGGCCTGCTGCCCGAACACGCCAACGCCGCGATCTCGGCCTATCGCCATGCCGGGCTGGTGCTGGAGCGCCGCCGTCTGGTCGACGGCTGGATCACGCTGGTTTTGCGGCGCGGATCATGACGGCGGCGCGCTGCCATGCGCCCGCTGGCGTTGCCCGCGCCCAACCCGGCCCATAGATTGCCGTCATGTTTGAAGCCCGCTTCCAGACCTTCGAGGATCCGGCTGACGCGACTGCCTCTGGCCCGCGCGTCCAGGCCTTGCGGGCCGAGCTCGCACGGCGCGGGCTCTCGGCGTTCATCGTGCCGCGCGCCGACCGTCATCAGAACGAGTATGTGCCGGCCTGCGAAGAGCGCCTCGCCTGGGTGACCGGCTTCACCGGCTCGGCCGGTGCGGCGATCGTGCTGGCGTCGCGCGCCGTGCTGTTCGTCGATGGACGCTACACCTTGCAGGTGCGCGACCAGGTCGACACCGGCCTGTTCGAGATCGCGCATCTGGTCGACACGCCGCCGGATCAATGGATCGGGCAGAATCTCAAGGCCGGCGACACGCTCGGCTACGATCCGTGGCTGCATACCGCCGACAGCGCCGAGAGACTGCGCAAGGCCTGCGAGGGCGCCGGCGCGACGCTGGTCGCGGCCGCCCCCAATCCGATCGATGCGGTGTGGACCGACCGGCCACTGCCGCCGCTTGGCCCGGTAATACTGCACGGCATCCGCTTTGCCGGCGTCGAGGCATCCGAAAAACTCGCGCTGATCCGCAAGGAGCTCGGCACCCTGCGCACCGACGCGCTGGTGGTGTCGGACCCGCACAACATTGCCTGGGCGTTCAATATCCGCGGCTCGGACGTGGCGCATACGCCGCTGCCGATCGCCTTCGCGATCGCTCCGGTGGAAGGCCGCCCGTCGCTCTATATCGACGGCCGCAAGCTGACCAATGCCGTGCGCGCGCAGCTCGACGCATTGGCGGACTTGCACGAGCCCGCGGATTTCGAACGCGACCTGCGCCAGCTCGGCGAACTGAAAAAGTCGGTGCGCATCGATCAGTCAACCGCCGCCGACGCCTTGTCGCACACGATCAACAAGGCCGGCGGCAAGGTGAGCCGCGGCAGCGATCCGATCACTGCCATGAAGGCGGTGAAGAACCCGACCGAGATCGCAGGATCGCGCGCGGCCCATCAGCGCGACGGCGCCGCTTTGGTGCGCTTCCTCGCCTGGCTCGATCGCGAAGCACCGCTTGGCCATCTCACCGAGATCGACGCGGTCGCCGCGCTGGAGAGTTTTCGCCGCGAGACTGGGCTGTTGAAGGACGTGTCATTTCCGACCATTTCTGGTGCGGGGCCGAATGGCGCGATCGTGCATTATCGCGTGACCCGCAAGACCAACCGCAAGCTCGCGTCCGGCGAATTATTCCTGGTCGATTCCGGCGCACAATATCAGGACGGCACCACCGACATCACCCGCACCGTTGCGGTCGGCGCCCCAAGCGACGAGATGCGCACGCGTTTCACGCTGGTGCTCAAGGGCCATATCGCGGTCGCGCGCGCGGTGTTTCCCGACGGCACGAATGGCGCGCAGCTCGATCCGCTGGCGCGCCAGTTCCTGTGGGAACGCGGTCTCGATTTCGATCACGGCACCGGCCACGGCGTCGGCAGCTATCTCTCGGTGCATGAAGGTCCGGCGCGCATTTCCAAGCTCGGCATGGTCGCGCTCAAGCGCGGCATGATCCTGTCGAACGAGCCCGGCTATTACAAAGCCCATGGCTACGGCATCCGCATCGAGAACCTGGTGCTGGTGACACAAGGTCCGGAGATCGACGGCGCCGAGAAGCCGCTCAACGCGTTCGAGACCTTGTCGCTGGCGCCGATCGATCGTCGGCTGGTCGATGCGCGATTGATGACCGCCGACGAAATCGCGTGGCTCGACACCTACCATGCGCGCGTCGCCGCAACGCTCGGGCCGCTGGTCGACGACGACAGCCGCCGCTGGCTGCAGGCCGCGACGCAGCCGTGCTGAGCCCCTCGGCCGATCCTCCAGCGGTTAAAACTTCGGGGTCGCGCGCTTCGCCGACAGTTCCTTGGCGCCTGCTCGCCCTGCTGATGGCAGTCACCGGCCTCAGTTCGCTCGCGCTTAACATCATGTCGCCGGCGGTGCCGGGGCTGGCTGCAACCTTCAAGACCACGCCGGCGCATGCCCAGTTGACCATCACGCTGTTTCTGGTGGGACTTGCGGTTGCGCAGCTCCTGCTTGGGCCATTGTCGGACCGTATCGGCCGGCGCCCGGTCCTGCTCGCCGGGATGGCGGTCGCGGCGGTGGCGTCCGGCGTGGCGATTTTCGCGACATCGCTGGATGCGATGATCGTCGCGCGGATCGCGCAGGCCTTTGGCGGCGCGACCGGCGTCGTGGTCGGCCGCGCCATGATCCGGGATCTCGCCGACCGCGACCGTACCGCCGGCCTGATCGGCCTCGTGACGACAGTCATGATCGTGTCGCCGATGCTGGCCCCGATCCTCGGCGGCCTGCTCGACACCTTCTATGGCTGGACCGCGATCTTCATCTTCCAAAGCGTGTTCGCAGGGATCCTGTTCGTGTGGGCGTTGCTGGTGCTGCCGGAAACGCTCTCGCCGGTGGTCAAGCCGGGTGGCGGCTTCAGTCACCTGATGTTCGACCTCAAGGCCCTGAGCCGCAGCATACCATTCTGGTGCTACGCGCTATGCGGCCCGCTGACCTGCGGGCCGTTCTACGTCTATCTCGGGGGCACGCCGCATATCGTAGTGACCGTGCTGGGGCGAAGCTCCGCCGAATTCGGTTTCTGGTCGATGCTGCCCGCGTTGGGCTACATGCTCGGCAACGGCCTCTCCACGCGGCTGTCGCCGCGCTACGGCGTCGACCGCGTGATGCGCTGGGGCATCACTATCCTCAATTGCGGATCGGTCGTGCTGTGCGCGGTCGTGCTGTGCGCGGCCGTCCTGTTCGCGCCGCCGACGCCGGCCTGGCAGGTCGCGGCATTTTTCCTGCCGCAAATGATGATCACCCTCGGCAACGGCATGGTGATGCCGAACACCATTGCCGGCGCCATCAGCATCCGTCCGGAGGCCGCCGGAACCGCTGCAGGAATCGTTGGTTTCATGCAGATGGGATTCGGTGCGGCAATCGCGCAACATGCCAGCGTGATGAGCGCGACCGCGAACGGCCTGATGCCGTTCGCCTGGCTGTCGCTGGCCTATACCCTGCTGGCCGCGATCCCGGTGGCGATCGTCTACTGGCTGAATAGAGTAGGCAAAGAGCAGGCTATTCGTCTGGATTAACGATCCGGGGAACAACCTTCCCTGGTTTGCGCTATCTAGAGGAGAATAATTGCTGTTGACCCGCTCTCCGTGCGGGATAGGTTCCGAACGGCTATAACGAAGCGATCCGGCCCGGGATTTCGGCCCGATTCTGATCTTTCGTCACTCTGGAGGCCGCCATGAGCTGTTGCGACGAGACCACCGCGCGCGTGCCGCCGACAGATGTGTCGCGCCGCTCCATGCTCAAGGGCGCCGCCGCGATCGCCAGCATCATCCCCGCCGTGACCGCCACCAAGGCGACCGCCCAGGGCAAGCAGATCAAGCTGGCCTATTGCAGCCAGTTGCTCTGCGGCGTGCCTTACGAGGTCGCGCGCACCGGCGGTCATTTCAAGAATCACGGCCTCGATGTCGAACTAATCTATACGCGCGGTGGCGGCGCGGCGATGCAGGCGCTGATCGGCGGCGCCGTGGACTATGCAGCGACCTCGCTCGACGTCGCCATCACGGCCTATGCCAACGCCAACGCGGACATTCGCCGCTTCATCGTGACCGGCCGCCTGCCGCTGTTCGCGGTGGTCACTGCGCCGAAGAGCGCAGCCGAGATCACGACGCTCAAACAGCTCGAAGGTAAGACCGTCGGCGTCTCGGCGCTCGGCAATGCCGACCACGCACTGACGCTCTACCTGCTCAAGCAGGCCGGCGCCGATGCCGGCAAGGTGCAGTTCGCAACCATGGGCGTGAACCTGCTCGAGGCGCTGCGCCTGGGCCAGATCGATGTCGGCCTGGTGCAGGAGCCGGCGCTGACGCTGCTCAAGAAGGCCGGCGCGCGCGTCCTGATGAACGGCATGGACCTTGAAGACGCCAAGAATTTCCTCGGCGGCTCGTTCGAGTTCATGGGCGTCGCGGTGCGCACCAAGGAGATCGAACAACGCAAGCCGGAAATGATCGCGCTGTCCAAGGCGCTCGGCGATGCGCTAAAGGCGCTGCGTACCATGAGCGGCGAACAGATCGTGCAGTCCTTCCCGAAGGAAATGACCACCGGGCTCGACGTCAAGGAATTCGGCGAGATCATCGGGCAATATCGCTCATCGCTCTATCCCGAAACCGTCGCGATCGACCTCGACTCCGCCAAACGCGTCGAGGCGAGCCTCTCGGCCGGCGGCATGCTCAAGACGAGCAAGGGCATGGAAGGCCTGCACGATACCACGCTCGCGGGAGGCTGAGTCCTGCGCGTTCGTGATTTGACGCTGTCTTATGGCGGCGAGCCGGTCCTTGAAGGAGCCAGCCTCGACGTCGAGCCGGGACAATTCGTCAGCCTTGTCGGCCCCTCCGGCTCCGGCAAATCGAGCCTGTTGCGCGCGGTGATCGGGCTGCAACGGCCGCTGTCGGGAACGACCGACACCGGCCTCCCGGCCAACCAGGTCGGCATGCTGTTCCAGGACGATGCGCTGCTACCGTGGAAGACGGCGCGCGAGAATGTTGCGCTCGGGCTGCGTCTGATCGGCGTCAATTCCCAGGCCGCGGATCGCGAAGCCGACATCTGGCTCGCGCGGCTCGGCCTGACAGGTTTTGAAAACCGCTATCCGCGCCATGTCAGCGGCGGCCAACGGAAGCGCATCGCACTCGCCCAGGTTCTGGCGCGCAAGCCGAAGCTGATCCTGATGGACGAGCCATTTGCCTCGCTCGACGCCATCGTGCGTTCGCGCGTCGTGAAAGACGTGGTCGCGCTGGTGGAGAGCGAAGGCATCAGCGTGCTGCTGGTGACGCATGATCTCGAAGAGGCCATCAGCCTGTCGGACGCGGTCTATCTGCTGGGACAGGGGCCCCGCGCGCATATCATCCAGCGTTACGACGTGCCGATCCCGCGGCCGCGCGACCCGGTGAAGAGCCGGCTGCATCCCGCGTTCACGCCGTTGCATGCGAAGCTCTGGGAGGACCTCTCGAAAGAGGTCGATCACCGGGCGGAGGAAGCGGCGTGACGCTCAATCCGCAATATGCCTGGGTGCGCCGGCTGATCGCGCTCGCGATTTTTCTCGCGATCTGGGAAGCGGCCGCGCGCGCGGGAATGCTCAACCCGATCTACGTGCCGGCGCCGGGCAAGATCTGGCTCGCGCTGGTGGAATTGTTCGGCGATGGCCGGATCTGGCCGCATCTCGAAGCAACCTTCGGCGCCGCGCTGGGCGGGCTGGCGCTCGGCATCGTCGTCGGCATCGCGCTCGGCATCCTCGCGGCGCTGGTTCCCTTGATCGCCGAATTGCTCGAGCCGATCATGACGCTGCTCAACGCGATCCCGCGCGTCATCCTCGCGCCGCTCTTCGTGATCTGGCTCGGCATCGGCATCGCATCGAAGATCGCGCTCGCCTTCATCCTGGTGACGGTGGTGATCTTCTTCACGGTCTATACCGGCATCAAACAAGTCGACCGCAAACTCGTCGAACGTATCGTTACACTTGGCGGCGGCCGCCTGACCCTGGCGCGTCATGTGTATCTGCCGTCGGTCGCCGCATGGGTGCTCGGCAACCTCAAGGTCGCGGTCGGTTTCGCCTTCACCGGCGCGGTGGTCGGAGAATTCGTCGCCGCGAGCCGCGGCCTCGGCTATCTGCTCGGGTTTGCACAGAGCACCTATAATTCCGCACTGATGCTGGCGCTGGTGCTGCTGATCATGGTGGTCGTGCTGATCATCTTCGCGGTCGCCGGCAAACTGGAAAAATATCTGCTGCGCTGGACCTGACAGGAGGCTTGGGTGGACGACGACTGCTCCATGGCCTGCTGCGGCGTGACGCAGCGACGCAATGTCAGCGACTTATTCGACCGCGGCCTGCGCCGTTCGCGCCAGGCGCCGCTTGCCATCCAAGGCGAAACGCATCGCGACGCCAACGGCTTCACGGCGAGTTTCAGCCTCGCGGCGCACGGCGGCGTGCTCGGCAAGATCGGATTCAAGGCCTCTACCTGCGTCACGCTGGTCGCCTATTGCGAATTGATCGCCGAATTGACCGCCGGACAGGACATCGCGCAAGCGGCCCGCCTCTCGCCTTCCGACCTTGTCGCCGAATTGCCGAACGTGCCGGCGCTCAAGCGCGACCGTGCGCCGCTTGCGATTGCCGCGTTCCGCGACGCGCTCGCGGCCGCATCCACTTTGTCCAATCAATCAACCCAGGGGGAACATTATGAAGGTCGCCTACATCTTCGCCACGCAGCGCCATAACATCTCGTATGTCCTCGCCAAGATGATCCTGCCGCAACTCGAAGAGAACCGACACGGCGTCGACGTCGTCGGCATGTTCTTCTTCGAAGACAACAATTACGTGCTGGTCGACGGTAACCCGATCGGGGCGCGGCTCGCCAAGGTCGCGAAGGAGAAGGGCATGCTGCTGATGGGCTGCGACCAGTGCTGCTACGAGCGAGAGATCGCCGACAAGCTGTTCGCCGGCGTGCCGATCGGCTGCTTTCCGGATCTGTACAAGGCGCTGTCGGGCAACATGCCGGACCAGGTGATCACGCTCTAGTCTTAGTTATCCCCTCCCCCGAACGGGTGGAGGGGAACTCCATGGAACTTCGGCTGCCAAGCCGCGTTGAAGCCTCATTCGGTCACATATGAGGCAACGCCATGCTCGGCACAATTTTGATCATCGTTCTTATTCTTCTGCTGGTCGGTGCGCTGCCGACCTGGCCGCATAGTGCAAACTGGGGCTATTACCCCGGCGGCGGACTGGGACTCGTGCTGATCATCATTATCGTTCTGGTGTTGATGGGACGCGTATAAGTCCGTTGCGTCGAACCTGAGCGAGCATTGCCGGCGGGTCATGCCCCGCCGGCAAGCTTGATCCAGTCGTCCTCGCTCAACACCGCCACACCGAGTTCGGCGGCCTTTTTCAGCTTCGAGCCAGCATCCGCCCCCGCGACGACGTAGTCGGTCTTTTTCGAGACCGAACCAGAAACTTTCGCGCCGAGCCGTTCGGCCATCGCCTTGGCTTCCTCGCGAGTCATCTTCTCCATTGAGCCAGTAAACACCACGGTCTTGCCCGCGACCGCGCTGTCGCGCACGGTCTGCTCCATCGGCAAGACCTTGATCTCGCGCAGCAATGCGTTGACCGCCTCTCGATTGCGCGTCTCCTTAAAGAACTCGACGATCGCCTCGGCGACCACCTCACCGATGCCGCCGATTGCGATCAACTCGTGATAGGCCTCGCTCTCGGGGCCCTCCCCGGCGGCTTCCAAGCCCGCGATGAAAGCCTCGATCGTGGCATAGTGGCGCGCGATCAGCTTGGCATTGGTCTCGCCGATGTGACGGATGCCGAGCGCGTAGATCAGCCGGTTGAGCGGGATCTCGCGCCGTTCGTCGATAGCGTTGAACAGGTTGCGCACCGAGGTCTCGCCATAGCCTTCGATCTCGGCGAGCTTCTTCTCCCCGCGCTTGTCGCGCTCCTTTAACGTGAAGATATCGGCCGGCGTCATGATGCGGCCGTCTGCGAAGAAGGCCTGCACCTGCTTCTCGCCCAGCCCCTCGATGTCGAACGCATTGCGTGACACGAAATGACGCAGCCGTTCGACCTGTTGCGCCGGGCAGATCAGGCCGCCGGTGCAGCGCCGCACCACCTCGCCCTCCTCGCGCACCGCGTGGCTGCCGCAAGCCGGGCAAAGCGTCGGGAATTGATACGGCTTGGCGTCCTTTGGCCGCTTCTCAAGCACGACGCCGAGCACCTGCGGGATCACGTCACCGGCGCGCTGAATCGTGACGGTGTCGCCGATGCGCACATCCTTGCGCGCGATCTCATCCTCGTTGTGCAAGGTCGCGTTCTGCACCACGACGCCGCCGACCGACACCGGTTCGAGCTTCGCCACCGGCGTGAGCGAGCCGGTGCGGCCGACCTGAATGTCGATCTCCTTGATAATGGTGGTCGCCTTCTCGGCGGCGAATTTATGCGCGATCGCCCAGCGCGGACTGCGCGATACGAAACCAAGCCGCTGCTGGAAATCCAGCCGTTCCACCTTGTAGACGACGCCGTCGATGTCGTAGTCCAGGCTGGCGCGCTTCTGCTCGATGTCGCGATGAAACGCCAGCAAAGCCTCGACATCGCCGACGACTTTCATCATCGGATTGGTCTGGAAGCCGGCCTTGGCGAACCATCCGACCATGCCGGATTGCGTGTCGGCCGGCATCGCGCTCATCTCGCCCCACGCATAGGCAAAAAAATGCAGGTCGCGCGACGCGGTGATGCTGGCATCCTTCATGCGTAGCGACCCAGCCGCCGAGTTGCGCGGATTGGCAAACACGGTGTCGCCGGCCTCGGCCTGGCGCTTGTTCAGTTCGAGGAATTCCGACTTGGTCATGTAGACCTCGCCGCGCACCTCGCAGACATCCGGAATATTGCGACCCTTCAGCTTGTGCGGAATGTCCTTGAGGGTGCGGACATTGGCGGTCACGTCCTCGCCCTCGAAACCATCGCCGCGGGTTGCGCCGCGCACCAACTCACCCTTCTCATAACGCAGCGACAGCGAGAGCCCGTCGATCTTCGGCTCGGCGGTGAAGGCGGGCGTCTCATCCAGCTTCAGGAAGCGCTTGATGCGGTCGACGAATTCGGTGACGTCTTCATCGTTGAAGGCGTTGTCGAGCGACAACATCCCCACGCTGTGGCGCACCTTGGCGAAGCGCCCGGTCGGCGCGGCGCCGACGCGCCGGGTCGGCGAGTCCGACCGGATCAGTTCCGGAAAGTGCGCCTCGATCGCATTGTTACGCAGCCGCAAGGCATCGTAGTCCGCGTCCGAAACCTTCGGCGCATCGTCCTGGTAATAGCGCTTGTCGTGCTCGGCGATCTCGGCGGCAAGCCGCTTCAGCTCCGCCTTTGCATCGGCCTCGGTGAGCTTGTCGACGGGGGTGTTGGATGTGTCGCGACTGGACATGATCTTGCTCGGCTGTCATCGCCGGGCTTGACCCGGCGATCCATCATCACAAGGACTTTTCGAAAAGATGGACCGCCGGGTCAAGCCCGGCTGTGACGGCGGGGGAGGCCAACATCAACTCGCCGCCTTGATCAGCCGTTCAGCCGCCGCGCGGGCTTCATTGGTGATCTCGGCGCCGGCCAGCATCCGCGCAATTTCCTCGCGGCGGTTGTCTTCTGCGACCTCGGTCACGCGGGTCGCGACGCGCTTGCCCTTGGCCAGCGCATCCTTGCTGATGAGGTAATGCCGTCCAGCGCGCGCCGCAACCTGCGGCGCATGCGTCACCGTGATCACCTGCGTCTTGCGTGCCAGCCGCGCCAACCGCACGCCGATCGCATCCGCCACCGCGCCGCCTACGCCGGTATCGATCTCGTCGAAGACCAGCGTCGGCGCGGAACCGCGGTCGGCCAGCACGACCTTGAGCGCCAGCAGGAAGCGCGCGAGCTCGCCGCCGGACGCGACCTTCATCATCGGGCCCGGCCGGGTGCCGGGATTGGTCTGCACCCAGAACTCGACGCGATCGATGCCATGCGGGCCGGCGGCCTCCGCCTCGCTCGCAATCTCGGTGGAGAATTTCGCGCGTTCGAGCTTGAGCGGCTTGAGCTCGGCATTCACCGCCTTGTCGAGCGCGGCGCCCGACTTACGCCGCTTCGCGGACAACTTGGTCGCGGCGGCGTCATAACGGACCGAGGCCTCGCGCGCCTCAGCTTCCAGCGCCACCAGCTTCTCGGCGCCGGCGTCGATCATCGCGAGATCCTCGCGATATTTCTCCGCGAGCGCCGCGAGGCGATCCACCGGCACGTTGTATTTCCGTCCCGCGGCGCGCAGCCCGAACAGCCGCTCCTCGATGCGTTCCAGTTCGTGCGGGTCGTGATCGACGGCGCGCAAGGCCGCATCGAGGTTTGCACCGGCCTCGTCGAGCGCGGTAAGCGCGGCGTCGAGGCTCTTCACCACCGGATCGATCAACGACGGAGCCTGCGCCGCGCGCCGTTCCAGGCGGCGCATCGCGGACGCTATCGCGACGCCGGGCGCCTGCGAGCCGGCCACGGCGTCATGCGCCTCGCGCAGATCGGTGGCGACCTTCTCGCCCTGCATCATGGTGGTGCGGCGTTCGGCCAGCGCGGTCTCCTCGCCTTCTTCGGGTGCGAGCTTCTGCAATTCGTCGGCGGCATGGCGCAGCCAGTCGGCCTCGCGCATCGCCCGCTCGACCTCGGCGCGGTGCGCGGCCATCGCCTGTTCGGCGAAGCGCCGCGCCTCCCATAGCCGCTCCAGGTCGCGTGCCTCGCTGTCGAGCCCGCCGAAGGCATCGAGCAGCTTGCGGTGCGTGGCCATATCGACCAGCGCCCGGTCGTCGTGCTGGCCGTGAATTTCGACCAGCGCAACGCCGAGGCTTTTCAGCATCTGCGCGCTGACCGGCTGGTCGTTGACGAAGGCGCGGGTGCGGCCGTCGGCATGCTGCACACGCCGCAGGATCAGATCCTCGTCGGCGGGAAGGTCGTTCGCAGCCAGGAAGGTCCGCACCGGGTGGGTCTTCGGCAGGTCGAACACCGCCGTCACCTGCCCTTGGTCAGCCCCCTGGCGCACCAGAGCAACGTCGCCGCGCGCACCGAGCGCCAGCGCGAAGGCGTCAAGCAGGATCGACTTGCCGGCGCCGGTCTCGCCGGTGAGCACGGCCATCCCGTCCGCGAATTCGAGGTCGAGACGATCGATCAGAACGATATCGCGGATCGAGAGCCGCGCGAGCATGGCGATGCCGTTTCCAAAGATAACGAATCAGGGCCGGTCGATACCGGGCCCGCATGTCTTACCGGATTCGCATCATCAAAGACGGAAATGGCGGGCAAGCAAAGCGACGCCGTCCTGTGGACGGCTATGTCCCGGCCATTTGGATGTGGGTAATTCCTAAATCCGGCGCGCTAGCCCAGCCCGACCCGCTTGAAGGCGCGGCTGATCCAGGAGCCCTTGTTCTCGGTCGGCTCGACGCCGCCGCCCTTCACCAGCGTATAGGCGTCCCGGTACCATTGGCTGTCCGGGAAGTTGTGACCGAGCACTGCGGCCGCGGTCTGCGCCTCGGGCACGATGCCGAGCGTCATATAGGCTTCGGTCAGGCGCATCAGCGCCTCCTCGACATGACGCGTGGTCTGATATTGCGTCACCACGATCTTGAAGCGGTTGATCGCGGCGGTGTAGTCCTTCCGCTCCATGTAGTAGCGGCCGACCATCATCTCGCGCGCGGCTAGCTGGTCGCGCGCGACCTCGAGCTTCTTCTTGGCAGCGGTCGCATACTCGGTGTTCGGATATTTCCGAACCACCTCGTTGAGCATGTTCATCGCCTTCTCGGTGCGGTCCTGATCCCGGGTGATATCCGGAATCTGATCGAAATAGGAGGAGCCAATCAGGAATTGCGCATAGGCGGCATCCGGGCTGCCCGGGTGCATGTTGATGTAGCGCCGCGCCGCGGTGACGGACTCGTCGTATTTTCCGCTTTCGTAATAGGCATAGGAGGAGAGGATCAGCGACTTGCGCGCCCATTCCGAATAGGGGTGCTGGCGATCCACTTCCTCGAATTTCTTGGCGGCGTTGCTGAAGTCCTTCTTCTCGTTCAGGAAGAAAAGGCCTTCGTTGTAGAGCTTGTCGGCCGGCTCATCGGGCAGGATGCCGTCCTTATCGCCGCCGAACATGCTGCAGCCGCCCATCGCGACCGAGAGCACCAGGATGCCGGCCAGACCGGCGCCACGCCGGTTCCGCCACGCAGAACTGAATGAAAAAAAAGCCATCGATCGGTTTCGTCCCGTCCCTCGCGCCCCGTCTCGCAAACCGATCAGGTCTGGAAGCAAGGCGCCCCATCGCGCAGCATGACCGACGGTGGTGAATATCCGATAACCGCCGGAAAGCCCAAGCGCTTTCGCGATATCCGACTATGCGGACATTCTGCCGGGAATATGGCGGAAACGGCCCAGAAGAACTTGGTCAGCGGAACCTGGTCAGGAGACGTCCGGCGCGTAGGCCGGAGCGACCAGACCGGTCGCAACCTCGGCATGGCCACGCTGCCGGCGGACCGTCTCGGCCTCGACGATGGTCCAGGCGGTCGGATCGGCCATCAGCGCGGTCAGCACCGCATGGTTGAGGCGGTGGCCGCCGCGCGAGGTGCGGTAGGTGGCGAGCAGCGAAACTCCGGCCAAGGCCAGATCGCCGACCGCGTCGAGCACCTTGTGGCGCACGAACTCGTCGGCGAACCGCAGGCCCTCGGGATTGAGGATGCGCGAGTCGGTAATGACGACGGTGTTTTCCATCGCCGCGCCAAGCGCATAGCCAGCGCTCCACAGCGCCGAGACGTCGCGCATGAAGCCGAAGGTGCGGGCGCGCGAAATATCGCGCCGGAATGTGTCTGGATCGATGTCGTAGGCACAGGCCTGACGGCCGATCAGCGGGTGATCGAACTCGATGTCAGCCTCGACCCGGAAGCCGCGCGCATTGGGTAGCAGTTCACCGGACGCGTTGCCGCGCGCGACGTGAACCGGCTTGAGCACCTTGATATAGCGGCGCGTGGCGGCCAGCGTCTCGATGCCGGCATGATCGATGGCGGCGACGAAATCGGCCGCGCTGCCGTCCATGATCGGCACTTCGGGGCCGTCCACTTCGACCAGCGCATTGTCGATGCCGAGGCCGCGCAACGCCGCGAGCACATGCTCAGCGGTGCCGACCAGCGGGCCCGAGCTGTCACCCAGGACGGTCGCGTATTCGGTCGCGGTGACGGCGTGACGGTCCGCCAGGATTTCGCAGTCGGGACGACCGGCAATGCCGGTACGCAGGAAGCGGATGCCGGTATTGGCGTCGGCGGGGTGAACCGTGAGCGTGACCGGCAGGTTCGAATGGACGCCGATGCCGGTCACAGTGGCCTGGTAGCGCAGCGTTGTCTGCTTGCCGGCCTTCATATGATTGCCCCGCCCATTCCGATGCCGCTCACTAAAACTATACGCGGCACCATGGCCCCGTTCCCGGTTTCGTTGTTATCCTCGGGAAGAACCATCCTGGCTTTGACCGGCCTCATAGAACCGGCTCTCTTGCAGGTGTGGTGATCGCCCCGACCGAAATCCCCTTGTCGCGGGAAAACCTTAGCTTCGGCGGGGGGTGACTCCAACTCATGCTTTTTTACCGACTGTTACCTTCGTCACGCCGCAATCATGCCGCGCCTCCGTCACCTTTCGATCCGGACACCTCGTTCGAGGCAATAACTTTGGGCGGAGAGGACAGCCTAGTCCGGGCGACACCGCGCAAGATCGAAAATAGATTAAATAAAACAGTATCTTAGCTAGGAACA
>CANKHJ010000113.1 GCA_947481635.1 Bradyrhizobiaceae bacterium
CTGATGGACCAGGAGCGGACGCGTGACCGCTTCAAGCAGCGTGCTGCGATTACCATTGCAATTTTGGCCATGCTGCTGGCCATCACTAGCCTGGGCGGCGCGAATGCCGGCAAGGAAGCCATCAACAACAACGTGCAGGCGTCCAATTATTTCAATTTCTTCCAGGCCAAGAATATCCGCCAGACCAGCTATGAACTGGCTTTGGCCGAGTTCGAACTGGCCTGGGCCGCCGATCCGGCCATGCCGGCGGAGGCCAAGGCGGCGTTGAAAGAGAAAGCCGAGGGCTACCGCCGGACCATCGCGCGCTATGAAACCGAGCCGAGCACCAACGAAGGCAAAAAGGAATTGCTCGCCCGCGCCAAGGTGCATGAGGAGGCGCGCGACCACGCCCTGAAGCAGGATCCGTATTTCGACTATGCGGAAGCTCTGCTGCAGATCGGCATCGTGCTGGTGTCGGTGTCGATCGTCGCGGAGATCGCCTGGCTCGCCTTCGTCGGTGGCGCGCTCGGCGTGCTGGGCACGGCGCTGATGCTCAACGGCTTCCTGCTGCTGGTGGAAATCCCCGGACTGGCGTGATCGTCTCCGTATCGTGTGATGCTACGTCTTGAACGCGTCACCATCGCGGACAATCGCCGGATCGTCCTGGTCGGCGGCGATCATTTCGTCAGCCTGGTCGCGCCGGATCCGTTCAATCAGGCGCTCGAAGACTTCTGGTCCACATCCGAGGCCGGCACGCCCACGCGATTGACAGGCTACGCCGCCAGCGCGGTGTAGTCGTCGAGTGGCCGCATCACCTGGCCTTGGACGATCGGCACGCATTCTGTCGGGAAGTCCTGGCGGATGACGCCGCCCTCCGCTTTCACCTGCGTGATGAAGCGGTCGAGGTGGCGCATCGCGCCGGTTGGCAGATCGTGCAGCACCATCAGGCTCCAGGGCTGCGCGCGGCATTGCGCCAGCGCGGTGTCGACCCAGCCGTCGGCATCGTCCCAGTCACGCGGGATCGCGTTCCACAACACGCAGGTGAAGCGCTCGGCCAGCAGATAGTCGACCGCCTGCCGGTTCAGCAGCCGCCGGTCGAGGTTGCCGCCGCCGCCGAACGGACGGAACAGCCGTTGCGGATGCGCACACGGCCCGATCAGCGCCTGGGTCTCGGCGATCTCGTCGACCGCCGACAGCGGCACGTCGCGCAGGCCGAACGGCACGCTATGCGTCCAGGTGTGATTGCCGATCCAGTGGCCCGCCGCATGGACCCGCTGCATCAGCGCCATGCCGGCCGCGCTGCCGACCTTCTCGCCGATGACGAAGAAGCTCGCCTTGACGCCATGGCTGTCGAGCACGCCGAGCACGTCCTCGGTCACGCCCGGCGTCGGTCCATTGTCGAAGGTGAGGGTGAGATCGAACGGCACGGGTAGCAGCTTTCTCGGATGGCGGCAGGACGACGCAAAATAGTCAGGCGCGCCGGTGAATCAATCGAAATGCGAACGGAAACGTTCCGATTGTCGCATGGCAGCCCGTCAGCGTTGTGCCGCTTCGGGCATATGGTAGTTTCCCGCCGCCAATCAAACACGGCGGAAAAAATTCGCGTGTGGCGTGTGTAAGGACTGAGGAATGGCTGAAGCAGGCACGCCGGCGCCGCGCACCCTGTTCGACAAGATCTGGGACGCCCATGTCATTTCGGATATGGGCGACGGCTATGCTTTGATCCACGTCGACCGGCATGTCGTCCACGACATGGGCGCACGCGGATTTGTCGGGTTGCGCAATCGCGGTCTGCCGCTCAAGCATCCCGAACTGACCTTCGCCAGTGCCGACCACGCGATACCGACGTCGCCGACGACGCCCTGGGCGACCTACAGCAATCCCTATCTGGAGAATTTGCGCGAGAGCGCCAGGATCTTCGGCTTCACCTTCTTCGACGTCGCGCGGCCGGGCGCCGGGATCGTGCATGTCGTGACGCCGGAGCAGGGGATCGCGCTGCCCGGCAGCACGCTAGCCTGTGGCGACAGCCACACCTGCACCATCGGCGCGCTTGGCGCGGTCGCGTGGGGCGTCGGTCAAAGCGAGTTGCTGCACATCCTCGCGACGCAGACCAGCATTCAGCAGCGCCCGCCCAACATGCGCATCATGATCGAAGGGCCGCGCCCGAACGGAATTACTCCCAAGGACATCATCCTGCATGTGATCCGGCGCGTCGGGACCGCTGGCGCGCGCGGACTGGCCATCGAGTTCGCGGGAAGTGCGATCGCGGACATGGACATGGAAGGCCGTTTCACAGTCTGCAACATGGCGATCGAAATGGGCGCGCGTTACGGCATGATCGCGCCGGACGAGACCACCTTCGCCTATCTCAAGGGGCGGCCCTATGCGCCCAAGGGTGAGCTATGGGACCAGGCGGTGGCGAATTGGCGCGGGCTGCGAACCGATCCGGGCGCCGTGTTTGAGAGGGAGATCGTCATCCCGTCGCGCGATCTCGCGCCGCAGCTTACCTGGGGCACCAGTCCGGATCAGGTGATCGGGGTCGATGAAAGCATCCCGGACCCGGCGGGTGAGACTGACGCGGTGCGACGGAAGTCGATGATCGACGCGCTGTCATTCGTCGGCCTTGAGCCGGGCCAGTCGCTGATCGGCGTGCCGATCGACAATGTGTTCATCGGCTCCTGCACCAACGCGCGCCTGTCGGACCTGCGGCTGGCCGCGTCCTATGCGAAGGGACGCCGTGTCGCCGGCCATGTCGAAGCCTGGGTCGTCCCTGGCTCGTTCGACGTCAAGACAGCGGCCGAGGCTGAGGGGCTGGATCGCATTTTCATCGAGGCCGGATTTCAGTGGCGCGATGCCGGTTGCTCGATGTGCGGCGGCATGGGCGATCTCTCGCGCGAGCGCGTGGCGTCGGGCAAGCGCGTGGTGTCGACCACCAATCGTAATTTCGTCGGGCGTCAGGGCCCCGGCAGCCGGACCCATCTTGCCAGCCCCGCGATGGCGGTGGCGGCAGCGATTGCCGGATGCATCGCCGATGTCCGGGATTTGTGAGGTCGCATGGAGCCGTTGATTGAAATCGTCGGGGCCGCCGCGTCGCTGCCGTTGAACAACGTCAACACCGACACGATCGCGCCGACGCGGCCGCGCGCGCAGGCTGGACCGGCGGCGATCGCGGAGCGCGAGATCGATGCGACGGCGCTGTTCGCGCCGCTGCGTTATGACGCGCAGGGCGCCCCACGCGCCGACTTCGTGCTCAATCGCCCCGGCTTTGAACGCGCGACCATCCTGTTGGCCGGGAGTAACTTCGGTTGCGGTTCTTCGCGCGAACAGGCGGTATGGCTGCTTGCCGATTTCGGCATCCGCTGCGTGATCGCGCCGAGCTTCGGCGGAATCTTTTACGACTCATGCTTCAAGAACGGCATCCTGCCGGTCATGCTTCCAGCGGATCAGATCGACTTGTTGATCGCCGAAGTGGGCGCGGGCGCGCCGCAATCCATCTTCTCGGTCGAGGTCGCGTCCGGCACGATCACCACGCCCGGCGGACGCAAGCTTGCGTTCGATCTGCCAGAATTCAGGCGTAGCGCGTTGTTGTCGGGTCTCGACGACATCGCGCTGACGCTGCGCGGCAGCGACGCGATCGCGCAATTCCAGGCCAGGGACCGCGCGGCGCGTCCCTGGATCTATCTGCCCATGACCAAGACTCCTTGAAAGGAAAAAACATGACAAGCCAAGCGATCAAGGCAGGCTGGCGCGGATGTGTGGTCGCGATCGGCCTTGCCGCGTCAGCGGTGTCGGTCGCGGCGCAGGACTATCCCTCGCAGGCGGTCAATGTCGTGCTCGGCTATGGCGCCGGCGGCGGCGCCGATGTCGCGGCGCGGCTGTTTTCCGAGAAGGCGAGCGCCTTGGCGAAACACACCTTCGTCGTGCTCAACAAGCCGGGCGCGAACGGCAACATCGCGGCCAATGAAGTGGTCAAGGCCAAGCCCGACGGTCACACGCTGCTGTGGTCGCCAAGCTCGGCTTACTCGTCGAACCACCTAATGTTTAAGAACACGCCGTATGATCCCAAGCGCGACCTGACGCTGATCTCGACCTTCAACCAATACGGCTTCATTCTGCTGGTCAGCAAAGACAACCCCGCGAATTCCGTTGCGGAGCTGACCGAGCAACTGAAACAGAAGGGCGGCGGAAACTACGGCTCCTCCGCCACCAGCCTGCTGGCCTCGGCCGAACTCTACAAGCTGGCGACTGGACTGAAGACGCAGCAGGTCAACTACAAGACCACCCCGGACGCGGTGCGCGACCTCGTCGGTAACCAGGTCGATTTCGTGTTTGCCGATGCCGCCTTCGCGATCGCGCAGGCGCAGACCGGGCGCGTCAAGGCGCTGGCGGTGACGCTGCAGAAGCGGATGACCGCGGCGCCGAGCATCCCGACGATGGATGAGGCCGGGCTCAAGGGCTATGAATTGAACGGATGGATGGGGCTCGCCGCGCCGAAGCAGACGCCCGCGGCGATCGTCGCGAAGCTCAGCAAGTGGTCGGAAGAGATCGTGGCGATGCCCGACATGCGGAAATACACGTTTGAATCCGGTTCCGAGCCGTTCTTCCTGCCGCTCGATCAGCTCGGAGCGTTCCAGGACGCGCAGATCGAGAAGTGGAGAAAGATCATCGCCGACAGCGGCATGGCGGTGGAGTGAGAAACCTCGGCTTTGACCTCCAAGCGCGGGGGTGTTCGTAAATGATCACCCCCGCATATCCACGCTGACCTTGCACCGGAAGGCGGATAACGCGAGTATTCAAGCCGTCCCGGCAGCATTTTGGAACAGAGTCAGAGGAGCGCGACCGGCCATGAGCGGAACCGCACATCTTCCTTCGATCGCGAAGATCGCGTCCTATCCGGAGGCGGTTAGTTACGACACCATCACGACCACACCGGCGAGCCCGCATATCGGCGCGGAAATCGGCGGTATCGACCTGACCAAGCCGCTTAGCAACAAGCAGGTCCAGGAACTGCATGATGCGTTCGCGCGCTATCAGGTGATCTTCTTCCGCGATCAGAAAATCAGCTTCGAGGATCAGATCCGTCTCGCCGGCTATTTCGGCCCGCTCGGCAAGCATGTCGGTGCCTCCACCATCAGCAAGAAGACCGACAACGATCTGGTGCGGAAATTCCATTACGACGAGACCTCGAAGCAGATTTCGGGCGAGAATTTCCACTCCGATCAATCCTGCGCGGCGGTCCCGCCGCTCGGCAGCATGCTCTACAACCACACGGTTCCTCCGGACGGTGGCGGCGACACGATGTTCGCCAGCATGTATGCGGCCTATGATTCACTGTCGCCGCGCATGAAGACCTATCTCAAGGGCCTGACCGCAACGCACGACGGCACGCGCGTGTTCGGGCCGGGCACGCCGGTCTCGGTCCATCCGGTGATCACCCGTCATCCGGTGACCGGCAGGGAAGTGATCTACGTCAATCACGACTTCACCTCGCACATCAACGAATTACCGCGCCTCGAAGGCGAGCGTGTACTGCAGTTGCTGATCGATCACTGCAACAAGCCGGAGTGGACCTGCCGATTCCGCTGGCGCGCGCATTCGATCGCGTTCTGGGACAATCGCTGCACCCACCACAAGGCGATCTGGGATTATTGGCCGAACGTGCGTTCCGGCTTCCGCGTGCAGATCGAAGGAACGGCGCCGCCGGTCGCGGCCTAACACCATCAGGGGACTATCATGTTGCTTAAGGCCGCATTCGTTTCTGTCGTGATCGCGCTGTCGGCCGGATCGGCCGCGGCGCAAGCGCCGGCATCCGCGCCGTTTCCGAACAAGCAGTTGCGTTTCGTCGTGCCGTTCCCGCCGGGTGGCACGCTGGATGTGCTGGCGCGCACCGTCGCCACCGAATTGGGGCCGGCGCTCGGCCAGTCGGTCGTGGTGGAAAACCGCCCCGGTGCGTCAGGCGTGCTCGGCGCCGATGTCATCGCCAAGGCGCCGCCAGATGGCCATACCCTGGTGATCATCTCCAACACGCTGGTCACGCTGCCGGCGATGATGAACAATCTGCCGTTCGATATCTTCAAGGATTTCGCACCGGTGATCCTTCTCGGCGGCACGCCGACCGTCATTACGGTGCATCCGTCCTTCGCGGCGCGCGACCTGAAGCAGTTCATCGCGCTGGCCAAGGAGACCAAGGGCGGCGTGAGCTACAACTCGCCGGGCATCGCCTCGCCGCCGCATCTGGCGGGCGAGTTGCTGGCGCGCGCGGCGAACATCCCGCTGGTCCATGTGCCCTATCGCGGCACGCAGCCGGCGGTGACCGATCTGGTCGGCGGGCAGGTGCCGGTGATGATGGCGCCGCTCAACGCGGTGCTGCAATTCATCAACGACAAGCAGCTGTTCCCGATCGCGCTGACCGACGCGGCGCGCACCAAGTATCTGGCCAATGTTCCGACGCTGCATGAGGCCGGCATCACCAACATGCCGGCAGTCACGTCCTGGTTCGCCATCCTCACCACCGGCGGCACCCCGCCCGACGTGGTGAAACGCCTCAACACCGAGATCGCCAAGATTTTGCGCGACCCGGCAGTTCAGGAGCGGCTGGTGTCGCAGACCTTCGAGATCAATGGCGGCTCGTCGGAAGAACTGGCGAAGCTGATGCACGACGATGCTGTGATCAACGCCAAGATCGTCACCGAGGCGAAGATCACGCCGCAATGAAACGCAGTCATCATTGTCGGCATCTGACGTAACAGGCGAGATTTGCCTTTTGGAGCACACGGACGACAACAGCATCGTAATTTTCGATACCAACTGCGTTCTTTGCAGCGGCATCGTCGCGTTCATCCTGGCCCACGAACGCGGTCCGACGTTACGATTCGCCGGCGCGTGGTCACCCGATGGACTTCGGCTGGCCGCGCAACACGGCTTCACGAAATCCGACCTGAACGAAACGTTTCTCGTGATCGCCGATCACACCGCGCTGAGCCGGTCCGACGGCGCGCTCTACATCCTGAAGCGACTGAAAGTGCCGTGGCGGCTGCTCACCGCGCTGTCGATCGTTCCGAGAGGCATTCGTGATGCGGTCTATGACTATATCGCACGTCGTAGATACGGCTGGTTCGGCGAACGCGCCGATTGCGTGATCGTACCGCTGGATCAGCGGCATCGGTTCATTGGAGTCGGTGCATTCGCCGGGGAAACGGGCAGCTTATCCTAGGACTCAGCCCAGATTGATCGCACGGCGCAGCGTGGTTTCGCATTCGACCAGCCGTTCAAACCCGGCATCCGATCCCCAGGTTGCGCGGATCTCCCGAAGGTCGCGGATCGCCACGTCGACGGCGGTCCATACGTCAAATTCAGGCTCGGCGCGTAGCCGGGCGCGTTCCCACAGATCAATGACTTCGGCGCTCATGTCCGTCCCACCACTCGAATCACCAGAGCCAGTGAACGGCCTTCCTGGTTAACCAAGGCCTACGTCCGGGCCTTTATCGGACCGCGCGAACAGATTTCCGATCAAGGACGACAGAATCCCCGGAACCTCGCTGGTCCGGAACGGAATCGGGCGGCACAAGCCCATGGTCACCAGGCCGAGCCGCGCCATTCGCTGGGCCGCGTAGACTGATTCGGCGGCGCTGGCCGCAACGCGCTCCGCGACCGCTGCTCCGAGGTGCTGGGTGAGTGTTGCCCCGGCAAAATCAACCGCTCCCAGCTTTCCGGCCTCGAACACTAGGCGCCGCAGCAGGTGGGCGGTGGCCAAGGCCGACGGCCGGTGGCCGTAGCAGGCGGCGATCTCACGCACCATGCGCACGCTGCAAGCAACGAAGAACAGCGCGTCGGTGATGGCGGTCGGGCTGATCGCGGTGATGCCGAAGGCGCGTGCGCCGGCCCGGCGGATAATGGCCTCGGCGCGGCGATCAAGCGGTGTCATGACGGTCTGCGAGAAAATCTCGATCTGCTGCGCCGGCGAATGATGCTGCTGCACCTTGCGCTGAAAAGCCTCGATCGCGGCCTTGCTCGCGGGATCGTCCGGGATCGCAGCAATCACCTTGCGGATTGCGTGCAGCATGTCGGCAGGCCGCAGCGTGTCCCATTGTCCCGCCAACACATGGGCATTGGCCTCGACGCTCTTGAGCGCGAGGTAGCTCCGCATCTCATGCGCAATGATGGCAAGCGCGGCGGTGATCCCGGCGGCCGCGGCCGCTGTTGCCGTCCAGCCCAGGCCGGCGCTGGAATTGAACGCGCCGGCGATCCAAAGATAGAGGTCGACGCCGAGCCAGCCGCAGAAGGCGGCGGTCAACCCGGCCAGTCCGAGCTTCATGGACGTGCTGGTGCCGCGCCGACGGCTGGGAATGGCGGCGACGATTTGCCTCTCGGCCGGCGCCGCCGGAATCATGCGGCCGGTTTGTGCGGTGGCGATGACCCGCGGCCCCAATGCCTCGCCGGGACCTGCGCCGGTATCGCGCGGGCTCTCCATCACGATCACCTGCGGGCGCAACGTCTTGTCGGATGTGTTGTTGCCCTGGTCGCTCATCGCAACTGATCTCCGATCAGATAGTCGAGCGCGACGTCGAGATTGATGTGCGGGATGCCGTCGACCGGCGATACGTCGATGGCCGGCGGCTCGAACACCGGGATGTTCAGAAAGGGCGTTCCCCAGGCCTCGCCGCGCGGTGGCCGCGCCGGCACGTTGCCGACGAAGAATTTTGCGCGGGTGTCACTGCCGACCGGCTTTCCGACGACGACCTGCACCCGACGCCCACCGATCTCCTCGGTATCGTCCTCGGTCGAGATCACCGATGCCAGCGCCGCGACGTCCATGCGCGCGTTGCTGCTGGTCACATCGAGCGACGGCAACGCCACCATGTTGCGCAGCAGCGCGGCGAGGTGGTCGCGCTGCACGTCCGGCACATGATCGGCCTTGGTGGCGGCGAACAGCACCCGCTCGACGCGCGCGCTGCGCAACAGCCGCGTGATGAGGCTGTTCTGCCCGTAGCGGAAGCTTTCCAGGATCGCGTCGATCGCGCGCCGCGTATCGTCGAACACCTCCTGGCCGGCCAGAAGCGCGCCGAGCACATCCACCAGCACCACCTGGCGCGAATAATTGCGGAAATAATTCTGGTAGAACGGCATGACCTTCTCGGTCTTGTAGGCCTCGTAGCGCCGTTCCATCAGCGCGCCCAGCGTCCCTGCCGTGAAGCTCTGGACATTGTGCGGAAGATCGAGCGGCGCGAACCACATGTCGGAATTCATCACCGATGAATCGGCGTCGAGAAATCGGCCCGGCTGCAGGAAGCTCAGCCCGTGCCGGTCGCGCGCGGTCCGCAGATGCTGCCGATAGAGGTCATGCGCCTGCTTGGCATCCTGTTCGCTCGCCGCGGCGTCATGGCGATGGTCCGCGAGAAACGAGATGAAATCGCGCGCCGTGTCGGCGCGCAATCCGCGCCGGCAGAGCTGCAACGTCGCGCGCGACCAATCGGCATAGCTTTGGGTCAGCAGCGGCAGGTCGATCAGCCACTCGCCAGGATAGTCGATGATCTTGAGTTTCAGCGTCGCGACACCGTTGCCGATCCGGCCGAGCAGAAAGCCCAGCGCGCCGGCCGGAACGAACCGGATCTCGATTTCGATCTCGCTGATGTCGGTGGTGCGCGCCGGCCAATCGGCCGGATTGGCTGCCATCGATTCGATATTCTGCTCGTAGGGAAAACGCGGCAGCCAGTCGGTCTTGAGGCCGGCGAGCTTGGCCGAAATCAGCCGTCCGTCCCCGACCACTTTCAACAGAGGCATGCGATGCGGCTGATGCAGCGCGCTGAGCAGGTTGTGCACCAGGCTGGTGATGAACACGGTCTTGCCGGCGCGGCTCAGGCCGGTGACGGCGAGGCTGACGGTCGAGCCTTTGACCAGTTCGGCGACGTCGGGAACATGCGAGAGCCAATCAGAAAGACTCGCCCTCCCGTGGCCGCGTATCGACATACCGAGACGTTCCTTTCGCGGGCGGAGTGGTATCGGCCTTCAGCTCACTCCGGGCTGACATCGTCTCCACTCCTGCACCGCCGTGTCATTTCCTTGACGCGCCTGGGCGAGGTGTTCACCCATTAACTGAATCGACACCGTGGAGCCGGCACCGGCTTCGCCCGACGGAATGACGTACGAAAACGCGTGTCGCGTATAGTCACCATTCGCTTGTTGGCCACCGGGCGTAACGATGGCGGGTCCGCGGATGTTCATTCGCTTGCCATCGCCGCGGCACCAGTCGCCGTCGATCGCGTCCGCCAGCGCCGGTTGGACAAAAAATCCCAAGAGTGCAACGCATACCACTCCCGTCTGAAGATTTCTCTGATTCATGATCCGAGCCTTTATGCCATCCGCGGTTGCGCAGGGAGAATATAATCAATCACGGGCCGTTCGCGACCCCAATGTCTTCAGAAGCCGAAAAAGCGAGCCCCGTGGGTTTCCCCGGCCGGTCATCCGACGACGAACCATGGCGCAAATCAGCGATATTGCCGCTGCGACCTGCTTCGGTTATCACGTCCCCAGGCGCCCGTAGCTCAGCTGGATAGAGCGTTGCCCT
The DNA here is from genome assembly GCA_947481635.1 of Bradyrhizobiaceae bacterium. Classification (GTDB taxonomy): domain Bacteria; phylum Pseudomonadota; class Alphaproteobacteria; order Rhizobiales; family Xanthobacteraceae; genus CANKHJ01. The sequence continues at coordinate 10,544 of CANKHJ010000113.1, forward strand.
CCGAAGGCAAAGGTCACACGTTCGAATCGTGTCGGGCGCGCCAATAAAATCAAATACTTAGGTAGCGAAGGCCGCTTTCAAAAAGGAGCCTAGCAAGCACATAGCTAGCAGCCGATGACCCTTGGGCGCTCGCGCGAAGGCTGTGGTGCGAGACCAACAATGCGCCATCCGAATCCGTGTACGTCATCGCTCTATTTGCAATGATATCGGTACGAACGTGCGCCTTGATCGTCCACTCCAGACCACACAAGCATTCCCGAGATTCTATTCAGCACGATTGATGATGGAATACCCAACCGGATTGCTGCGACGCTAACCTTCGCCCCAAGAAAGATCATTCGGATTTGATCGTCAGTCGCGCCCCTGGCGGTTCTATTTGTAAAACCGAAGTACATAGGATTATTAGTCCCCATGGTTTGCGCAACGCGAAGTTCAACCATGGGTACCTCGCTGTCGATAAAGAGTTGATTGACGTCCTGAATTTCGCGTTGCGTGTTGGCCTGATCGCTACCCTCAAATTTGCATGTCAAAGTGATAGTTTCAGCACTGGTGAGTGTCGAATAAAATGCTGCGGCACATGCCAATACAATTACTCGCCGTCTAATCGTCATCATTTTGGTTTCCTCTTAACTCGCCGTCGATCCGCAATTCTCGATCTTGGTCACTTCGAAGTGCTCACCATCACCTCCGCCATCCACAAGCAACCAGGCCATCGGGACGCAGCGAAAACAATACTGGGGCATGCGAAGCTCTGGCGCCGCCGAAAAAATTTTACGGAAAAATTTTCACGGGTGTTGGGTCAGTTACAAAACGGCAAGCATCCGACCGCTTGAGTTTCGTAGTCGTCGGGCTTGAACACGAGCTTGATATCCAGCTTCTCCGGCGGATAGTTCGGCCTTAGGTAGCAAATGCACCTAGCCTGCTACGGCCACTTTATCGGCCTCTCAAAATCCGAATGCCAAAGCAACTCTGGTGCCACCCTGTGCTTTGGTATTGAGGCCAACACTAGTCCCCGGTCGGCGCGATCCTGAACTCAACGACCTCCGGTCGCCCGCGCAAATGCTTCGACCGCGCCTCGGCGTTGGCGGGTCAATGCAGACCAGCGCATGGGAGCGGAAGCCCGCGGCCCGGCCGCGAAAGGTGCGCTCGAAGCCGATCGCCGCGCCGATCGCAAGCGCTCCGAGGACGCGGCCGATGATGACGAGATCGTCGTGGTCCATCGCTGCCTCCATCGACTGGCGTAACGGGGCCTGACCCGAACGACGCCGGTGAGGAGGCCGATGCTACTCCATTTTGGCGCCGGTGGTTTCCACAACGCGCTTCCAGCGCTGCTGTTCCTCGATGATCAGCGCCTTGAACTCCTCCGGCGTGGTGGGCGCGGCGACGCCGCCCTGCTTGTCGATCTGCGCGGCGACATCGTTGCCCTTGAGCGCGCCCGCGGCAGCCTCGTAGAGCGCCTTGACGATCGCAGGCGGCGTGCCGGCCGGTGCAATCAGGCCGTACCAGCTATCAGACAGCACCTGCGGAAAGCCTGCCTCGGCCGTGGTCGGCACGTCCGGCAGGAACGGCGAGCGCTTCCCGCTCGTCACCGCGAGCGCGCGGATCGTGCCGCCGCGGATGCCGCCGAGCGCCCCCGACATATCGGGAAGCATGAATTGAACATGCCCACCAAGCAGATCGGCAACCGCAGGCGCGGCGCCGCGATACGGCACATGGACGATCTTGACGTTCGCCTCGATGTTGAGGAGTTCGCCGGCAAGATGCGTCAGCGTGCCGGAGCCGGCCGATGCGAATGACAGCTTTCCGGGATTGGCGCGCGCGGCGGCAATCAGCTCGGCGAGCGTCTTGTACGGCGAGGACGCTGCAACGACGACGATGCCGTGCATCTGCGCGACGCGTGTGATCGGGATGAAGTCCTTGGTGTGGTCGTAAGGCACCTTGGTCATGTACGGCGCGGCGACCACCGCGCCCGGCCCGGTGATGCCGATGGTGTAACCGTCAGGCTCGGCAGTGGTGACGGCAGCGACGCCGGTGGCGCCGCCGGCGCCGGCGCGGTTCTCGATCACCACAGTCTGCTTGAGGCTGGTGCCCATCGACGGCGCGACGGCGCGCGCGAGCAGATCGGCCGGGCCGCCGGGTGCGAATGGCACGATCAGCCGGATCGGCCGAGACGGATAATCCTGCGCGGCGGCGATTGCCGGCAGCAGAACCGCCGTGACGAGACCCAGACCCGCGGCCACGAACCGCCGCAGATCACGCTTGTCGGTGCAACGCATGCTTCTTCTCCCTTGGGTGCGCCGCGCTGATGCGCAGTCGCGGTTCACAGCAATTCGGCGGCTTCCCGGTGAAGCCGCAGCAGGTCCGAAATGGTATCCGCCGGAAATGCGCGCAGTCCGCATTCCCAGCCGACACCGAAATCGGGTGCATATTTTTTCGCGGTAGCGATGCGGCGGCGCGTCCCTTCGATTCCGTCGGTGAGATGCACCAGGCCGAGATAGAACTGGGTCGCCGGCGGCAGCCTGAGATCGCGCAGCGGTGCGAAATACGCGTCGTCGTCGCGATCGCGCGGCACCGGCATGTGCAGCCAGGTCAGCGGCCGGCTCAGCCGGGACAGAACGTCATTCGCGAGCGCGACCATCACGCCGGTGCTGGGTGGCTCGATGATGTGGCGGCCGCCCGGGTTGCCGTAGCAAAGGTGCATCCCCGCCTCGACCTCCGCCGGTACACGGCCGATGGCACGCGCCAGCGCCGCGGCAAGGAACGGCATCGGCGCATGCTGCAGAAGGCCCGGCCGGTTGCCATGCAGCGCCTGGATGATTTCGACCGCGACGTCCCACTGGATCGCAAGGTCCTGCGCCGGGATGGCGCGGACGATGGCATCCACCTCGCGAAAGAAATGCTGCTCGAACACCGGCAGCACGGCCGGCACCTGCTCGGGGATCACGCGTGCGCCGATGGTCGCGAACGGCGTCGGCAGGCTGACCTGGAAGCGGGTGCCCGGAGCAATGTGTCCGGCCTGCCGCGCCGCCACGAACGCGGTATATGACCGCAGCGCGATCGTGTCGTAGCCCACAGGCGCAAACACGATGTCCTCGGCACGCGCGCCGCTCTCGATCTGCCACAAGGGATACGGCGGCAAATCGGGCTGGGCGCGTGCGGTCTGCGCGCTCGGCTCAAGCCCCTGCGCCTGCTTCAGCGTCGCCGCAGGAAACGTATTCCAGCCCTGCGCCTCTCCATCCGGCAGCCGCGCGGCATAGCCGGCGAGCGCCGGGCCGGCCGCCTCGAACACCTCACGTTCGGTCTTGAACGGGAAGCTGCCGACCAGAAGCACCCGGCGATCGCCCTTTGGCATCGATACACACTCTCCCCGTTCCGCTTCCTACGCGGCGTCGCCGGTCGCGATAGTACAATGATCTAGCCTATTACCACAAGCCCAATCTCCGGAATGGCAGGCCCGCTCAACCCTTGCTTTCCGAAACACCGGCTTGAACCGGGATTCCCCAGATGAACCCCCAACCGGCGTGGATTTTTGCGATTTTGCCGTGTTTTGGCAAGACCGGTTGGCGGCGCGGACGACGTCATCATGGTTGGTTCTCCGAACGACGGCCGAGGGGGGTGATCTGGCCATTTTCCCTGGCTAACACGCTCGGCATGGTGCCGTGGACGCTTTCGGTGGAGAACGTGAAGACGCAAGCCTACCGCGACACGCGCGGACCAGGACGCGATGGGTTCCGCTCCATGCTCGCCGCCGCACAAGGACAACGTGGTCCGAAGGCGCTCCGGGACGTGGCGCTCCTTCGTCTTCTCCGTGACCTCGGGCTCCGCCGCGGCGAAGCGGTGCGGCTCGACGTGGAAGACCTCGACCTCGCCGGCGATCGGCTCTTCATTCTCGGCAAGGCACGCTC
>CANKHJ010000114.1 GCA_947481635.1 Bradyrhizobiaceae bacterium
AGCGTTGAAGCTGTCGAAGGCCAGGAGTCCTGGCGTCAGACCAAGCGATGGTTCCGCCAGCATCCGGAACTTGGAAAGCCTGGCGAGATACCGACCGGTCCGCTGTATTCGGAAGAGTATTACCAGCAGGAAAAGAAGCTGCTCTGGCGGCATGTCTGGCTCATGGTCGGCCGGGTCGAGGAAATCCCGCACGCCGGCGAGTATTTTGTCAAAGACATTCCGCCCTGCGATACGTCGCTGATCATCGTTCGCGGGCGCGACGGCGTCGTGCGCGCCTTTCACAATGTCTGCACCCACCGCGGCGCTCCCGTCTGCTGGGAGAAGAGCGGCGAGGCCGGGAAGGCCAGCGCGTTCAAGTGCCCCTATCACGGCTTCACCTTCGACCTGACTGGCAAGCTGCAATGGGTACCGGATGAAGAGAATTTCTTCGACCTGAAGAAGGACGAACTTGGGCTTCGTCAGGTGCCGGCCGAAGTCGTCGATGGATTCATTTTCATTCACGTCGATCCGAACCCCAAGGAGAGCGCAAAGCAATTCCTGGGCGAGATCGGCGAACGGATCGCCGGCTATCCCTTCGAGAAATGGCCGCATTTTTACGAATACAAGGCCGTGGTGCGCTGCAACTGGAAGGTGCTGATGAGCGGCTTCCTGGAAAATTATCATACCCAGGCGCTGCATGCCGGCGCGCAGCCGCGCGCCGTCACCAACGACAATCCGTACAGCCACAATCACGACATCCAGCTTTACGAGAAGCACCGCTTGCTGTCGCTCTATCGGAACCCGCACCAGAAGGCGACCAAGCTCGGCGAGATCGCGTTCCGCGCCGGACGATCGATGCGGGACGAGCCGGTCCCCGATCGCTGGCGCAAGATCAACCTGACGTTTAACATCCACAACATCTTCCCGAACTTCCAACTCAATCTCGTCAACGGAGCGTGGTTCAGGCATCTGTTCTGGCCGCTCAGCGCCGACAGCGTGTTGTGGGAATCCAGGATGTATTATCCGAAGCCGAGAAACGCGAGCGAGCGGTTCTTCCAGGAATTCCAGCGCATCGTCAGCCGCGACATCATGCTCGAGGACGGCCACATCTCGGAGTTGTCCCAGAACGGGTTGCGATCCGGCGCGATCGACCGCTACGTCCTCCAGGACGAAGAAGTCGCGATCCAGCACTTCAATCAGGTGGTCGCGAGATATGCCGGCCAATGGAACGGCGGCAAGGCCATGAATGGAGGATCCCACCATGGCCGATGACGCACTGTTGCCGCCGGGATTCGAGGCGCTGGTTCCGTTCATTCCAGACTGGTGCAAGTCACGGGCCTCGGAGCGGGTCGCGCAACGCCTCTCGAGCTCGACCGAGGACCTGGAGCGGTTCTATACGGTCGGCCTCGCGCATGCCGAAGCTGCGCTCACCTATCTCGACACGTTCGACATCAACGCGCTTCCGGAGCGTGAGACACGGCTTCTCACCCTGCTGTTATCGCTTCCGGAAGCGGGCAATGCGGTCGAAGTCTACAAGCAGCCGTTGGCGACTGCGGCATTTCATCCCAGCCGCTACCCGTTGACGGAGCGCGACTGAGTCAATGATTCACAGGCCGGTCGCGCCGCCGTGTCGTGGCCGGCGCGTTTTGCGCAGCATCGCCTCGCGCAAGCATTGTGCGCCCTCCTCCCGATCGCGGCCAGCGATCCAACAGCCGCTCTTGTTGGCCCGCGCGACATCAAGCAATATCGGCCCAAAATGTTGGAGCAACTTGTGCTTAATATGCCGTTCCTGCTCGAACATCGCGCGACGGCAAACCTTGCAGACCAAACTGGGGGCGCTTCCATCCTGAAGCGGTTCACGTGACCGCCACGACAATCACGGACACGCCGAGACACAGGCCGCTGGAGAGCCGCAGCGCCGCGGCGTGGTTGTTGCTGACGCCTGGCAGCCTGTTTCTCATTTTGCTCTTCGTGGTGCCGATCGGCTATGTCCTGCTGCTCAGCTTCACGGAGCCCAAGGTCTCGCTCGATCATTTCCGGCGGATTTTCACGACGCCCCTATACACCAGCGTCATGATCAATACGTTCCGGACATCGCTGATCGTCACGCTCTCATGCCTTCTGCTCGGATATCCGCTCGCCTATGTGATCGCTCGCCGCAACGATGCGGTGTCGCTGATCTTTCTGACCCTGGTCGGCTTGAGCTTTTGGACCGGCTTCCTGGTCCGCACCTACGCGTGGCTGGTGATCCTCGGCAATCGCGGGCCGGTCGCGGCGACCTTCGGCGTGCTGGGCCTTGAACCGCCCCAGCTCCTGTTCACGTCGTTCAGTTCGACGCTCGGGATGGTCAACATCCTGCTTCCCTACATGGTCTTCGCGCTGCTCAGCGTGATGAAGAAGATCGATCCCAACCACATGCGGGCCGCCGCAAGCCTCGGCGCGCCGCCGACGGCCGCGTTTCGCACCGTGTTCCTGCCTCAGAGCCTGCCCGGCGTGGTCAATGGCTCGGTGCTGGTCTTCACCGTCTGTCTCGGATTTTACGTGACGCCGATCCTGCTCGGCACGCCGAGAGACATGATGATCTCGCAGCTCATCAACCAGCAGATCGAGGAATTGCTGGCTTGGGGTTTCGCTGCCGCGCTGGCCGTGGTGCTGCTGGCGGTCACGTCGTTCTTGATGATCCTCTATAACCGTTTTGTCGGCCTCGACAGGCTCTGGGGCTGACCATGCCGCTCCTGTTCGCCATCATCGCAACCGCCTTTCTGATTGCTCCGCTCTTCATCGTCGTGCCGATGTCGTTCAGTACGTCGACCTCTTTCGCCTTTCCGCCCGAGGGTTATTGGCTCGGCTATTATCGCGCTTATTTCGCCAGCGAGGATTGGCTGATTCCAACCGCGAACAGCATCGTCATTGCGTTCTGCGCGATGATGGTCACGATGCTGCTGGTGATACCGGCCGCGTTCGGCTTCGTGCGCCACCGTTTCGCCGGCAAGGCGGCGATCAATCTCCTGTTCCTGCTGCCCTTGGCGGTCCCTCATGTCGTGGCCGCGTTGGGATATTACGGGCTGCTGAGCCGGCTCGGGATCGTCGGTACCATCTTCGGTCTCATCATTGCGGAGACGGCGCTGTCGATGCCGGTGTCGTTCCTGGTGGTCTGCGCGGCCTTGAAGGGCTACGATCGCAATCTCGAACGCGCGGCCATGAGCGCCGGCGCCGGGCCATTGCGCACCTTCTTCTGGGTGACGCTGCCGGTGCTGCGCCCGGGCATCCTAGTCGCTGCCCTGTTCGCCTTCCTGCAGACCTTCAACGAATCCGTGGTGGCGCTTTTTATCGGCGGCCGTGACGCCTCGACCCTGCCGAAGAAGATGTTCGAAAGCATTCGCCTCGAAACCGATCCCGTCATTGCCGTGGTGTCGACCCTGCTGACGGGAATTGTCGTGCTTGCCTTCGTGGTCCCGGTCCTTTTCCGTCGGAAACCAGCTTATGTCGTTTGATGCTTCAGCCGGCCGGGCGCCTACACCGGTCTATCTTCGACTGACCGACGTCGTGAAGACTTATGACGGCCGGACCAATGCCGTCGACGGTGTCAGCCTTGACATCCGGCGCGGCGAATTCATCACGTTTCTCGGCCCAAGCGGATCCGGCAAGACGACCACCCTGATGATGATCGCCGGGTTCGAGGCGCTGAACGGTGGCTCGATCGAACTCGACGGCAAGGACCTGGCGCGCAGCAGGCCCTACGAACGCAACATCGGCGTGGTGTTTCAAAACTACGCGCTGTTCCCGCACATGACCGCCTTGCGCAACATCGAATTCCCGCTGCGCATGCGTCACTTCCCGAAATCGGACATCAAGAAGCGGGCTGAGCAGGCGCTTGCGCTGGTCGGGCTGTCGCGTTTCGCCGACCGGCATCCACGCGAACTCTCTGGCGGTCAGCAGCAGCGCGTCGCGTTGGCGCGCGGGCTGGTTTTCGACCCGGACCTGCTGCTGCTCGATGAGCCGCTGGGCGCGCTCGACAAGAACCTGCGCGAGCAGATGCAGGTCGAGATCAAGCGGATCCACCGCGAGATCGGCATCACCACCATCTACGTGACCCACGACCAGACCGAAGCCATGACCATGTCGGACAGGGTCGCGGTGTTCAGCGGCGGCAAGCTCGCGCAGGTAGCCCCGCCGCTGGAAGTCTACAACCGCCCCGCCAATCGTTTCGTCGGCGAATTCATCGGCGACAGCAATTTCTTCGAGGCAGACGTGGATCCGAAACGCCCAGGCTGGGTCGACATCCCTGCGATCGGCCCGGTTCGCGTTGCTGAAGACCACGGGCGATTGCCGTCACAGGGGACGATCGACCTTCTGGTGCGGCCCGAGCGGATCAAGATCCTCACTGCCAACGACGGTGACCATATGAACGCCCTCGACATGACCATCGATGCGCTGGTCCACTATGGCGACAGCGTCCTCGCCATCGGCACCAGCCGCGGCCGGCCGCTGCGCATGCGCGTCGCCGGAACGCCGCCGGCCGAACTCAAGGAGGGGGCCCGGCTCCGTGTCGGCTGGGCGCCTCAGGACGCCCATGCCGTAGCCCGTTCGTAACCGCGGCTGAACGGGTAGTCGCATTGGGTATGGCCGCCTGAAGACAATTCAATTGCGGCGCCGTTCGGCTCTGATGACGATCATCATTGACGCCGCGATCGCAAATCACGCGCGTTGCAGCCGAATAGCAGGCGAGACGGCCGTTTCTGTCATTCCAGCGGCGGCCCCGAGCACGCCGCGCCATATAAAACTGAGGGGATCCCATGAGTGCTTTACGCTCGCTCGTGCTGCCCGTGATGGCTCTCGCTCTCGTGACCCTGCCGAGCGTGACCAGCCCGGCTCAGGAACTCCCCGCCGGCGACATGCGGATCGTGAGCGCCTCCGCAGCCGGCAGCGGGACCGACCTCGTCGTCCGCTATTTCGCGGAGAAGCTGAAGCCGATCGCGCAGCGCACGATCCTGGTCGAAAACCGGCCCGGCGCCAGCGGGAATATCGCGACCGAATTCACCGCCCGCTCGAAGCCGGACGGCCTTACCGTGTATCTGCACACCGGAACGTCGCTCTCGGCCAACATGCACATCTCCAAGAAGCCGCCGGTCGACGTCGCCAAGGCACTCCAGGTCGTCGCCACGACGCACCAGCAGCCCTTCATGATCGTGGTTCATCCCGACCGGCCGTGGCGGACTCTTGCGGAGCTGACCGCCCATTTGCGCGAGAAGGGCGACAAGGCATCCTATGCCGTCACCGCCACGTCCGGAATCGTGGTCGGCGCGCTGTATAAGGAAGACACCGGCATTCATGCCGTCGAAGTGAAGTATCGTACCGCGCAAGACTCGATGAACGATCTCGCCAGCGGCGCCCTCGACTACGCCGTGTTCGATCCGCAATTCGTGATGGGACAGGTGACGAACGGAAAGCTTCGCGTGCTGGCGATCTCGGCCGGCCAGCGGCTTCGCTCCGAGCCTTCGCTGCCGACGATGACCGAACAAGGCGTCAAGCTGGACTACAACACCTGGTTCGCGACCTTTGTCCCATCGGCAACGCCCCGTGCGACGGTCAATCTATTGAATCGCTGGATCAATCAGATCGTGGCCCAGGACGAGACCAGGCAATTCTTCAACCGCCTCGCCAGCGACCCGTTCACGACCACTCCCGACGAGGGACAGGCGATGCTGGTGCGGGACGTCGAGGCGTTCGGCAATTACATCCGGATCGCGAAGATTCCGCAGGAAGGATAGCGGCCCGGGCCGTATCGCAAGGTCGAACTTCCGCGACGAGGACCAAATGCACGAACCGGTGAATCGGCCTTTTCGGGAATTGCAGGAAATCACCCTGCAAACCGACACGCGCGACATTCTCTCGCACGAGACCAAGCGCGCGATCGATCGGGAAGATTACTTCCTGGTCGACATCGACGCCCACGTTTCCGAAACTCAGTTCTGGCCCGAAATCATCGGATCGATCGACAACGAGGTCATCCGGCAATGGGGCCAGGCTGGCATGGAGCGCGGCAGCAGCGCGGCGCTTCTCAATCTTTCCGCCGGGACGAATTATCAGGACGTTTACGGACGGATATTGCATCAATCCGCGCTGCGGCAGGCGGTCGATCCGGCCGCCGGGCACCGCTTCACGCAGATGGCGCGACGCTCCATGGACGCGATGGGCCTCGATTATCAGGTGGTGTTTCCAACTCCGATGCTGCTGCTTGGGATGCATCCGCAGGACGAAGTCGAAGTGGCGCTGGCGGGCGCGTATAATCGCTGGGTCAGCGAACGCATCCTGCCGGAAGACCCGCGCCTGAAAGGGCTCCTGTTCCTGCCCTTCAACACGCCGGAGGCGTGCGAGGAACTGGTCCAGAAATACGCGGGCGATCCGAATATCATCGGCTTCACCATCGCCTCGACCCGCAACAAGCCGGTCCACCACAACGCCTATATGAAGCTCTATGCGATGATCGAGGAGACCGGCAAACCGCTGGCCTTCCATTCCGGCTTCAATTGGGACGATCCGTCCTTCCGTCAGCTCAACCGGTTCATCTCCATGCACTCGATCTCATTCGTGCACTGGAGCCTGATCCACATGACGAACTGGATCATCAACGGACTTCCCGAGCGGTTTCCAAAGCTGAAACTCATCTGGGTCGAGAGCGGACTGGCGTGGATTCCGTTCCTGATGCAGCGGCTCGATCATGAATACCTGATGCGTAGTTGCGAGGCGCCGCTGCTCAAGAAGCTTCCCAGCGACTACATGCGCGACATGTATTACGCGACCCAGCCGATGGAGCGCAGCAACCCGCGCCTGCTGCAAGCGACCTTCGAAGCCGTGAATGCCGAAACGCAATTTCTGTTCGCGTCGGACTGGCCGCACTGGGACTTCGACCCGCCGAGCGCCATCACGGACATTCCTTTCCTGTCGGAGCAGGCCAAGCGCAACATCCTTGGTCTCAACGCCGCACGCCTGTTCAATCTCGAGGTCAAGAAAATGCGCCCAAAAGCGGCTGATGCCCTGTCCACCCGCCCCGGCGTCTCGTGATCGGCACGCCATGACCAACGCAACGGCCGCCCTTCTCGATGTCGAACCTTTTGCGAAACGCGCGCAACGCGCCCTTGCCTCGGGCGACCTCGACAACGTGTCGAACGAGGAACTGAAAGAGGTGCTGTCCGCCGCAGCGCGGCTATACGCAGCCAAAGCCGAGAATCAGCCCTCGATCCTGCCGGTCGACCCGGCCCAGATGACACCCACCGATGTCGTCGTGACGGTCACTGGGATGCTGCACGCGGTGAACCTCAACCTCTGGGACCTGTCGATGTGGTTCAAGCGGGGCGTTGATTAGTCATGCGGGAGTTCAACATCGGTCCTGCCTTCGCTTTCGCCGATCCCGGCCGCAAGGTCATCGAGGCCGACGGCGTCGAGGTCGGCGTTTTCAAGGTCGACGGCGAATTTTATGCGTACCAGAATATCTGCCCACATAACGGCGGCCCGGCCTGCCAAGGCAAGATGATCTACAAGGTCGAAGAATTGATCGCCGAGCATGGCGTGAGCAAAGGCCTCGTATTCTCGAAAACGCAGCTCAATGTCACCTGCCCATGGCACGGCTATGAATTCGACATCCGAAGCGGCCGGCATCAGGGCGACGGCAGCGTGAGGCTCGCGGCGGTGAAGGTGCGCGTCGAATCCGGCGACGTCATCGTGACCATGCCGGCGCCCGGTCTGTAAGAATAGGCCACCCGCACCGCTTCGCGGCTTTCACCCGCCTGACGGGGTCCGCGCCCAAACCTGGTGCGGGCCGCCCAGAAAATAATGACAGGGCCCTCCCACTTTCAGTCGCTTGACGATTTCGCGGCAAAGGACCAAGGCTCTTGATCCTGATCATTGTTGTCCTGCCCTGGATATCAGAAAGTCGATCCGGCATCGTCCAGAAAGACCACGTAATATCAATATGTTAAATGAAATCAGATCAACGGCCGAGACGACGTTAAAATAACGACTTTTCAGGACGTCAAATCGGTCAGCCGGTATGTTTGCGGCGAGATCACCCCCTCATATCGAACTCATCAGCGACGCGGTGTGCAATGCAATTCCATCTGAATGGCTTCGAGCCCGGCGACCCGGAAATCTTCAATCCGGCGGAGCGATACCCGGCCGCGGGAGTCTCCGGACCCGTTCCAAAAGAGGTCGATGTCCTGATCGTCGGCTGCGGGCCGGCAGGCCTGACGCTCGCCGCCCAATTGTCGGCCTTTCCCGACATCACCACCTGCATCGTCGAGCAGAAGCCCGGCCGGTTGCTGCGCGGTCAGGCCGATGGCGTCGCCTGTCGCACGATGGAAATGTTCCAGGCCTTCGGTTTCAGCGAGCGCGTGTTGCGCGAATCCTATTGGGTCAACGATACGACCTTCTGGAAGCCGGACGACCGGCAGCGCAAGTACATCGTCCGCAGCGGACGCGTCCAGGACGTCGAAGACGGGTTGTCGGAATTCCCGCATGTCATTTTGAACCAGGCGCGGGTGCATGATTTCTATCTGGACGTCATGCGCAAATCGGCGGCGCGCCTCGAACCGCATTATGCGCGCCGCGTGCTCGATCTCGAGACCGGCCCGACGGCCTCGGACCCGCAGCGGGTCACGGTCCGGCTCGAGCGGCTCGATCCGTCGCATGAGGGCGAGATCGAAACCATCAAGGCGCGCTATGTGGTCGGCTGCGACGGCGCCCACAGCACGGTGCGCAAGAGCATCGGGCGCGCGCTCCATGGCGACCAGGCCAACCACGCCTGGGGGGTCATGGATGTCCTAGCCGTCACCGACTTCCCGGACGTTCGTTTCAAGGCGCTGATCCAGTCCGCCAATGACGGTAGCATCATCATCATCCCGCGCGAGGGCGGCTATCTGTTCCGCCTGTATATCGAGCTCGACCACCTCGACGTCGGCGAGCGGGTCTCAAATCGCAATCTAACCGCCGACGATCTCGTCGCCAAGGCAAAGCGGATCTTCACGCCCTATACGCTCGATGTGAAAGAGATCGCGTGGTGGTCGGTCTATGATATCGGGCAGCGCCTCACCGACAAGTTCGACGACGTCCCGGAGGGAGAAACCGAGGCGCGTCTGCCGCGCGTCTTCATCGCCGGCGATGCCTGCCACACACACAGCCCGAAAGCGGGCCAGGGCATGAACGTCTCGATGCAGGACAGTTTCAATCTTGGCTGGAAGCTCGCCGCGGTGCTGCGGCGCGGATGCCCGCCGACCCTGCTGCATACCTACTCGGCGGAACGTCACGCCATCGCGAAAGAGCTGATTGACTTCGATCGCGAATGGGCCGCGATCATCGCGTCCTCCAAAGCGCCGTCGGATGGAAACGGCAACGGCTTCGATCCCGCCGAGACCGAACGGTATTTCGTGCGGCATGGCCGTTACACCGCGGGAACGGCGACGCATTATCGTCCCTCGCTGCTGACCGGCCAGTCGACGCATCAGCATCTCGCCAAAGAGCTCAAGATCGGCGGGCGCTTTCATTCCGCGCCGGTGATCCGCCTAGCCGACGCCAAGCCAGTTCAGCTTGGACACGTCGCCCAGGCGGACGGCCGCTGGCGCATCTACGCCTTTGCCGGCGCGGCGGATCCCGCCGCGACCGATTCCGGCATTGCGGGTTTGTGCCGGTTCCTCGCGGAGGCCGCGGAGTCGCCGGTCAGGAAATATACCGCGACCGGCGAAGACATCGACGCGGTGATCGATGTCCGTGCGATGTACCAGCAGGGTCATCGCGACCTCGAACTCGCGATGATGCCCTCCTTCCTGCTTCCCCTCAAGGGACGCTACGGACTTTGCGATTACGAGAAGATCTTCAGCCCTGATCTCAAGAGCGGCCACGACATCTTCACGATGCGCGGCATCGACCGGGAGCGCGGCTGCATGATCGTCGTGCGGCCGGATCAATACGTCGCGCATGTCCTGCCGCTCGATGGCTTCGCGGAACTCGCGACCTTCTTCGATGGGTTCATGCTGCAGAGGAACTGAGCGGCGGCATCCACCTGATCCTAAAATATCCGTCTGGTGGAACCGCTTTTGTGCTATACTAAGAACAGCAAACGGGAGAATTCATGATGCTGGAATCTGGCGCCACCCTGGAACGGCCTGTTCATCAGCATGGCCTCCTGCCCATTCGGCTTGCCTTTGCCGACTATGATCGGACCCGCCCGCTCATTGATGGGCGTGTCACTCCAAAAGGCATCGCCCTGGAGACCAACACGTCCTGGATCGGCGATTTCTGCACCCGTCCGGTCTACGAGGAATACGACGCGGCCGAAATGTCGCTCTCGTGGTACGTGATGGCGCGGCTGCGCGGCGAGCCGGTAGTCGCGTTGCCGGTGTTCCCGCTGCGCATGCCGGTTCTCGCCTATGTGTTCGTGCGCGAGGATTCGCCCTACGAGCACCCGCGCGATCTGGCCGGAAAGAAGATCGCCTCGATCCTGTACCGCATCACGGTCAATCTCTGGCTCCGCGGGCTTCTGGAAGAACATTACGGATTATCCCCGGCTGACGTGCAGTGGGTTGTCACGATGCCGGAAGAAGGCGCCGGCTTTCAAATGCCCGCGGGAATTCACGTCACCAAGACGGCCGGAACCTCGCCCGAGGAACTGCTCGAAAGCGGCGAAGTCGATGCGATCTTCGTTCCGGAATTGCCGGAAAGCTTCCTGAACGGCACCTCCAAGATGCGTCGCCTGTTTCGGGACCCGGAAGGTGAGATGCAGCGGCTGGTACAGAAAACCGGCCAGCTTCCGATCACTCATACCATCGTGATGCATCAGAAACTGGCCGAGACGAAGCCTTGGGTCGCAACCAGTCTCGCGCATGCCTTCGACCGCGCTCAGGACGTTTGCGACGCCTATTGGCGCGCCAACCCGAAACACCTGTCATTGCCGGGCGGCGTGTTCTTGCTGGAGCAACAGCGCGCGGCTTATGGCAACAAGCCATACGTCAACGGCGTCGAGCCGAACCGCCGCACGCTCGAGACATTCCTGCGCTACGCGCAAGCTCAGGGGTATATCTCAAAGGTTGCGCCGCTCGAGCAGCTGTTCCTCCCCGTCGACTTCGGGTGAGCACTAGCTATTCTAGCGCGGCATCACGCGGAGTCGGGTGGATTCGAATCCAAGCGTCACTGGCTGCCCGACTGCCAGTGATTGGTCGGTGTTGCGTTGCAGGCGCAAGACCTGAGCGCCGACCCTGACGTGACACTCGAGCATATTGCCGAGGAAGACCAGGGACTCGATCACACCTGCGGCCACGTTCAAAGGCGCCGCGGGAGACGACGTCAGAATCTCCACATGTTCCGGCCGCACCGCCACCGTCACGTCCTGGCCAACGGTAAACGGTCGATCGACCACGCAGCGCAACTCCGCCAGCGGCGTCTCGACATAAGCGATCCGCGCATCTCCGTCCTCGATCCTGATCACCCGGCCATCGATCAGATTTGTTTTACCGACAAAATCGGCCACGAATGACTGGGCCGGGACGTTATAGATTTCGCGCGGTGAGCCCTCCTGGACGATCACGCCGTCACGCATGACGCCGACGACGTCGGACATGGTGAGCGCCTCGACCTGCTCATGGGTCACGAACAGCGTCGTGATTCCGAGCCGCTTCACCAGGTCACGCAATTCGAGCCGCATGTCCTCGCGCAGCTTGGCATCGAGGTTGCTCAGCGGCTCGTCGAGCAGCAGAACACGCGGCTCGAACACCAGGGCACGCGCCAGCGCCAGCCTTTGCTGCTGACCGCCGCTGAGGAACGGCGCCGGTCGCTCTTCGAGGCCCTGCAATTGCACCAGGGCCAGCGCCGCGAGCACCCGGCGGCGGATGTCATCCCTGCTCGGGCGCGGCCGCAGACGGCGCAACGGGAATGCCACATTCTCGAACACGGTCATGTGCGGCCAGATCGCATAAGACTGGAACACCATGCCGATGTTGCGCCGATGCGGCTCGACGTGAATTCCTTCCTCCGGAGAAAAGACCGTCACGTCCCCGACGACGATCCGACCGGAGGTCGGGCGTTCCAGACCGGCGACCGCCCGCAACGTCGTTGTCTTGCCGCAGCCAGACGGTCCCAGCAGGGCGTAGAACCCCCCCGCGGCGACCGACAGGCTCAGGTTACGCACCGCATGATGCGTGGTACCGCGGCCGCGATACGTGACCTGCAAATTCTCGATCCGGATCAAGCCATCACCCTCAGGTATTCCCGACGACGCCAACACGCCGCGCGACCAGCCAATAGGCCAGCAAGATCGGCAGCATCAGCAAGAGCATGATCACCGCCACCGCCGACGCCGAACCATAGGACGAGGTCGATACCAGGCTCCAGACCACCACCGACAAGGGCTGGTTGTCGCTGGTGGCAAGCACCACCGGCAGCGTCAGCTCGCGATAGGTCAGCAGCGCGATCCAGATCCAGGAATAGAGCAGCGTCGGCATCAGCAGCGGAACCAGCACATAACGGATCACCCCGCTGACGCGCGCGCCGCTCATCAGCGCGGATTCATCGAGTTCGCGATGGATCTGGATCATCGCACTATTGGTCATGCGCGTGCCGTAACTCAGACGGACGATCGAATAGACGATCACCAGAATCCAGATCGTCCCATAGATCGGCACCTTGTCCCGCAGCACGAACAAGGCAAGCAGCCACACCGCAATGCTGAAGACGATGCCTGGAACGGTATGCGGAAGGAACGCAAAGAAATCAAACACCCCACGAAACGGGATGCGCGAGCGGACCACGATCCACGAGGTCGCCAGGCTCAAGGTCAGCGTAAGGGTCGGAACCAGGACCATCAGGATCAGCGTATTCCTGGTCCCGGCCCAGATCATATCGGCCGGCAGCGTCTGATAATTTCGCCAGGAGAGCTGCGCAAAGGACTGAGCCGACGGCACCTGGACGAACGGCAAACCCGATGCCCAGACCAGCATGACGACCGGCATCAGTTGAGTAAACACGAAATAGACGACGACCAGCGCGACGCTGAAAGCCTTCCACCGCCCAAGCGGAATGATGGTCGGCCGATAGCCCTTGCCGGTCACCACCGCATAGCGCGGCGCCTGACGCTGCATCGCCACGTACCAGGCGCTCAGACCGGCCGCGAGCACGACCATGATGACGCTGAGCACCGCAACCCCGCCATATTGCGGGATGCCCTCGGTCGGGCTCATCTGCTGGAACACATAAGTGCTGAAGGTATAGATCCGGCTCGACAACCCGATCACCGCGGGAATGTCGAACGCGGCGAACCCGATCGCAAACACGTAAATTCCAGCGGCGATAATTCCGGGCCGCGCCAGTGGCAGGGTCACCTTGCGGATCGTCTCCCACAGCGTCGCCCCGTTCATCCGCGCCGCCTCTTCGAGCGAAGAATCCATCGCGCGCAGCACGATCGCGGTCATGATGAAGACCACGGGAGAGAGGCTCAGGCCTTCGACAACACCCATTCCGGCGATGGTCGCGACGTTGAACGGCGCCTCGGACAGGCCGAAGGCCGACATCAGCAACTGATTGATGATGCCGACCCGGGGATGCAGCAGGAACACCCAGCCGAGCGCCACGGCGAAGCCGGGCACCAGCAACCCCACCGTCATGAAGGTGAAGATGACCGGCTTCCCCGGAAAATCCGTGCGCTCCACCAGCCATGCCAACGGAAGGCCAAGCAGCATCGCGAAGACCAGCGAGATGCTGGAGAACGCCAGCGTATTGCCGAGCACCCGATAGGTGAACCCGTCGAACAGAATCTCGCGAAAATGCGCCAGCGTGTAATTGTAGCGGACGTCGCCCGGAATACCGTCCACCACGCTGAGCCAGAGGATCACCGCAAGCGTCACGGCGACACAGACCGCCGCGACGAACGCGACCGACAGCATCAATGCCGGCCCAAGGTCCAGACCATTCCAGCGCCGGACGAAGGCGGCAACGCTAGGCGCTGTCATTGGAACGATCTTCTCACCTTGGGCTCGGCTCCGGCTGGTGCTGCGCCAGCCGGAGCTTATCTGAATGCTAGCGTCGCTGGATCAGTTTGATCAGGTTTGCATGATCGGCGCCGATGGACGGCTGTTTGGCCCACCAGTCCATGGTGACATCGATGAACTTAACGCCTTTCTTCTGCAGCGCTTCGATCTCCCTGCCCCGCTCCGAGTCCGGATAATTGTCGAGATTGAAGCCTGCCTTGTCCCACAGCATCTGCTGGCCTTCGCGGGTCGACATGAACAGCGCGAACAGAATGGCCGCGTTCGGGCTCGCCGCGTGCTTGCTGATCGTGATGTAGGTGTAACGCCGCTGCGCGTTGTCGGGCACGACATGCAGCCCGACGACGTCCTTGAAGCGGTCGCGGGTATGCTCGGCGCCGGCGCAATCGAGCGCCAGA
>CANKHJ010000115.1 GCA_947481635.1 Bradyrhizobiaceae bacterium
CTCGTTCCAGGATAAGATGCTGATGCCTATATCTGAATCGGCGTGAGCGTTGCGGAAATCAGAGCGTCATCCGGGGAATGCGGGTTTAAATCGACCGCGATGCCGATCGCTTCGTTGATTTGTCATAGTTTTCCGTGATCGCTGGGCAGCGTCCGCTGCAGCAGCCATTCGAAGCACAGGAGTTTCCCCTTGAAAGGCATGTTCGCGATGCTCGCGATCGTCTGGCGGCTGACCATCCCGTATTTCAAATCCGAGGACCGCTTCGCCGGCCGCATGCTGCTCGCGGCGGTGATCGCGGCCGAGTTGTCGCTGGTCGCGATCGACGTGCTGTTCAACCAGTGGAATAACCGCTTCTATAACGCGCTGCAGGATCGCAACTGGGACAACTTCGTCTACGAACTCACCTATTTCAGCGTGCTGGCCGCGATCTTCATCGGGCTCGCGGTCTACCAGCTCTACCTCAATCAATGGCTTCAGATCCGCTGGCGCACCTGGCTGACCAGGACCTATCTCGACCGCTGGCTGGCGAATTCGAATCACTACCGCATGCAGTTGCTCGGCGACCCGGCAGACAATCCGGATCAGCGCATCGCGGAAGACGTCCGTCTGTTTATCGAACTGACGATGTCGATCGGCGTCGGCCTGCTCAGCGCGGTCGTCACGCTCGGATCCTTCGTGGTGATCCTGTGGGCGCTTTCGGCGGAGGCACCGCTTTATCTGTTCGGAAACGAGGTCTCGATCCCGGGCTATCTGGTCTGGGCCGCGCTGGTTTATGCGCTGGTCGGCACCGTGCTGACCCACTGGATCGGCTGGCCGCTGGTGCAGCTCAACTTCGACAAGCAGCGTTACGAAGCCGACTTCCGCTTCAGCCTGGTCCGGGTGCGCGAGAATGCGGAACAGATCGCGCTGCTCAACGGAGAGCCGGCCGAGGATGCGCGGCTGGTCGACAAGTTCGGGAAGGTCGCCGCCAACTGGTACGACATCATGACCCGGACCAAGCGCCTGACCTTTCTCACCGCCGGCTATAGCCAGATCGCGATCATCTTTCCCTACATCGTCGCGAGCCCGGCCTATTTTGCCAGTCGATTCCAGCTGGGCGGCCTGATGCAGACGGCCTCAGCTTTCGGCAGCGTGCAGCGCTCGTTGTCATTCTTCGTCACGGCCTATCGTCAGCTTGCTGAATGGCGTTCGGTCATCGACCGTCTCGACGGCTTCGACCGCGCGATCGTGGACGCGCGTTTGGCCGTCACGCAGCCTCCCGTCATCAGCGTGGTGCCGGATTCAAAAACCGGAGAGGTCGCGATCGACGATCTGGTGGCGCGGTTGCCAGCCGCAGGCCGGACGCTGTTCACGGCCGACGACATGGTCATCGCGCCGCGCGACCGCATCCTGCTCACCGGGCCGTCGGGCTCCGGAAAGTCGACGCTATTCCGCGCGGTCGCGGGCGCATGGCCGTTCGGTTCTGGAACGGTCACCATCCCGCAGGGCGCAAAGCTGATGGCGCTGCCGCAGCGACCCTATTTCCCGATCGCCAGACTGGCATCGGCGGTCACCTATCCGGCCGCGCCGGGCACCTACACCACGGCGCGGATCGCCGACGTGATCGCCGCCGCGGGACTGCCCAAGATGGCCGCGCGGCTGGAAGAGGAGGCGCATTGGAACCGGATGCTCTCGCTCGGCGAACAGCAGCGCCTCGGCATCGCCCGCGCGATCCTGCACGCGCCGGATTTCCTGTTCCTCGATGAAGCGACGGCCTCGCTCGACGAGCCGGCTGAAGCCCTGGTCTATCGCTTGCTGAGGGAGCGGTTACCGGACACGACCATCATCTCGATCGGCCATCGCTCGACGCTGGCGGCATTCCACGACCGCCGCTGGGCCCTGGTGCAGGACGGTGACCTTTTCCGCCTGAGCGAGACCGCAGTGAAAGCGGATTAGCTCCCGCCCTTTCTTACCTCTCCCCGCTTGCGGGGAGAGGTCGGCGCGCGCAACGCGCGCGCCGGGTGAGGTGGGCTTTCACCCAGCGATAGTCGAAAGTTCAGGCCGCCAACATTACTGGCAGAGCCGCCGTGAGGGTGTCTTTGCATCAACGCAGCAGCGTGAACCGCTGAGAGACCCCTCACCCGGATCGCTGACGCGATCCGACCTCTCCCCGCGCGCGGGGAGAGGTAACAGCGCGCGGCATTCCTGGCTCAAAAGAAAACGGCGGCCCGCGAGGACCGCCGTTTCTGAATCGAAAAGGCGGCAGCTCGAGGAGCTGCCGCCTTGGGATAGGGCTCAGTTCAGTCTTAGAGGCTTACTTCAGAGCGGCCAGCGTCGTGTCGAAGCTCAGCTTGGCGATGAACGTCGCGCCGCACCAGTTCGAGTTGAAGGCACCCGGATTGATCGTCGAGCCGATCGCACCGACCGTTGCACCCGGATCGCTCGTGAAGGCGTAGCAATTCAGCGCCGACAGGTTGGTGTCCGAGTAACGCAGGTCGAGGGTGACCGCCTTGTAGGTGAAGCCGATGCCGGCGTTCCAGGTCGCGTAGCTCGGCAGCGGGATGCCCGCGGCGAAAGCGGCAGGAACAACGCCACCACCAACGATCGCGCCAGCGACACCGTAGAAGGCATCGGTGGTTCCGAGCCACTGGTAGCCAACTTCACCCGACACGTACCAACCGATGCCATTGGCCATGGTCGGGCCAGTGAACTTCGCGGTACCCGAGAGGTATTCGCCGGCGGCGCCCGAATTCAGGAACGACGGCGTGTAGTAGAAGTTGGCGCCGAGAGCGAGCGCATCGGTGAGCGTCCAAGTCGCCTTGGCGTAGAGCTCCCAGAAGCTCAGGTCGGACTTGATGAAGCGTGCCGGCTGAGCCGGAAGCGCAACGCAACCGACCAGCGCGCCGTTGTAGCAGGTGCCGCCCGGATAATAGTAATATCAGACGCCGAGATCGAAGGCGACCGGACCGAGCGTCGGACGAATGCCGGCGTAGAAGTCGATTTCAGCAGCGGCCGTATTCGGGAGGCTGATGCTCTCACCCGCGATGCCGGCGTAGAGCTGGAGGGTCGAGCTGAGGTTGAAGCGCGGCTCGAAATAAGCAGCGACCGACGGCTTGTGATTCGATTGCGTGATGCCGCGGAACACATAGTCATTCATGATGGCGCCACCGACGGCGAGGTCCCATGGGGACACATACGCAACCGCGGGTGCCTTGGTGGCCATACGGAGGTCGGCGCCGAGTGCCGGCGTCGCCAGCAACGCGGCCGCGCCGGCGAGAGAGAGAACGATATTCTTCATGTTTGAGCCCCTGTCGAAACTGACGCTACCGGTACCCGGTGGTTGCGTGCCCAGAGCCTTCGAGGTCCCCCCCTCGGCTCTCAATGGTCAAAACTAACAATATTGGGCGGTTCAGGGGCAAGGTGAAACGCGTGGCAAGTGCCGCCTTTTTGGGCGTTCAGGCCCTGAATTCACGGAAAAACAGCCCCTGTTGTATTTCGGTTACAGAACAACCTAGGCTGAATGTCATGAAATAAGGCCCCGCGGAAACCGCGGGGCCTTTTTGTCAGGACCGGCGATTCCCCAGCCGAAGCCGGGGTCGGACTTCAGCTCTCGCCGGTTCCGGGTAAACGGAAACCGAGGAAGGTCGCCGGCTCAGCGGCCGGCTCGGGTGCCGGGGCCGGGGCCGGAGC
This sequence comes from Bradyrhizobiaceae bacterium, assembly GCA_947481635.1. Classification (GTDB taxonomy): domain Bacteria; phylum Pseudomonadota; class Alphaproteobacteria; order Rhizobiales; family Xanthobacteraceae; genus CANKHJ01. The sequence goes on from CANKHJ010000115.1 coordinate 3,670, forward strand.
AGCCTTTCGTGGTGCGCTCTTGCGGGCGGCCTTCTTCTTCGGGGCCGCCTTGGCTTTGGCCTTCGACTTGGATTTTTTGGCGCTCGACTTCTTCGCAGCGGACCGCTTGGCCTTCTTCGCTGACGACTTCTTAGCGCCGCGCTTCGCTTTCTTGGCCGACGACTTCTTGGCGCCGCGCTTGGTTTTCTTTGGGGCGGCCTTCTTGCCCTTCTTCGCTTTCTTGCCTGCGGACTTCTTCTTCGACTTCTTCGCCATGATGATGTCCTCCCGATCAATCGATCGATTCGGTTCAATCCACGGTTTCGCCGACCATCCTATGGAGCGGGCGAAACCTCCGAGGTCACCGCTTCGGCCGGGCGCGCCGACACGGCAACAACCCTACGCTCTCCCAGCGCCATCGGCGCCGGCCCTCCGGTAGCCCAGTCGATCAGTTCGATCGGATGGACCACCGGGATCCCTGTGCCTGCCGCGATCTGCGTGATGCAGCCGATGTTGCCAGCGGCGATCACGTCCGGCGACAGCTTCTCGATATTCTCGACCTTACGCGCACGCAAACGATCGGCAATGTCCGGCTGAAGGATGTTGTAAGTGCCAGCCGAACCGCAGCACACATGTGCTTCCGGAATATCTTTGACCACGAAACCCGAATTGGAAAGCAGTTCTTTCGGTTCGCGTATGATTTTCTGTCCGTGCTGAAGCGAACACGCGGAGTGATACGCGACAACAAGACCGCTGCGCGTCGCCGGCAGCGTCGGCTGCCTCGCCAGATACTCGCTGATATCCATGGCTAACTGCGATACGCGCGCGGCCTTCGCCGCGTAGCGCGCATCGCCGCGCAGCATGAAACCATAGTCTTTCACCGTCGTGCCGCAGCCCGACGCCGCGACCAGAATCGCATCGATCCCCTCGCCATCGATCTCGCGAATCCAGGCATCGACGTTGCGGCGCGCGGCCGCAAGTGATTCGAATTCGCGTCCGAGGTGATGCACCAGCGAGCCGCAGCAGCCCTGATCCTGCGGCAGCACCACCTCGATACCGTGGCGCGTCAGCACCCGGACGGTGGCCGCTTCGATCGACGGCGCCAGCACCCGGTCGGCGCAGACCCGCAGCAGGATGACCCGCCCGCGGCGCTGACCTGCCGGCGCGACACGATACACACGATCGAGATCGCCGCGCGGCGGCAGCGCCACCGGCGCCAGCCGCAGCATCGCCGCGAGCGGCTTGAGCCCGATGGCCGCGAACAAAGCTGCAAAAGGTCTGGCTATTCGCGCGGCCATCAGCGCGGGACGGAATAGCGCAGGATTCGGCAGCACCTTGGCCAGCACGGCGCGCAACACGCGATCGGCCAGCGGCCGGGCGTAGGTCTGCTCGATATGCGCGCGGGCATGGTCGACCAGGTGCATGTAATGGACGCCGGATGGGCACGTGGTCATGCAGGACAGGCAGGAGAGGCAACGGTCGATATGCTTCACCACCTCCGGCGTGGCCGGACGGTCATTCTCCAGCATCTCCTTGATCAGGTAGATGCGCCCGCGCGGTGAATCGAGCTCGTCGCCGAGCAGCATGTAGGTCGGGCAGGTCGCAGTGCAGAAGCCGCAATGGACACAGGCTCGCAGGATGCGGTTCGATTCGGCGGTTTGCGGATCGGCAAGCTGGGCGAGACTGAAGGAGGTCTGCATCGTTAAACGCCCGCCCACATGCGACCGGGATTGAGAATCCCTTTCGGATCGAAGCCCTCCTTCACCCGCCTGGTCAATGCGGCGACGCCGGCGTCCTGCGCGTCGAACACCGCGACAGCGGCTCGCACTGGAGCCGGAGCGCGAATCAGCGTCGCATGCCCGCCCGCCGCGGCGACCGCCGCGCGCGCCATCGCCGCGCCGGCATCGCCGCGCGTGTCTTGGCCTGGCGGCAACGCCGCCCAGATCAGCCCGCCGGCCCAGTCATAGATCAGTTCGGCGTCGCACAACGCGGCAGCCAGACCGGGCCCCGCGGTCGGCGCGGTGGAGATGCGCCATAGCGGACGCGCATCGCCGGCAAACGGGGTCACATCGCGGACCGCACGCCACAAGGCGCGCGAATCCTGGACGCCAAGGATTTCGGTTTTGCCGAAGGGTCGCATCAACGCGTCCAGCGCCGCCTGCCGATGCAGCACCGATGGCGCCACGCCTTCCAGCCGCAGCGCCGTGACCCAACCGTCCCGGCGCATATGCGCTGCGCCGGACACATCGCAGGACGAGCCCATTGCGGCCGCCATGGCGCGAACCGCCGCAGCGGCATCGAGCCCGCGCAACAATACGCTCCCCTCGGTCTCGGCCCGGGGGAGCGTCTTGAGCGTCACGTCGGTCATCACGGCGAGCGTGCCCCAGGAGCCGGCCAACAGCTTGCAGAGGTCGTAGCCGGTGACGTTCTTCACCACGCGGCCACCGGATTTGAAGGTCTCGCCACGGCCGGACACGGCCGTCACGCCGAGGAAATGATCGCGCGCCGCGCCGGATTTGATCCTGCGCGGACCGGCGAGATTCGCCGCCAGCACGCCGCCGATGCTGCCCGCGTCAGGCGGACCGCCAAGCAGGGGTCCATAATCCATCGGCTCGAACGCCAGTTCCTGGCCGCTCGCCGCGACCAGCGCCTCGATCTCCGCGATCGGCGTGCCGGCCCTGGCCGACAGGACCAGTTCATCCGGTTCATACAGCGTGACCCCGGTGAGACCTGAGAGATCGAGCGTCAGTTCAGACTGACTGGGGCGGCCGATGGCGCGCTTGGTGCCGCGTCCGACAATGTCGAGGGTGTGGCCGCCGCCGAGCGCACCCTGCACCGCATCCTCGACGTCCTTCGCATCGCGCGGTTTCAGAATATCCATCAGAACCGCGGAATGTCCGGGAACGCGGTGTGCCCGTGATGGACATGCACCCGGCCGAGTTCGGCGCAGCGATGCAGCGTCGGGAAGACCTTGCCGGGATTGAGCAGGCCCTTCTCGTCGAACGCGCATTTCAACCGCTGCTGATGCGCGAGATCGATCTCGGTGAACATGTCCGGCATCAGGTCGCGTTTCTCGACCCCGACACCATGCTCGCCGGTGAGCACGCCGCCGACCTGGACGCAGAGCCGCAGGATTTCCGTGCCGAAGGCCTCGGCGCGGTCGAGTTCGCCCGGCACATTGGCGTCATAAAGGATCAGTGGATGCAGGTTGCCGTCACCGGCATGAAACACATTGGCGACGCGCAGGCCGTATTTTTCGGACATCTCGCGCATGCGCGCCAGCACCAGCGGCAATTGCGCGCGCGGGATGGTGCCGTCCATGCAGTAATAGTCCGGCGAGATGCGCCCGACCGCCGGGAACGCCGCCTTGCGTCCGGCCCAGAAGAGCAGCCGCTCCTCCTCGGAGGTCGACACCCGGACCACCGAGGCGCGGCATGCCCGCGCGATGCTTTCCACCCGCTCCAGCAGGTGATCGACCTCGGCCGACGGTCCGTCGAGCTCGACGATCAGCAGCGCCTCGACATCGAGTGGATAGCCGGCGTGGACGAACTCCTCGACCGCGTGGATCGCCGGCCGGTCCATCATCTCCATGCCGCCGGGAATGATGCCGGCGCCGATGATCGCTCCGACACAGGCGCCGGCATCCTCCGACGAGGCGAAGCCGACCAGCACGGCGCGCGCGGTCTCGGGCTTTTTCAGGATCCGCACGGTCACTTCCGTCACAACGCCGAGCAGCCCTTCCGAGCCGGTCACGATGCCGAGCAGGTCATAGCCGCCGGCATCGAGATGCTTGCCGCCGAGGCGCAGGATCTCGCCGGTGATCAACACCAGTTCGCAGCCGAGCACGTTGTTGGTGGTCATGCCGTATTTCAGGCAATGCACGCCGCCGGAATTCTCCGCCACGTTGCCGCCGATGGTGCAGGCGATCTGCGAGGAGGGATCGGGCGCGTAGTAGAATCCTTCGTGGGCGACCGCGGTGCTGACCGCAAGGTTGGTCACGCCCGGTTCAGCCACCACCACGCGGTTCGCGAAGTCGATCTCGCGGATGCGCTTGAACTTGCCCATCCCTAGCAGCACGGCGTCGCCCAGCGGCAGCGCGCCGCCGGACAGTGACGTTCCTGCGCCGCGCGGCACCACCCGGATGCCGTTGGCGTGGCAATAGCGCAGCACGGCTGAGACCTGGGCCGTGGTCTGCGGCAGCACCACGACCATCGGCAGCTGGCGATAGGCGGTCAGGCCGTCGGATTCGTAAGGCCGCATCTCGCGCTCGGCGTCGATCACACCTTCGCCGGGCACGATGGCGCGCAAGGCGGCCACGATCTCGCCGCGGCGGGCAAGTACGGCTTCGTCCTGGACAGGCAGCGTGAGCGACATGATTGACATGGTGCCGGGCGGACGCCATTCGATCAATAGGACTTGCAATCCCAACCTGCGGACGAGACGGAGGACGGCATGACACGATGGCTCACGGTCGCGGTACTGATCGCGGCGGGATGTGGATCGAGCCAGGCACAGGCGGTTCAGACGGGAGATTTGGCCGAAGGCGAGAAGTCGTTCCGCAAATGCACGGCCTGCCATGACATCGGCCCGACCGCCAAGAACAAGGTCGGCCCGATCCTGAACGGCCTCGACGGGCGCAAGACCGGCACTATCGAGGGCTACAGCTACTCCAACGCCAACAAGAATTCCGGCATTGTCTGGGATGTCGAGACCTTCGCCCAGTATATCCGCGCGCCGCTTCAGGTGATCCCCGGCACCAAGATGGCCTTCATCGGCATCGCCAACGAGAAGGAACGCGGCGACCTCTGGGCTTACCTGAAGCAATTCGCCGCGGACGGATCGAAGAAATAGCACGGGGCGGCGCCCGCGACGCGATTGCGGCGCGGCGTGCCGGCGTCCATTATCCCGGCGTGGACGGACCGGGAGACCACGCCATGTTGAAGGACGTTGTCGTCAATCTCTCCTCCGGAGGAGAGCGCGATTCGGCGGCCGATTTTGCCATTTCGATCGCGCAGAGTTTCAAAGCCCACCTTGCCGGCATCGCATTCGCGTATGAGCCGGTGATCCCTGCCACCATCATGGGTGGGATCCCGACCGAGATCATCGAGTCGCAGCGCGACGAGAGCATGAAGTGGGCGCAGGGCGCGACCGGCGCCTTCGAGCGCGCGGCGAATACCGCCGGCATTTCCCACGAAAGCCGGATTGTCGATGCGAGCCTTGCCGGCGCCGCCGACCTGTTCGCGCAGATCTCGCGGCGCTTCGACATTTCGGTGGTCGGCCAGGCCGAGCGCAAAAGCGTGTCGCCGACCGACCTGATCATCGAGGGCGCGCTGTTCGAGTCCGGACGCCCGGTGATCGTGGTGCCTTTCATCCAGAAGACCGAGCTCAAGCTCGACAAGGTCGTGATCGCCTGGGACGGCAGCCGGCAGGCGGCGCGCGCCATTGCCGATTCGATGCCGTTCCTGGAACGCGCCAAGCAGGTCGAGATCCTCATCGTCAGGGGCGAGCGCGGCAAGGCCTATCAGACCCGCGGCGCGGTGATGAGCCAGCATCTCGCGCGCCACGGGCTCAACGTGTCGGTCAATCAGATCACCTCACCGACCGCCGATCCGCAGAGCACGATCCTGTCGCACATCGCCGATACTGGGACCGACTTCTTGGTGATGGGCGGCTATGGCCATTCGCGGCTGCGCGAATTCATCCTCGGTGGCGTGACCCGATCGATGCTCGGCTCGATGACCATTCCGGTGATGATGTCACACTAGGACAGCCTCCTCTTTCCAGTACCCTGCGGATACCTCCGAACCGGAACTTCCGGCCATTCGTTCGCGTTATCTGTGCGGCCCGTGCCAACAACACGGGCCGTTTTACACGATCGATATCGCCGAACTCTATTGCCCGTTTCCCAGCAGGTATCATGACTGCACCCTTCTCCTTCGGAATCGAGGAAGAGTATTTTCTGGTCGACGCCCAGACCAAGGCGATCACGCGCGGCGCACCCGATGAATTCTTCACCGAAGTGATCGCCGTCGCGGGGGACCGCGTCGCGCGCGAATTCCTGCGCTCACAGATCGAGGTCATCACACCGCCGCATGTCGACATGGCAGCGGCGCGCGCCGAATTGCGCGAGTTGCGCGAGATCGTCGCGTCGACCGCCGCGCGCTATGGCATGGGCATCATGGCGTCCGGCACGCATCCGACCGGGACCTGGCGCAATCAGAAGCAGACCGAGGGCGAGCGCTACGACGCGGTGATGGACGACCTGCAGATGATCGGTCAGCGCGACCTCCTTTGCGGGCTGCATGTCCATGTCGAACTGGACGATCCCGAAAAGCGCATCGACGTGATGTACCGCGTGCTGCCCTATCTGCCGCTGTTCATCGCGTTGTCGAACTCGTCGCCGTTCTGGCAATCGCGCCGCACCGGGCTGATGGGCTATCGCCTCGCCGCCTATGACGAGTTGCCGCGCACCGGCATTCCCGAGCTGTTCCGCACCCTTGAGGAATACGACGCCTATGTCGACGCGCTGGTGCGCGCCGGCGTGATGCCGGACGCGAGCTATGTCTGGTGGACGATCCGCCCTTCGCTGAAGCATCCGACACTGGAGTTGCGCGCCGCGGATAGCTGCACCAACCTCGACGACGCGATCGCCATCGCCGGGCTTTACCGCACCATCGTGCATTACGTCGCGACTCACCCCTGGGTGAACTGGCAGATGGATGCGGTGGCGCGCGCCATCGTGGTCGAGAATAAATGGCGCGCGCAACGCTATGGACGCCACGGCACCTTCGCCACCGCGGACGGCGCGCAGACGGTCGGCGACAGGCTGGAGCAGATCATCACCGAGATGGGCGCAAGCGCGACGGCAGTCGGCACCGGGACGCAGCTCGAGCATTGCCGGACCATCCTGCGCGATGGGACATCGGCCGACCGCCAGATCGCGATCTATGACGACGAACTGGGCAAAGGCAGCGACCATACCGAAGCGCTTGGCGCGGTGACCCAATGGCTCGCGGCGACGACGCTGGATTTTCGGCACGCATGAGCTTCGCTGCGCTAGGCCGCGTCGTCCGGCAGCGGCAGCGCCGTCTGCACCACCAGCCCGCGCGCACGGGCGTCGAGCATGCCGAGGCCGCGCAGCGAGAACAGCGTGAAAGTCTGAACCGAGGTTCTGATGGCCGCGAGGTCGTCGCTGGGTGGCACCAGCGGCCCGATCAGGCCTTCGACGGCGGCACCGATCAGGATTGCGGCGGCGAATTGCGGATCGACACTGGCGAGCAGGCTGCGCGACACGCCGGCGTCGATGCGTTGCGCCAGTTCCGCGGCGAGCGCCTGACGAAAGCCCTGCCGCACCGCGTCGATCTCCGGCTCGACCGGCTCGGCGAGGATCGCGAAGGACAGCAGCCGCCGCGTGGTCGCCCGTGCCGCGAAGGTCGTCAGCGCGGCGGCCAGCGCGGAGAGCGGACCGGGCGCGGCGTCGGCGGCATCGCGGATGGCGGCAAGTTCGACCTCGGTATGGGCCGCGACCATCGCCGCCACCAGGTCGGACTTGGCCGGGAAATAGCGATAAACCGTTCCGGCGGCGATCCCGGCGCGGGTGGCGACCGGAGCCATCTGCACCGCCGCCATGCCGCCCTCGGAGGCCAATGCGCGCGCGGCATCGAGGATCGCGCGCTGACGCGCCGCCATCTTGCGGGAGACGTTGGGAGTTCGACGATAGGCCATGCGAATCAAAGGCTCCATAAAGAATGAAGCGTGATTCACGTATCCTGACAAGGCCGATGAAATGACCCGGGATTCTGGGCAGGAGGCGGTTTTCGCCTTCCTCGCCGATCCGGCCACCTATGGCGCCGACGCGGTCCGGCGTATCGACACCCATGGCGCCGCGGTCTTCCTGGCCGGAGACCGCGTCTACAAGGTGAAGCGCGCGGTCAAATTCCCCTTCATGGATTATTCGACGCTGGAATTGCGGAAGGGCGCATGCGAGGCCGAGATCGCGATCAACCAGCCGCTGGCGCCGGACATCTATCTCGGCGTGCGCGCGATCAACCGTGCATCGGACGGCAAACTCGGCCTCGACGGCGACGGTCCAGCGGTCGAATACGCCGTCGAGATGGTCCGTTTCGACGAGGAGCAGACGCTCGACCACGTCGCCGCGCGCAGTGGAATTGACGACGCGCTCGCCGCGGCGCTCGGCCGCGCCGTCGCGGCCGGCCACGCCCAGGCAAAGCCGGTTGAGGCACGACCCTGGATCGACGCGCTCGCGGATTATGTCGAACAGAACGAAGCGGCGTTTCGCGCCGAGCCGAAGCTGTTTCCGGCCGCGCAGGTCGAAACGCTGACGCGGCAGAGCCGCGCCGCGCATGCACGCCTGGCGCCGCTGCTCGTCGAGCGCGGCCGGCAGGGCCTGATCCGCCGCGGACATGGCGACTTGCATCTCGGCAACATCGCATTGATCGACGGCAAGCCGATGCTGTTTGACGCGATCGAATTCGATCCATTGGTCGCGTCGGGCGACGTGCTCTACGACCTCGCTTTCCTGCTGATGGATCTGGTCGAACGCGAGTTGCCGCAGGCCGCGAACATCGTGTTCAACCGCTATCTCAGCGAGACCCATCGCGACGGCGATCTCGATGCGCTCGCGGCATTGCCGCTGTTCCTGTCGATGCGCGCCGCAATCCGCTCCAAAGTCAGTGCCGCGCGCGAGCCCCCGGCCGAGGACGACGCGCACAAATATTTCGCACTGGCCTGTACGCTGATCGCGCCGCCCGCCCCACGTCTCGTTGCGGTGGGCGGGTTATCCGGCAGCGGCAAGTCGGTGCTGGCACGCGGCCTCGCACCGCTCCTCGCGCCAGCGCCAGGCGCCGTGCTGTTGCGGTCGGACGTGATGCGCAAGCGCATGTTCGGCAAAGCCGAGACCGAAAAGCTGCGGGAGGACGCCTACACGCCCGAGGTCACAGCGCGGCTTTATGCCGACTTGATCGCGCAGGCGCGGCGCGCGGTGGCGGCGGGGCATTCGGCCGTGGTCGACGCAGTGTTCGCCCATTCGGACGAGCGCGCATTATTGAAGGGCGCCACGGGCCTGTTCCTCACCACGGACATGGAGACTCGAATGACACGTGTCGGGCGTCGCGTCGGCGATGCCTCCGACGCCGATCCCGCGATCGCACGCCAGCAGGAAGATTACGACCTCGGCGACCTCGACTGGATCGAGATCGACGCCTCGGGCACACCGGACCAGACGCTGGCGAAGGCCAAGAATGCGCTGGGACTGGCTTAAGACCAACACAGGGTAGACCAACACACGATGTCATCGCCGGGCTTGACCCGGCGATCCATCCAAAGAATGAGTCTTGGCAACAAGATGGATGCCCGGGGAAACGCCACCGCATGCCACACAAGTCACAATTCCAGCGCGACCGCCGCGAGAGCAATCCGGCCTTCTCCAGCCGGAAACTGAAATTCGGCACTTTCCAGACCAACCTCGACAGCGGCTGCGTGATGTCGGACCTCGACGGCCGAATCGACATCACCTGGCCGAACACGGTGGCGCTCGCGAAACTGTCCGACGAGATGGAGTTCGAGGCGCTGGTGCCGGTGGCGCGCTGGCACGGCTTCGGCGGCCAGACCAACGCGCAGGGCCCAGGTTTCGAATGCTACACCTGGGCCGCGGGCATCAGCGGCGCGACGCAGAAAGCCGGCATCGTTTCCACCTCGCATATCACGCTCAACCACCCGGTGATGGCGGCGAAGCAATCGGCGGTGATCGATCACATTTCGAACGGGCGCTACACGCTGAATATCGTCTGCGGCTGGAACGTCCCCGAGATGGAGATGTTCAACATGCCGATGCTGGGACACCAGGAGCGCTACGACTGCGCCGATGAGTGGCTGCAGATCGTGCGCCGGCTCTGGACCGAGGACGAGACCTTCGATTTCGACGGCAAATTCTATCAGGTCAAGAAAGGCTATCTAGCGCCGAAGCCGGTACAGGCGCCGCATCCGGCGATCATGAATGCCGCGGGCTCGGAGCGCGGGCGGCACTTCGCTTGCAAGAACGCCGACCTCGCCTTCACCGTGATCCGGAACCCGGATCCTGACGTGAACAAGGCGCATATCGAGGCCTATCACACCATGGCGCGCGACTACGGCCGCGAGATCCGGGTGTGGAGCCTGTGCAACATCGTGCAGGGCGAGACTGAGAAGGAAGCGCGCGAATTCTACGACTATTACGTCAATCAGAAGGGCGACTTCGACGGCGCGGCAAACGTGATCACGGCGATGAATGCCGAGGTCAACGAACGCAATTATGATCCGGTCATGATGCGGCGGATGCGCGAATCCTTCGTGTCCTCCTGGGGCGGCCACAATATCGTCGGCACCAAGGAGCAGATCATCGACGGCCTGAAAACGGTTTCGGCATGGGGACTCGACGGCGTGCTGCTGTCCTTCCCGCGCTACGAGCAAGGATTGCGCGAATTTCGCGACGTGACCTATCCGCTGGTGCAGCAGGCCGGATTGCGGGATTTTCTGTAGAATTTGTCCGGAGGCGCTGCTCACATTTTGCTGAAGCGCTTCGTGACACGCTTACGTCACGCTTTGATGGCGTATAAGCGTGCACACTTTACAGTCAGGAGATCAGACAATGTCGAAGACCCAAGGCCGTTTCGTTTGGTACGAACTCATGACCACCGATACCGAGGGCGCGAAAGCGTTCTACAAGGCGGTGGTCGGGTGGGACGTTC
>CANKHJ010000116.1 GCA_947481635.1 Bradyrhizobiaceae bacterium
AACGGCCAATGACCAGGGCGCAATTATTCGAGGTGCCCATATCTAATTTACGACATATTGGCAGTGTGGGATCATCATCAAGCTCAATCGATTTCCGATTCTGCGAGGGGACATCACCATGAGAAAGACACTCTCGGCCGTCCTGGCCGTGGCGACAATCGCGGGCGCTATCGCAGTCTCAGCGAGCGACGCCAGCGCACAGCGGCGTTATTATCGCGGCGGCGGCAACGGTGGCGCAGCGGCTGCCGGCATCATCGGCGGTCTCGCGGTCGGCGCGATCGTCGGCGGCGCGATCGCCAATTCGCGCCCTGCTTACGGCGGCTATGCGCCGGTGCAGGGCTATGATCCTTATCCGGTTTACTCGGCGCGCGGTCCGATCGGTTGCCCCGGCGGCTATTGGGCGCGGCGTCCGGTGGCGTTCAACCGGTTCGGCGAAGCGGTGGCGTGGTCGAAGCCGCGCTTCTTCTGCCCGTAAGCAACGACTCTATGAATGCTTCAACGGCCGGCTCGATGAGCCGGCCGTTTTTGTTTGCGTATGCCCCCGGACACGAGTTTGAGCTGATCCAACACGACTGGATCAGTTCTACCGCTGCATGTGATCGAGCACCGGCTTGCTCGGCCAGCAATCGACCTTCATGGCGTGCGCCTTCTGATAGGCGCCGAGCGCGAGCCGCGTCTTCATCCCGGCCTTGCCGTCGATCTTATCGGCGTAGAGCCCGCGCGCGGTGAGCACCGTCTGCATCTTCTCGAGTTGCAGCGGATTGAGCTGCGCGATCGTCTCCCAGCGCGCTTCGAAGGCGGGGCCGCCGGCGATGCGGTCGCTCAGATGCCCGACGAACAGCACATAGAGATCGGAAAAATTATACTCCTTGATCACGTAGTAATTGCGCAGGATCAGGAATGACGGACCGTAGAGTCCGGCCGGCTGCAACAGCGAGGCGCGCTGATCGAGTTCGGCCTGCGCGAGCTTGCGATTATGCGACAGCGCATAGCCGCGCCTGAGCCATTCCGACAGCGTCAGGGTGAAGTCGGGATTGGCGATGGTGCAATCCATCCCCTGCGGCGCACGCACCTCGTAGGCCCAGCCCTGCCCGCGCTGCCATCCCTTCGCTGAAAGCTGCTGCGCGGCCGAGGCGAGCGTGTCGGGCACCGAATTCCAGATGTCGCGCCGGCCGTCGCCATCGAAATCGACCGCATGTTTGTAGAATTCGGACGGAAGAAACTGCGTCTGCCCCATCGCGCCGGCCCAGGAGCTGCGCATGTCATCGAGCTTGACGTGGCGCTCCTGCACCAGCTTGAGCGCAAGCAGGAATTCCTGGGTGAACATCTCCTTGCGCCGGCCGGTATAGGCCTGCGTCGCGAGCACGCGGATCGCGTTATGCGCGAGCTTGTGCGCGCCATAGGCGGTCTCGCGGCCCCAGATCGCGAGCACGACTTCCGGCGGCACGCCGAAGCGCTGCTCGATCGCGCGCAACGTGACGCGATGGTCGGCGGCGAGCTTGCGGCCCTGATCGGCGAGGCGCGCCAGCGAGACTTCGCGCAGGTAATCCGACGGCACCTGGATGAATTCGGCCTGGCCGCCGGGCTGAGCGTCCGGGCGGCCAGCGATCACGAGATCGGGCAGCTTGAGGTCCGGCTCCAGGCCGCGCGTCACGGCTTCGAAGGTCGCGCGCGACACGCCGAGCGTCTGCGCCCGCGGCCACAGGCTTTCGAGCCAGCGCGCAAACGCGGCATCCGCGGCCGATGACGGCGCGGCGGCAGCGACGAGAAAAAGGATGGCGAAGGCGGTTTTGAGAATCACGTCGCGAATGATGGATCGAGCCGTTCCGCGAGTCGAAGCCAATATTGCCAGGAATGATCCTCGCGCGGGCCGTTGCCACGGTTGCCGCCCATCTGCGCCTTGGTGCGGATCTGGGTTTCCTCGGGGATGGTGCGGAACGCCGCACCAGTCGCGAGCACGCGTTCCTGGATGGTGCAGGCATCGATCAGCGTGCGCATCCAGCCGAAGGATTCGCCGACCGATGCGCCGACGCTGAGCAGGCCATGATTGCGCATCAGCAGCGTATGCCGGTGGCCGAGATCCTGCAGGATGCGCGGGACTTCGTCTTCCTGGTTCGCGAGCCCTTCGAAGTCGTGATAGCCGACCTCGTCATGCAGCCGGCAGCCGCCTTGGTCGAATACCTTCAGGCCGTCGGTCGTGGCGCTGATCACGGTGCCCGCGTCCTCGTGGACATGCATCACCGAATTCAGGTCGGGCCGCTCCTTCAGAATACCCGAATGGAAATTGAATCCCGCCGGCGCGACGCGCACGCCCGAGTGGCTGAGGATGTTGCGGTCGAAGTCGACGGTCAGGAGCGCCGACGCGGTGATCTCGTCCCAGCCGAGGCCGAGCGGATTCATCAGGAAGGTCTCGGTGCCGGGAATGCGCAGCGTGATGTGGTTCAGCGTGTCGACATTCCAGCCGAGATGATGCGCGATGCGGAACGCCGCCGCCATCTCGACGCGCAGCTTGTGCTCGAGGTCGCTGATGGACCGGTCGAGCTGCACGCCGCCGATTGCAGAAATGGCCATCCGAGGATTCATGGAGCGCTCTCCCGTTCGCCGGCATGATGCCTCAACGAGGGGGAGAAGGCGAGATGCTTGTGCCCCCGCGAAGGCTGCCTTCTTACCTCTCCCCGCTTGCGGGGAGAGGTCGGCGCGCGCTGCGCGCCGGGTGAGGGGGGCTCTCACAGTGCACGGTCGAGACGTCAGATCACTGAACGCTCAAGGCGTGGATGAGACGTTGCGATAGCGGTGGCCGGGGAGAGTCCCCCTCACCCGGATCGCTGACGCGATCCGACCTCTCCCCGCAAGCGGGGAGAGGTGACCACGAACCTACCGGCTGAACTTCTTGTATTTGATCCGGTGCGGGATGGTGGAATCGGTGCCGAGGCGCCGCATCTTGTCGGCTTCGTAGTCCTGGAAGTTGCCCTCGAACCATTCGACGTGGCTCTCGCCTTCGAAGGCGAGGATGTGGGTCGCGATGCGGTCGAGGAACCAGCGATCATGGCTGATGATCACGGCGCAGCCGGCGAAATCCTCCAGCGCCTCTTCCAGCGCCCGCAGCGTATCGACGTCGAGATCGTTGGTCGGCTCATCGAGCAGCAGCACGTTGGCGCCGGACTTGAGCATCTTGGCGAGATGCACCCGATTGCGCTCGCCGCCCGACAGCGCGCCGACCTTCTTCTGCTGGTCCGCGCCCTTGAAGTTGAAGTTCGAGCAATAGGCGCGCGAATTCACTTCCTTCTTGCCGAGCAGGATCTGGTCGTTGCCGCCGGAGATTTCCTCCCACACGGTCTTCGAGCCATCGAGCGCGTCGCGCGACTGGTCGACGTAACCGAGATGCACCGACTCGCCGACCTTGATCGTGCCCTTGTCGGGCTTTTCCTGTTCTGTGATCATGCGGAACAGCGTGGTCTTGCCCGCGCCATTCGGCCCGATAACGCCGACAATGCCGCCGGGCGGCAGCTTGAAGGTGAGATCGTCGATCAGCAGGTTGTCGCCAAAGCCCTTGGTGAGGCCTTCGAAGTCGACCACGTTCTGGCCGAGCCGTTCGGCCACCGGGATGACGATCTGCGCAGTCTGCGTCTGCTTGTCGGAGGCCTGCTTCACCAGGTCCTCGTAGCGCTGATAGCGCGCCTTGGACTTGGCCTGACGCGCCTTGGGCGATGACGCAATCCATTCCTGCTCGCGCTGGATGGTGCGCTGATGCGCGACCTCTTCGCGGCCTTCCTGGGCGAGCCGCTTCTGCTTCTGTGACAGCCACGAGGAGTAATTGCCCTCGTAAGGAATGCCGCGGCCGCGATCGAGCTCAAGGATCCAGCTGGTCACGTTGTCGAGGAAGTAGCGATCATGGGTCACGATCAGGATCGCGCCGGGATAATTGCGTAGATGGCCTTCGAGCCAGTTCACGGACTCGGCATCGAGATGGTTGGTCGGCTCGTCGAGCAGGAGGAGCTCCGGCTGATCCAGCAGCAGCTTGCACAGCGCGACGCGCCGGCGCTCGCCGCCGGAGAGCTTGGTCACATCGGCATCGTCCGGCGGACAGCGCAGCGCGTCCATCGCCTGGTCGACCTTGGAGTCGAGATCCCACAGCCCCTTGGCCTCGATCTCGTCCTGCAGCTTGGTCATCTCGTCCGCAGTTTCGTCCGAGTAGTTCATCGCGATCTCGTTGTAGCGGTCGAGGATCGCCTTCTGCGGCGCGACGCCGAGCATCACGTTCTCGCGCACCGTCAGGGTCGGATCGAGATGGGGTTCCTGTTCGAGGTAGCCGACGCGCGCGCCCTGGGCGACGAAGCCCTCGCCGGTATACTCGGTGTCGATGCCGGCCATGATCTTGAGCAAGGTCGACTTGCCCGAGCCGTTGACGCCGAGCACGCCGATCTTGGCGTCGGGGTAGAAGGAGAGGTTGATGTTCTCCAGCACCTTGCGGGTCGGGTAAGCCTTGGTCAGGCCCTGCATGTGATAGATGAATTGACGGGCCATTTGCCCTGCTCTTTCGTCGGGGATTTCGGGAATTCGTCGCTGATTTAGCGAGCGGCCGGGGAAAGGGCAAGGCGCGGCGCTACCCCAGTGTGGAATAGCGGCGGCAATACCCGCTTTCGCTTGATGAAAAATCTCGGCGAAAAGGACTTGGAAAGGCTGTTTCAAGATTACCGGCATTCGAGCCCAATTCGCACCAGTTTTTAACCGCTTTCGCCGCAACACTCTCCCCTGAACCCAGGCCCTCCTTGGCGCGACCAATGAGCAAGCCGGGTCACCCGGCGCGTATCTGCCGAGGAGAGTGTCATGGCCCAGCCAGGATCTTCCCGTTCCCCGCGGACGGAACACGGCGTCACCGCCCACTTCACCGCCCTGCTCCGTACGCTGAACCGCGACCTGTTCGATTCCTATCGCCCGGAGCGCCATTACATGCGCGGGCCCGGCCCGAAGTGGCACGCCAAACACGCCCGCCAAGGGACTGTCGATGCGGCGGTCGATTTCCCGGCGCGAGCGGTAAAGGCGATCTGATCCGTCGATTAGGATTGCGCCGCCGGGCTTCCGGCATCCGGCACGCGTGCTAGGGTTGGTTGGTACCTCCCTCCCTGGTTCCGGACATCCCCCATGACTCATCGCTGCGCCATTCTCGACGATTATCAGAACGTCGCGCTCGACCTCGCCGACTGGTCGGCGCTCAAGGGCCAGGTCGAACTCACGGTGTTCAACGCCCCGCTGGGCGGGCCTGACGACGTCGTGCGTGCCTTGTCCAGCTTCCACATCGTCGTGCTGATGCGCGAGCGCACCCCGTTCACGCGCGCGGTGATCGAGGCCCTGCCCGGCCTCAAGCTGATCGTCACCACCGGCATGCGCAACGCGTCGCTCGACGTGAAGGCCGCGCGGGACCGCGGGATCGAAGTCTGCGGCACCGACGGCGTCGGCTCACCGACCGTCGGCATCGCGATCGGGCTGATGCTGGAGCTCTCACGCCACATCGGCCAGGAGAGTGCGCGGCTCAAGGGCGGCGCGCTGTGGCAGACCAGTGTCGGCACCGATTTGGAGGGGAAGACCTTCGGCACCGTCGGCCTTGGCCGGCTCGGCACCCGCACGGTCAATGTTGCCAAGGCGCTCGGCATGAAGGCGATCGCCTGGAGCACCAACCTCACGCCGGAGAAATGCAAAGAAGCCGGCGTCGGCTATGCCACCAGGGAAGAGCTGTTCGCGCAGGCAGACGTGATCAGCATTCACCTGATCCTGTCGCCACGCTCGCGCGGCATCATCGGCGCGGCCGATCTCGCGCGCATGAAGCCGACGGCATTCCTGATCAACACCGCGCGCGGGCCGTTGATCGACGAAGCGGCCTTGGTCGCGGCGCTGCGCGAGAAGCGCATCGCCGGCGCCGGGCTCGACGTGTTCGACACCGAACCGCTGCCGCTCGACCATCCGCTGCGCAAGCTCGACAATGTCGTGCTCACGCCGCATCTCGGTTATGTCACGCGGGAAAATCTCGGCGCCAATTACCGCGGCGCGGTCGAGGACATCCGCGCCTGGCTCGACGGCAAGCCGGTGCGGCTGATGGAGGCGTAGACGACGAAAGCCGGAGAGTTACCGCGTCGCCTGCTGCGGCGCGATGTTGGCCGGCTGATTGGCCTGTGCGGTGGCTGGCGGCGCGCCCGGCAACACGACCACGCGCGCACCGACCTTCACCCGGCTGTAGAGATCCTCGACGTCGTTATTGACCAGCCGCACGCAGCCTGACGACACGAAGGTGCCGATGGTCGAGGGCTGGTTGGTGCCGTGGATGCGATACAGCGTCTTGCCGAGATAGAGCGCGCGCGCGCCGAGCGGGTTGCCGGCGCCGCCGGCCATGAAGCGCGGCAGGTAGGGCTGACGCTCGATCATCTCCGCGGGCGGATGCCAATCCGGCCATTCCGCCATGCGCGAGACCTTTTCCGCGCCGGCCCAGGTGAAGCCTTCGCGGCCGACGCCGATGCCGTAGCGCATCGCCTTGCCGCCCCCCATCACGAGATAGAGGTAGGTGTTTGCGGTATCGATGATGATCGTGCCGGCCGGCTCGCGGGTCGAATAGTCGACCATCTGGCGCTGCAGGTGCGGCGGCAATTCCTTCGGGTCCCCGATTTCCGGCTGATCCTCGGGCGGCAGCCCAGCGAGCACCGGGGCCTGACCGGGAGCGCCGGCGGCCGGAGCATTGGCGGCGGGGCCGAGACCGGTCGGGGCACCAACCGCGCCCGGCGGGCGGATCACATCCTGTCCACGGGCGGTATCCTGACGCGGGTCTTGCCGGAACCCAGGGTCGGCGCGACGGCGATCATCGTCCGGGAAGATGAAACCGGGGGCCGGCGCCAGCACGGTCGGGTTGCCCGGCTGCTGCTGACCCGGGATGCCCTGCTGAGGAGCCTGGGCACCGGGCTGCGAGAATCGAGGACCACCCTCGCGCGGCAAATATTGCGGCTGCTGCTGCGGGTAATCCGGATAGGGCGAGCGGCTTCCAACCGGCGGCAGCGGCGAGCTCTGGATGCCCGGCGGAGACAACGTCCCGCTCGGCGGCTCGAGATCGTCATCATCGTCGTCGACCGGCTGGGCCTGGACCGGCGGCTGCTGCCGGAAAAATGGGAATGACTGCGCGTTCGCGCTCCCGAGGGACGCGGCAATGCTGGCGGACAAAATCGCAAGCGCTGTCAGAACGCGAAAAGCCATGAGTTCTCCCCCCGAAGGGACCAAGTCTGGACCTAAGTTACGAATCGTCGAGGATCAAGGCACTTTGAGGACCACATTGCGAAAACGTGACCCAATCCGGCGTCAATACCGCGAGATTCACGGGTAGAGCGTCGGGATTAACAACCTCACAAAGCCGCGATCAGAACTTCGCCAATTCCAACCGGGAACCTGGTGAGGATCAAGGCCTGATAGGCCGCGAGGTTGGACCGGGCCGCCTGGTCGATCGACGCCGCCGGGATCCCGAAAGCCGCGCCATCCGCGAACCCCTGCATCGCCTCCTGCTGCAGCTTTTCGGCCTCGAGCTCCACGGCCTTGATCCGGCTCCGGTAGGCCTCAGCCGTTCCGGCTTGCACCAGGGCAGGTGGGGATTTCAGCGCCCGCCGGATGGCGCGCAGCGGTATCACCGTGGCCTCGCGCCACGGGCGGATATGCTGCTCGATCGCCCGCACATCGACTTCCGACAGCGCCCGCCGCTGCGTCGCCTGCCACAGCAGGAACAGCAGCAGGTTGACGTCAACGCCGGCCTCGTCCTGCAGCATCAGGCAGGCCTGCGCCACCGCGGGCTGGCGATAAAAGCCCAGCGAGAATTGCCAGAATGACGTCGGCGCCGGGCCCGCTCCCGTCCCGGTCATGTGAACCTGCCAATCCAGGCGTGAGATAGCTCTGCCATGTCGGCCTTGATAGCATGCGGCAACCAACAATCACCTCGGGAGGACACATGCCTCGACAGATCTTTTCCCCATTCCGCGTTCTGCTCGCCACGGCGATGCTGACCGCCGCGCTGGCGACCAACGCCGCCGCGCAATCGAAAGAGGAATGGGACAAGGTCATCGCCGAGGCCAAGAAGGAAGGACGGGTCGTGGTGTATTCGGCCTATGTCTCGCCCGATACGCATGACGCGATCAACAAGGCGTTCGAGAAGAAATACGGCATCAAGGTCGACATGCTGATGGCGCGCGGTACCGAATTGCGTGAGCGTGTGCGCACCGAGCAGAGCGCCGGCCGCTATCTCGCCGACGTGTGGCATACCGCGATCTCGAACGTGCAGTCCGGGCCGCGCGACGAAAAATTCACCCAGCCGCATGGCGGGTTGCCGGACGCCGCGAATCTGAAGCCCGAATTCAAATCCCGAATGAACGACACGCTCGCGCCGATCTTCACCATCAATTACGGCTTCCTGGTCAACAGCCGGATGGTGAAGCCCGAGGATGAGCCGAAAAGCTTCGCCGATCTGCTCGATCCGAAATGGAAGGGGAAGATCCTGTCCGACGATCCGCGCGCCTCGGGTGGCGGCCGCGTGCTGTTCCACATGACCGCCGACAAGTTCGGCCGCGAGTATCACGAGAAGCTCGCGAAGCAGGGCCTCACCTTCAACCGTGATTATCAGGAATCGATCCGGCGCGTCGCGCGCGGCGAATATCCGATCTACATTCCGCTGATCCTGTCGCAATACAAGACGCTGGAAGGACTCCCGGTGCGCTACGTGATCCCGAAAGAGGGCGTCACCTACGGCTCCTACGGCGCGCCGATCCTGAAAAACCCGCCGCATCCAAACGCCGCGCGCCTGATGGCGAATTTCTACCTCTCCGACGAGGCACAACTGGTCTATGCCAAGACCTCGCACGGCATCGTCATCAACAAGCTCTCCCAGACATTGTCGCCGGACGCCGAGGCGCTCGCCAACGTGACGCCTCTGGTCGAGGAAGACTTCACGCGGATCAACGCGATGTTCGATCTCGCGAAGGAGATTTATAAGTAGCTTTGTGTGTCCCCGCGGCTATTGCTGCAAACGCCGGGCCTCACACCTCGACGACGAGGTATTCCTCTTCGACCGATACCGGGAAGCTCTCGGCCACATAGGGGCCCTTCACCACGTCCTCCCCGGGCGCGACCTCGACGTTGAACTGGCGGATGCGCATCGAGGTCGGGTCGCAATAGGACTGGCCAGTGGCGACTTCGAATTCCCAGCCGTGAAAGGGACAGCGCAGGAATTCGCCCTTGCGCAGCAGCTTGTATTGTCCCGGCCCGTCCGACTGGACCAGGCCGGTGATGCGGCCTTCGCATAACGACCCGCCCTCATGCGGACAGGTGTTGGCGAGCGCGTAATATGCTCCCTGTACGTTGAAGATGCCGATCTCGCGGCCCTTCACGGTGACAAGCTTGCTGGTGCCGGGCGCGACTTCGCCGGCCTTGGCGACGACGTAGCGGCTCACGCCAGGCGATACAACGCCTTGGCGTTGTCCCGCAGAATGCCGGCGCGTTGCTTGTCGGTCATCTTGAAGTTGAGCGCGTATTTCGGATCGTCGAAATCCCAATGCGGATAGTCGCTGGAGAACATGATGCGATCCCAGCCGATCCAGTCGATGATCTCGGTGAGATGCCCGGCGGTCTCCGGCTCCTCCATCGGCTGGGTGCAGAACCAGACATGCTCGCGCAGATATTCCGACGGCGGACGCTTCAGATGCGGCGTCTCCTTGCGCATGCGCTCCCAATGCTTGTCCATGCGCCAGCCAAGCGCGGGCGCCCAGGAGAAGCCCGACTCGATCAGCGCCACTTTCAGGTTCGGGAATTTCTCGAACACGCCTTCGATGACCATGCTGATGAGGTTGCCGGTCGTCGTGGTGCCGAACGTATAATGCTCCTGCATATAATAGGTGCCCCAGCCGGTGCCGCTGGACGGGTTGCCGCCCGACACGCCGGCGGGATGCAGGCCAAGCACGATATTGTTGCGCGCGCAGGCCTCGTAGATCGGCCAATAGCGGCGGCGCCCCAGCGGCTCGCTCGATTTCGGCGAGATGATCACCTGACGGAACGCTTCGTCCTGCACGCGGCGGTCGATCTCCTGCACCGCATGCTCGGCATGCTCCTGCGGCACGACGATGCCGGCCTTGAGGCGGCGATCCTTCTCGACCCAGTCGTGCAGCTGCCAGTCATTCACCGCGCTCGACAGCGCCGCGGCGAAATCGAGATTGCGCTCCTCCATGCCGCCGCGGCTGAGCGCGACCAGCATGCCGGTCTCGACGCCGTTGAAATCGAGATGCTGCTGCTGCATCAGTTCGAGATCGGAGCCGGGCGGCCCGCCATTCTTCGGGTAGGCATCGGCGCGCTGACCCGCGGCCATCATGCGCGGATGCATCACCTGCCCGATCAGCCCCTGGCGGACATGGCCGCCGAAGGTGGTCATGTGCTCGCGCCAATGCGCCGAGAGATAGGGATGCAGATCCTTCTCCGAACGCTGGATCGGATGAATGTCGCAATCCACGAAGCTGAGCTTGGATTTGCCTTGAACATTGCGCTCGAGCACGGGCATGTTCATGGGACGGCCTCCTTGTTCATCTGCGCATTGGCCGCGCCGGCGGCGTCACGCAGGCGCGGATAGGTCTCCAGCGGATTATCGATCAGAATCCTGCGGATCATGTCATCCGACAGCCCGTCGGGCAACGCGTCGTCGCCCTCGAAATGCGGGTGCGGATAGTCGGTCGAGAACAACACCAGCTTGTCGGAGCCGACATGTTCGAAGATGCGATTCAGCATCTTGCCGTCGGGCGCATCGACCGGCTGCAGCGTGAAGCGCACATGATCGCGGATGATGTCGGCCGGCGGACGGTCGATCCAGGGCACCTCGGTGCGGGCGCCGCGCCAGACCTTGTTGTTGCGCCACAGCAGCGTCGGCAGGAAGGTGAAGCCGGATTCAGCCAGCACCAGCTTGAGGCCGGGGAATTTCTGAAACACGCCTTCGGTGAGAAACGAAACGATCAGGTCCTCGAAGGCCGGCGCCTGCAGCAGATAATCTTCGAGATGATAGGAGGGCCAGCCCGAGCCGGTCGGCGCCTGACGGAAGCTCGACCCGGCATGGACGCCGATCGGCAGGCCGTGCTTCTCCGCGGCCTGGAAGATCGGCCAGTAGCGGCGCTGGCCGAGCGGCGCGTCGCCCATCACCAGAAACATCACCTGGACGAAACGCTTGTCGCCCGCGCAGCGCTCGATCTCGGCGACCGCGAGATCGACATTCTGCGGCGGCACCAGGATCGAGCCGCGCAGGCGCGGATCGCGATCGAGCCATTCCTTGGCGACGTAGCGGTTGACCGCCGTGCAGAGCGCCGCGGCCATGTCGACGTTGAACAAGGCGACCGCGCCATGCAGCACGTTGCAGATCGCATAGCGCAGGCCAAAGCCGTCCAGCGCCTGCTTGCGCAGCAGCTCGAAATCGCTCCCGGGAAGACCCTGCGCCGGACGCCAGTCCTCGCGCGCGGAGATCGGCAGGCCGGGCGCGTTGCTCGACAGCGTCAGGCCGAACCGGTCGATATGCCGGTTGGCGAGATGGTCCTGCCAGAAATCATCGAGATAGGGCACCAGCGCCTTGGTGCTCGGCACCGCAGGATGCAGGTCGCAATCGATGGCACCGTGGTAGGGCAGTTTCATCCCAGGTCTCGGTTCAGTTCGCGTGTCACCCTTATATAGTCGCCCGGCGGTTATCGTTCCACCAACAAGCCCTATTCGGATCGCATGCCCGGGTCGTAAAGGTTGATCGGGGCCCCTGCCCGCCAAGCCAGAATGGCCTCCACCACGACCTTGTAGAATTCGCGATAGCTGTCTTCGGTGACATAGCCGAGATGCGGGGCCAACACGGCATTGTCGAGGCGACGTAGCGGATGCGCGGTGGGCAGCGGCTCGATGTCGAACACGTCGAGACCGGCGGACCTGATGCGGCTTTCGCGCAGTGCGGCAACCAGCGCCGCCTCGTCGACGATCGGCCCACGCGAGGTGTTGATCAGGATCGCGCTGGGCTTCATCAGCGCGAATTCGGCGGCGCCGATGAGCCCGCGCGTGCGGGGGCCGAGCTTGAGGTGGATGGTGAGCGCGTCCGACCGGCGGAAAATCTCGTCGCGCGTAACCAGCGTCGCGCCCCCGTCCCGGGCCTTTTCCGCGGTGAGGTTCTGGCTCCAGGCGATGACCTCCATGCCGAAGGCCTTGCCATAGCCGGCCACCAGGCGGCCCAGCGTGCCGAGCCCAAGCACGCCGAGCGTCTTGCCGCGCAACGTCGTGCCGATACTGGTCTGCCAGCCGCCGGCGCGCATCGCGGCATCCTCGCGCGGGATGTAGCGCGCGCAGGCGAGCAGCAGCGCCCAGGTCAATTCGGCCGCGCCCGGCGAGGCCCGCGCGCCGGTGCGCGAGGCCGGAATGCCGCGTTCGGCGAGCGCCGCGAAATCGATGACGGTCGAATGCGAGCCGGTGAACACGACATAGCGCAGCTTCGGCAGCCGCTCGATCAGCGCGCGCGGAAAATTCATGCGTTCGCGCATGAACACCAGCACCTCGAAATCCGCCAACGCCTCCGCGGCCTCGTCGAGGTCGGCGATGTGGGTGTCGAAGAAGGCTAGTTCGACGTCGCTGCCGAGCTTGCTCCAATCCGCCATGTCGAGCGCGACATGCTGGTAGTCGTCGAGGATCGCGATGCCGAGCATGCCCCTGCCCTGATGATTGACCGACCGGATTGTGGCCGGTCTAATCCAAGCGGGGAGAAAACGCCAATGATCGACCGTGCCGACGAAACCCGCGCGACCTGGCTCGCGACGCTGAAGCGATTCCATCACGATCCGAAACAGCCCGCGAGCGCGGCGATCTGGTCGCCGCGGCTGGATGCCGCATCGCGTGACGAATTGATCGCGATCCAGAACGAGAAGCTCACCGCGCTGACGCCGTTTCTCTACGAGAACTCGCCGTTCTACCGGCGCCGCTTCGACCGGTTCGGCCTCGCTCCGACCGACATCGCGACCGTGGACGACCTCGCCAAATTTCCGCCGGTCGACAAGGCCGAGATGATGGCCGACGCGCTCGACCATCAGCCCTACGGCACCTACTCGACGATGACCGACGCGGTGTGGGCGGAACGCGGCTGGATGATGTTCTCGTCGTCGGGCTCGACCGGCGTGCCGCGGGTGTTTCGGTATTCGCATATCGATCGCGAATACTGGTCCTGGGCCAACGCGCGCGCCTGCTACGCGATGGGATTCCGCAAGGGCGACACGGTCTTCATGATGACCGGCTACGGCCCGCATGTGTTTGCGTGGGGCGTGCAATACGCGATGGAGACGATGCGGCTGCCGACCATTCCCGGCGGCGGCATGGACGCCAAGGCCCGTGTCGGCATCATCAACCGCTTCAAGCCGACCATCCTGCTCTGCACGCCGTCCTATGCGCTGCATCTCGGGCGGGTGATGCAGGAGATGGGGCTCGACCCGGCGGCATCGAGCGTACATTCGCTGCTGCTCGGCGGCGAGCCGGTGCTGTCGATCGCGACCACGCATCAGCGCATCGAAAAATTATGGGGCGCGCGCGTGGTCGAGTTCTACGGCTGCACCGAAGCCTCGCCACATGTCGGCGGCTATTCGTGCGACGCGCCGCGGCCGGACGGCCAGCCGGTGGCGACACATCTGATGGAGGACATCCAGATCTGGGAGACGGTCGATCCGGAGAGCAAGGCGACGCAGCGCACCGGCGAACGCGGCCTCACCGTCTGCACCAATCTGATGTCGGAGAGTTCGCCGCAGTTGCGCTTCCTGGTCGGGGATTATACGACGCTCGACACCGCGCCTTGCTCCTGCGGGCGCACCCATGTGCGCGCCATCGGCTCGTTCGCCGGCCGCGCCGACGACCTGATCAACCTGCGCGGCATCAAGATGTTTCCGGCGCAGGTCGAGGACGCGGTGCGCGCCATCCCAGGCTCCGGCGACGAGTTCGAGATCGTGCTCGCGACCGATTCCGGCGGTCTCGACGTCATGACGGTGCGCTGCGAGCATCCGGACGGCGCCGCGCGGCAGCAGGTTTTCGCCGATGAGATCCGCACCCGCTGCGAGGTGCGCGTCACGGTCGAGGTGCTGACGCCCGGCACGCTGCCGAAGACCGAATTCAAGGCCAAGCGGGTAAGGGATCTGCGCGGAAGGGGGTAGATTGCGCTGCCACGCGGACGCCAAATTGCATCGCTATCTGTGAATGGGAAGGAGATCAGCCATGTGCCGAAGCATCAAGACCCTGCATAATTTCGAGCCGCCCGCGACGCATGACGAGATCTATGCATCCTCGATCCAGTTCGTGCGCAAACTGTCCGGGTTCAGCAAGCCATCGAAGGCGAACCAAG
>CANKHJ010000117.1 GCA_947481635.1 Bradyrhizobiaceae bacterium
CGGCCTGACGCCCGGTCTCGCCGAGTCATGGAGCGTCGATCCGAAAAATCCGTCGCGCTGGATTTTGAAGATCCGCAGCGGCGTCACCTTCCATGATGGGTCGCCGTTCAATGCCGATGCAGCGATCTGGAATTTCGAATCGGTGTTCAACAAGGACGCGCCGCAATTCAGCGCGCCGCGCGTCGCCCTGATCATCTCGCGGCTGTTCAATATTGCCGGCGCGGAAAAGATCGACGACGCCACCATCGCGGTGAACACGCGTGGGCCGGATGCGATGACGCCCTATCAGATCTCATTCCTGCTGATGGTCAGCCCGGCGCATTTCGAGAAGACCGGCAAGGACTGGAATAAATTTGCCACCGCACCGTCCGGCACAGGACCGTTCAAGGTCGCGAGCGTGGTGCCGCGCACCAGTCTCGAACTGGTCCGCAACGAGGCCTATTGGGACAAGAAGCGGATTCCGAAATTGGCCAGCATCACGGTGGTGCCGATCGCCGACCCCAATGCGCGGATCGCGGCGCTGCGCTCCGGTCAGGTCGACCTCGTCGAGACCGTTCCGCCCGACGCGATTGCGAGCCTGAAGGCCGCCGGCTTCCAGGTGCGCAGCAACGTCCGGCCCGCGGTCTCGATCTGGGACTTCAGCGTGTTGCCGGATTCGCCTTTCCACGACGTGCGCGTGCGCCGCGCCGCCAATCTTGCGGTGGATCGTGAAGGCCTCGCCAAGCTGCATAGCGGCGCGGCTGTCGCCGCCAAAGGATTCGTCAGCGAGGATTCGCCCTGGTTCGGCAATCCGACCTTCAAGCTGCGTTATGATCCCGAGGAGGCCAAGAAGCTGCTCGCCGAAGCCGGATACGGACCGAACAAGCGGGTGAAGACCAAGGTCCTGCTGTCGAGCAGCGGCAGCGGCGAGGCTTTGCCCTTGCCGGTCGCCGAATTCACCCAGGCCAATCTCGCGGCGGTGGGCATCGACGTGGAATTCCAGGTCGTCGACTTCGTCACGCTGTTCACGATGTTCCGCCAGGGCGCCAAGGCACAGACCAATGCCGGCATCCATGCGGTGTCGCTGCCGGCGCCGGTCCAGGATCCGACCAGCACCTTCCTGCGCGGGTTCGAAACCGAGTTGGTGCCGCCGCGCGGGTCGAACTGGGGCTATTACAGCAATCCGGAGGTCGATGCCGCCTTGAAGGCAGCAATGAACGCGTTCGATCAGAAGGCGCTCGACACCGCCATCGCCAAGGTCAACCAGTTGCTGGTCGACGACGCGGCGTATCTGATCCTGATCCACGATCTCAACCCGTGGGCGCATTCGAGCAAGGTGAAGAACTTTACGCTGCCGCGGAGCTGGTTCGCCAACCTGACGAGCATGTCCCTCTGAGGGCCAGCTTGAAGACAGCGAGAGGCCATCGATGAGTCGCTGGACTTACGATTGCAGTATGACCGGACCGGGCACGCTGGCCGGCCGCTTCCTGCGGAGATTCTGGCAGCCGGTCACCAAGATCGACGACATCGGCATCGGCCAGACCAGGCCGCTGCGCATCATGAGCGAAGATTTCACGCTCTATCGCGGCGCCAGCGGCAAGTGTTTCGTCATCGCGCCGCGCTGCGCGCATCGCGGCTCGCAATTGTCGACCGGCTGGGTGGAAGGCGACGATATCCGCTGCCGCTACCACGGCTGGAAATTTACCGGTGCGGGCCAATGCGTCGAGCAACCTGCCGAACGCGAGAGGCAATTCTGCGACAAGGTCAAGATCGCGCATTATCCCACGGTCGACTACAAAGGACTGGTCTTCGCCTATCTCGGTGACGGCGAGCCACCGGTTTTCCCGATCTTCCCCGAGCTCGAAGGCGATGGCGTCCTCGAGACCATCAGCTATCGGCGCAACTGCAACCTGACCAACGTCCTCGACAACCAGCTCGACGAGGCTCATTTCCCGTTTGCGCATCGTCGCGGATCGGATGGCTTCGGCGAAATGCCAACCATTCGCGTGAAGCGGACCGAATACGGGGTCGCCGGGTATTGCGAGCGCGCCGGCAGCAACCCGCGCGTCACCGAATTCATGATGCCGAACATCCTGCGGCTCAAGATGCTGTCCTGCAATGCCGTCCCGATTCCGGGAAACGGTGTGGCGTGGCGCGTGCCGATCGACGACGCCAGCCAATACACCTTCGGCATCAATTATTACGCCGTAGCCAAGGAAGACAAACTGCGGATCGCCGAGGAGCAGCAGCGGATCAACAACCTGCCGCGGCCGCCGTGGCTCGAACTGACTGAGGCAGTGCTTGCCGGAAAGATGACGGTGGAAGAGGTTGAGGCCAATCTTGGCGAGCACAACCCGATCCAGAACGTCCATTTCGAGGATCACGTGGTGATGCAGGCGCAAGGCGTCGTCGCCGATCGCGACCGCGAAATTCTCGGTAGTTCGGACTTAGGCATTCGCGCGATCCGTGACCTGTGGAACGAGGCGCTAGCGGCGTTCGCCAAGGACGGAACCGTCAACAACGAGATTATCCCGCCGCCGACTCTGGTCGCCGGCGCGCCAGCAACCGCCCTGAACATCGTGTCCGATCCCAGTTCGCTGCAACTGGCCTGACACGTCCCGTGCATCAAGTCAGCGCAGGCTGATGGAGGATCGAATGACTTCCGACCAATTCTTTGACCGGGCCCTCAACGCGACGCAGCCGAACCGGCGCCAGGTTGTGGCGGGCATTGCCGGCGTCACCGCTGCCCTCGCCGGCTCCGGACTGGGTCCGGCGACGGCCCAGACGCCGAAGCCGATACGGGTCGCGATCGCGTTCGGCGATATCCCGCGCCTCTGGGCGGGCCCTGACGGCGGCTTCCAAGGCATGCGCGTCGCGGGCTATCCGATCTACGACGCGCTGATCAACTGGGACCTGGAATCCGGCGACCGCGCGTCCGGTCTGGTTCCTGGACTCGCGGAATCCTGGAAAGTCGATCCGAACGACAAGAGCCGCTGGATCGTCAATCTGCGATCCGGCGTGAAGTTTCATGACGGCTCGCCATTCGACGCCGACGCAGCGCTGTGGAATTTTGCCTCCGTATTCGATGAGAAAGCGCCGCAATATAATGCGCCGCGTGTCGCGCTGATCCGCTTCCGGCTTCCATTCGTCACCGGTGCCGAGAAAATCGACGACCGCACGATTGCGATCCGTACCACCGGCCCGGATGCGATGGCCCCGTTCCAGCTTTCATTCCTGCTATTCGTCAGCCCGACGCAATATGCCAAGGTCGGCAATGACTGGGACAAGTTCTCGGCCGCGCCATCCGGCACCGGACCGTTCAAGGTCGCCAGCCTGGTGCCGCGCAATCGGCTGGAACTGGTGCGCAACGAATCCTACTGGGATGCCAAGCGGATTCCGAAGACGGCGGCGATCACGCTGGTGCCGATCCTGGATCCGAATGCGCGCATTGCTGCGTTGCGCTCCGGACAAGTGGACATGGCGGAAGGCGTTCCATCCGATGCCATCGCCAGCCTGAAGAGCGCGGGCCTTGCGGTCCACACGAATATCTACCCGGCGATCCTCAAATGGAATTTCAGCTACGCGCCGGGCTCGCCATTCCTGGATCAGCGCGTGCGCCGCGCCGCCAATCTGGCGATCGATCGCGAAGGCCTGGTCAAGTTGCTCGATGGCGCCGCCGTCGCCGCCAAGGGCTTTGTCGACGATTCATCCCCCTGGTTCTCGGAGGGAAGCTTCAAGTTAAAGTTTGATCCGGCTGAGGCGAAGAAGCTGCTCGCTGAGGCCGGGTTTGGTCCAGGCAATCGTCCCAAGGCCAAGATCCTGATCCCGAGCACCGGCACCGGCCAGATGTCGTTGGCAACCAATGAACTGGTCCAAGCCAATCTTGCCGCGGTCGGCATCGACATCGAATTCCAGGTCGTCGATTTCGTGACGATGCTGACGGTCGCGCGCGGCGGCGCCAAGGCGCCGGCAAGCGCCGGCCTCCACGGCATGGCCATCCCGGGGCCGACGCTCGATCCGGTCAGCTTCTACCTGCGCGGCTTCGACAGCCAATTGACGCCACCGCGCGGGTCGAACTGGGGTTTTTACAGCAATCCGGCGGTCGACGATGCGCTCCATGTCGCGCAACAGGCCTTCGATCCGGCCGAGCTCGACAAGGCCATGGGCAAGGTCAACCAGCTCATGGTCGACGACGCGGCTTCGCTGCTGCTCGCGCATGATCTCAATCCATGGGCGATGTCGAGCAAGGTCAAGAACTTCGTTCAGCCGAGAAACTGGTTCATCAATCTAACCAGCATGTCGATGGACTGAGACGACCATTCGCCACGATACTGGTGAAGGCGATCATCACGGATCGCCTTCACGGCGTGACTATCAACCGGCCATCTCAAGCTTCTCCTCGCCGGTCGTCGCGATCGTCGGAGGCGGAGAGATTGCGTTGCGCACCGTCCCGTCTCTTGCGAACACTGCGAGCGTTTCATTCCACAGGTCGCGGATCGCCCGCACCGGAATGTCCGAACTCGCCAGAACCTCGTTGTCTCGATCCGCGATCACGCCTTGCGCCTGCTGCACCACGTGATCCTCGAAATGCACATTATGCAGCATATTGTGCTCGGGAAGGTTCGCTTCGACCTCCTCGATCGTCGTCTGTCCCGCCAGCACGTCCTCAGCAAGATCGAGCCACGGCGGCACCGGCAGGCTGGCGAGGCGCCGCTGCTCGTCGATGACCTGCTGGCGGCGCTCCTTGGGGACCGCGAATATATTGACGCCGAAGGAATATTGCCTAGTGTCGTCGATCGGCACGCGCCACGCGACGCCGTCTCCCGGAATGATCTCCGAGAGATACAGCATGATCTTGAGCCGCAGGATATTCGGCATCATGAATTCCGTGATCCTCGGCATCAGCCCGCTACGCTCGGAATAGGACGCCACGCCATATTGCGTGCGCTTGACCGTGATGACGGGGATTTCCGCGATGCGATCTAATGTCTTGCGGTGTGTGAAGGCGAAATGCGCCTCGTCGAGCTGGTTGTCGAGCATGTTGCTCAGGTTGCAGTTGCGCTGATACATGATCGTCTCGACCACCCCGTCGCCCTCAAGCTCGGGAAAGATTGGGAAATTCGGCGGCGCGCCTTCGCCGAGATAGGCGAAGACCAGGCCGTGGTATTCGACCGTCGGATAATGCGCGATCCTGACCTTGTCGCAGAATTGCCGCTCGCGTTCGGCGGGCTGCTCGATGCACTGGCCTGCGCTGTTATACTTCCATCCATGATAGCGACAGCGGATATCGTCGCCCTCGACCCATCCGATCGAGAGCTGCACGCCGCGATGCGCACAAGCAGGCGCCACGACGTGACACTTGCCGCTCTGGCCACGATAGATCGTATAGTCCTCGCTCATGATGCGCAGCGGCTTCGCCTGTCCAGGCTTGAGATCTTCGATGCGATGCACCGGCTGCCAGAAGTTGCGCAGATAGCGGCCCGCAAGCGTGCCGGGGCCGGTATGGCTGCAATCATAGGTCCAGCGGTTCATTGAAAATCCTTCGCATGTCCCGATGCAGATGCCGCAAGACGACGCGGCTGATAAATTGAACTCTGTCGAAACGTTCGGTGTCAATACTTTCAGTACCGTCGCCGATCGAAACCGTCCTGCAATTCTTTTAGGCTGCAAAAGCCGATGAATGCAGCACCGAGCCAAAGCCGAACGGATGCGACAGAACGCGCCGCACCTGGCATTCGAGCAGGTTATTGTGCGCGTGAAAGCAAGACCGCCCAGACCGCCCATGCTTGGTAATCTTGGTATGGTGGGGTCGTCCCTGGGTCGCCTCATCCGGCGCTCCGAGCGGATGGCCGCGTCATCCAGGATTTCGGTCGTTCGAAGTGGCGGCCAACCGCACATGGAGCGATTCCGATGCGATTTCAGGATCGACGCGACCAAACCCAGCCCCCTGCCTCGCCGTCCGGCGTCGAATTCGCACAAACTCGACGGCAGCTTCTGTCGGGCGCCGCCGCAATTGGCGTTTCAACGGCCTTTAGCGGTCCCGTATCGGCCCAAACACCGGCGCCGGTACGGATCGCCATCGCGTTCGGCGACATCCCACGGCTCTGGGCTGGGCCGGACGGCGCCTTCCAGGGCATGCGGTTCGCCGGCTATCCGATCTATGACGCGTTGATCAATTGGGACCTCGATCAGGAGGACCGAGCGTCCGGTCTGGTTCCTGGATTGGCTGAATCTTGGAGCATCGATCCCAACAATCCCGCGCGCTGGATCGTCAAGCTGCGGTCCGGCGTGACCTTCCATGACGGTTCACCGTTCGACGCCGACGCGGCAATCTGGAATTTCAATTCGGTGTTCGACCAGAAGGCGCAGCAATATAACGCCGCGCGCACCGCGCTGATCGTGCCCCGCCTGCCGAGCGTCAGCGGAGCCGAGAAGGTCGACGACAGCACCATCGCAGTCCTGACCCGCGGGCCGGACGCCATGACGCCCTATCAGATCTCGTTCCTGCTGATGGCCAGCCCGGCGCAATACGCCAAGCTCGGCGATAGCTGGGAGAAGTTCGTCAGCGCGCCGTCCGGCACCGGACCATTCCGGTTCGGCAGTTTCACCCCGCGCGTTCGGCTCGAACTGGTCCGCAACGAAAAATACTGGGATACGAAACGGATTCCCAAGGCACCGGCCGTGCACCTGCAGCCGATCCTGGATGCCAATGCGCGGATCGCCGCGCTGCGGTCCGGGCAGGTCGATTTGATCGAGACGGTCCCGCCAGCAGCGCTCGCCAGCCTGAAGGGCGCGGGCTTTTCGATCAAGGCCAACACCCATCCGACGATATCGATCTGGAAGCTGAGCCTGCTGCCCGACTCGCCATTCCGCGATCTGCGAGTCCGCAAAGCCGCCAATCTGGCGGTCGACCGCGAAGGCATCATCAAGCTGCTCGACGGTGCGGCGGTCCTGGCCAAGGGGATGGTCCCCGAAGACTCGCCGTGGTTTGGAAAGCCGACGTTCCAATTGCGGACCGATCCGGCCGAGGCAAGGAAGCTGCTGGCCGAGGCCGGCTATGGTCCCAACAATCGCGTCAAGGCGAAGATCCTGATTGCCAGCGCCGGTGGCGGACAGCCGGAGTCGCTGAAGGTCAATGAATTCGTTCAAAGCAATCTTGCCGCGGTCGGCTTCGACATCGAATTCCAGGTGGTCGACTACGTGACGCTGTTCACGATCTACCGGAATGGGGCGAAGGCGGCGCAGAGCGCCGGCATTCACGGCGTCTCACTGCCGGCGCCGGTGCAGGACCCGACCGCTTCGATCTTCCGTGGTCACGCCAGCGAATTGACTCCACCGCGCGGCACCAATTGGGGCTTCTACAACAACCCCGAGGTCGACGAGGCGCTCCGCCAGGCGCAGCGCGCATTTGGACCTGTGGCACTCGACGCAGCCATTGCCAAGGTCCACCAGCTTCTGATCGATGATGCTGCCTCGGTGTTTTTCGTGCATGAACTCGACCCGTGGGGCATGTCGAACAAGGTCAAGGGTTTCATGCAGCCGAAAAACTGGTTCTCAAACCTGACAAGCGTGTCAATCGGCTGATGCAGGACAATCTCGCCGAAATACGCGCCTTGAAGGGAGCCGCTGTTTGACCAGCGAAACGCTGCTGAGCGTGCGCAGCCTCACCAAGAGCTTTTCGCTGAAGGGCTTCAGCTCGTTCGGCCGGCCGCGGCCGCGCTTCCGCGCGGTCGATGACGTCAGCTTCGATCTCCTGAAAGGCGAAACCCTCGGCGTGGTCGGCGAATCCGGGTGTGGCAAGTCGACGCTGTCGCGGTTGATCGTGTCGCTGATGCAGCCCGACGATGGCGCGATCGTCTTCGAAGGCCAAAAGGTCGGTCATGGCGGCTGGCCGCTGAAGGAATACCGCCGCCAGGTCCAGATCGTTTTCCAGGACAGCTATTCGTCGCTCAATCCGCGGCTCACGGTCGCTGAGTCCATTGCATTCGCGCCGCGCATCCACGGCGCCAGCAAGAGCGCCTCGATGTCCGCGGCGCGGGACCTGCTGGATCGCGTTGGTCTTGGTCCGGACCAATTTGCCGGGCGCTATCCTCACGAATTGTCGGGCGGCCAGCGCCAGCGCATCAACATCGCGCGCGCGTTGGTGCTGCGGCCCAAGCTGATCGTGCTCGACGAGCCGGTGTCGGCACTCGACAAGTCGGTCGAAGCGCAGGTGCTCAACCTGCTGAAGGATTTGAAGTCGGACTTCGACGTGACCTATCTGTTCATCAGCCATGACCTGAACGTGGTTCAGTACATGGCCGACCGGCTGCTGGTGATGTATCTCGGCGCGATCAGCGAATTCGGGCCGGTGCAATCGGTCTATGCGACGCCTGCACATCCCTACACCGCCGCCTTGTTTGCCAGCCGTCCCAGCCTATCGCCGGAGAAACGGCATGTTGCACCGCCATTGACCGGCGATCCGCCAAGCCTGATCAACCCTCCGTCCGGCTGTCGCTTCCGTTCGCGCTGCGCGACGGCCGAACCGGTTTGCGCCGAGTCTCATCCACCATTATTCCCGCTTGGCGATGGACACGCTGCATCCTGCTTCATGGTCGGACCGGGAAGCGGCCACAGCCGTGCTCCGGCGATTGGGACAACGACAGTGCCCGACACTGGAGCGCGCCATTGACCGCGCAATCTCCCATGGTCGCACCGGCGGAGATCCCTCCCCTCGTCCAGGTGCGCGATCTGCATGTCAGCTTCCGTACCGGGGACCGCATCATCCGTGCCGTGAACGGGGTCGATTTCGACCTGGTTCCGCGCGAGACGCTGTGCATCCTGGGCGAAAGCGGCTCGGGCAAATCGGTGCTGCTGCGCTCGCTGATGCGGCTCAATCCGCCCCGGCGCACTACGGTGTCCGGCTCGCTTCAAGTCTGCGGCCTCGACGTCGAGCATGCGTCCGACAATGAGCTCTCGGACCTGCGCGGCGGCGCCGTCTCGATGATCTTCCAGGAGCCGCTGACCGCGTTCGATCCGGTCTTCACCATTGGCCGGCAGATTTCAGAGACTATCGTCCGGCACGATCGCGTGAGCTGGAGCGAGGCGAGCCGGCGCGCGCTCGACCTTCTCGAACTGGTGCAGATCCCGTCGGCGAAGCAACGCCTCTCGATGTATCCCGGCGAACTCTCCGGCGGATTGCGCCAGCGCGCGATGATCGCCATGGCGTTATCCTGCCGGCCCCAATTGCTGCTCGCCGACGAGCCGACCACGGCGCTCGACGCGACGGTGCAGATCCAGGTTCTGGTGCTGCTGCGACGCCTGCAGCAGGAACTCGGCATGGCGATGATCTTCGTGACCCACGACATCGGCGTCGCAACCGAAATCGCCGATCGGGTCGCTGTGATGTATGCCGGCCGCTTCGTCGAGGAAGGGCCGATCGGGGCCTTCGTGGCCGCACCGATGCATCCCTATGCCACTGGGCTGCTCGCCGCGACCGTGAATGCAGCCGCGCGCGACATCCGGCTCAAGGCGATCCCCGGCGCGCCGCCGGATCCGAGCCGCCTACCGCCAGGCTGCGCCTTCGAGCCGCGTTGCGAATTTGCCATCGACGCGTGCAAGACCGGCGTACCGGAATTGCGCAACCTCGCGTCCGGCCGCAGCATCCGCTGTATCCGCGTTGGGGCGGCCCCGTGATGAGGATTCAGCCGTGCTCCTGTATCTGATCCGCCGGGTGCTCTACGCGCTGCCGATCGCGCTGGCGGTCAGCTTCGTCTGCTTCCTGCTGGTTCATATCGCGCCGGGCGATCCGATCAGTTCGATCGTCCCGCCGGATGCGCCACCCGAAGTCGTCGAGCAGGTCCGCGTCGAGTACGGACTCGACAAGCCGATAATCGTTCAGTTCGGCATCTGGCTGTTGCACATCCTCGGCGGTGACTTCGGCAAGTCGCTGATGACCGGCCGGTCGGTGGCTCAAGAGCTGTCGTCGGCGGTGGGCAATACCGTCATCCTCGGCCTGACCGCCGCGATTCCGGCCTTCACCATCGCCTGCGTGCTCGGCGCCCTGGCCGCGTGGTGGCGCGACGGCTGGATCGATCGGATCGTTGGAAGCGTGTCGATCGCCGCGGTGTCGACGCCGCATTATTGGCTGGGCATTGTCCTGGTCATCACCTTCAGCGTCTTCATGCAATGGCTGCCGGCGATGGGGGCCCCACCCGGCGCCGCGAGCGAGTGGCGCTTCGAGTGGGATCACATCCGCTTTCTGGTGCTGCCAGCGATCACGCTCGCCATCATTCCGATCGGGATCGTCACCCGCTCGGTGCGCGGCATTGTCGGCGACATCCTCAACCAGGATTTCATCGTCACGCTCGGCGCAAAAGGCCTGCACAACCGGACCATTGTGCTGCATGTGATCAAGAATGCCGCGCCAACCACCTTGACGGTGCTGGGTCTGCAATTCGGGCATCTGATCGGCGGCTCGATCATGGTCGAAACGGTGTTCGCCTGGCCAGGCACCGGCTTCCTGCTCAACAACGCGATCTTCCAGCGCGACATTCCGCTGCTGCAGGGCACCGTCCTGATTCTGTCGATCTTCTTCGTGACGCTGAATCTCGCGGTCGATCTGCTTCAAACCCTGCTCGATCCCCGCATCAGACGTCATCCGGGACAATAAGGGTTTCCATGAGCCTCTTCGCTGCACCAGACACCCTGACCGCGCCCCAGGTGACGCTCGACACCGTCCGCCCAGGCTATTGGGTCGGCGTGTGGCATCGGCTGCTGCGCGACCGGGTCACGTTGATCACAGCGAGCTTTCTGCTGATCATGCTGGCGGCGATCCTGGCAGCGCCGCTGATCGCCCCCTACAACCCTTATCAAGGAAATATCCTGCGGCGACTCGCGCCGATCGGCAGCCCTGGCTATTGGCTTGGAACCGACGAACTGGGACGGGACATGCTGACACGGCTGCTCTATGGCGGCCGGATGTCGTGCCTGCTTGGCATCATGCCGGTGGCGCTGGCGCTGCTGATCGGCGGGACGGTCGGTATCATCGCCGGATTTGTCGGCGGCTGGGTCAACATGATGGTGATGCGCATAACCGACGTGTTCTACGCGTTTCCTTCGGTGCTGCTCGCGGTCGCGATCAGCGGCGCGCTTGGGCCTGGCATTTCGAATGCCATTCTGTCGCTGACGCTGGTTTTCATTCCCTCGATCGTCCGCGTCGCGGAGAGCGCGACCGTCAGCGTGCGCAATCTAGACTATGTCGAAGCCGCTCGTGCCAGCGGCGCCGGCAGCATGACGATCGTCGGTGTGCATGTGCTGCCGAACGTGCTGGGACCGGTGATCATCTATGCCACCAGCCTGACCGGCGTTTCGATGATCATCGCCGCCGGTTTGTCGTTTCTCGGGCTAGGCACCCGGCCGCCCGAGGCTGAGTGGGGCCTGATGCTCAACACGCTGCGGATGTCGATCTACTCGATGCCGGAGATCGCGATCCTGCCGGGAATCTGCATCTTCATCACCAGCGTGTGTTTCAATCTGGTCAGCGACGGCCTGCGGCGCGCGATGGATATCCGCGGCTGACCCTTCGCCATAGCGTTTTCGAGCGAAGTGGATACCGGTTCGCGTCAAGAAAACGCGTCGAAACAGGAAGCTAGAGCCTCGGCGAAGCCGAGGTTCTAGTGGGTATCGAAGATCCGCTGATACGCAGCGAGCGCGGTCTCGGTCGCTTTTCTTTCTGCCGCGGTCGGGCTTGAAGGATCGCCTGCCGTCGGCAGCATTCCGAATTTCATCAGGCAGAGCATCAGCAGCATACGCGCCTTGGTCGCCGTGAGGTTCGAGCCGGCAACGAACGGACCGCCACGGATCGCGAATCCTTCGGTGTTGCCACGCCCGACATTGACCACCGGAAATCCGAGATAGGCGGCTCGGGTCAGCGCCCGCGTTCGCGAGGTCGCCGCGGCTTTGCCGTAGGGATTGAGGCCTTCGAGCACGAAACCCGCCAGCGGCGCATGCGCCAGCTTGTAGTCGATCAGCGCCGCGATATCGACCTCCTGCGCGGGATCGCTGTCGAAGCCGTCCTCGCTGTAACTTGCGTCCTTGATGATCGAGACCTTGGGGATCGCGGTGTCGAGCAAGTCTCCATTGGCCGCCTTGATCGGCACCGTGACGCGTTCGATGCCTGCGCTACCGCGTAGCATCCCCTCCACCTGCAACGGCAGCCGGCTGACATTCACATCGGAGCCATAGGTATGGCGCGTCACCGGAACGTAGCGCAGCACCGGACCCTCGCTGCTGAAGCCACCCAGAATTCCGCCATGGCCGCCGGTCGCGAGATAGCCGCCGGGCCGCGCGTCGCCCTTCATGACTTCGCGGGCGGCAAACACGCGCTGATCCTGGATCATCACCATGCCGGCGCGATTGCGGCCATCGGCATCCGCCCACACCTTCGAGTGAAGATATTCGACCGAATCGGTGATGTTCTTCGGGCCGTCATTGCTGATTGCCCCGTGATAGCGCTGAGACGCGTTGCCGCAAATCGGCACGGTCGCATCGATCGCCAGGTTGAACCAGTACATCGTCTCTTCGATGCGCGGACTTCCCTGCGTCCAGATCGCGCCGTGGTAGGTCCCGCCAGCGAGAATCTGCTGCGTCATGTTGGTGATCCGCGCCAGCGATGCGCGCGCCGGTGACATTCCGAGATGCGGCGGCCGGTACGGGAAGAAATCCTTGCCGGGAATCTCGGGGGCTTGATCGGGGCGCCCGTTCAAATAGCCGCCGGAAGGCGCGAGCCGAAAGAAATCGACCTCGGCCTTATTGGCGACCATATTGCCGACGCCGGAGAGATCGATGCCGAAGCGGTCGATCTCCTCGAACAACCGTTCCCCATCGGGCATGAAGGGTTGCCGGCTGTCCTTGCGTGAGGCGAATGGCGAGATGCCGTCGGTCTCCCAGGCGCCGCCATCGGCGCGCCTGGCCATGTATGGCATCGGATAAAAGCCGTCCTCGGGTGTGATTTCCACCTGATAGACCGGGCGATCATCGGCGGAGCGTCGCGCAGCCGAAAACTCGCCGCTGGCATTCAGGAAGCCGTCAGGCGGACCGTAAAGCTCCGCCGCATCGGCCTCGAGCGGATGCGCGCTGAATTGTTCGACATAGACCGTGACCGGCGCCGCGAGCTTCTGCGGGCGCAGCACATCGAACTTCGCCGCCTCGTCGTCGGAATCGGTGAGCGGGGGCAGACCATATTTCGCCCGCGCCTTGTTCGACGTCACTAGCGGTGGCGTGTTCTGAATAGTCGCGTTCGGCCCGGCGAGATGAGCGATCTTGATCTTGCTGGTCATGATCGATCTCGCTCACCCCGTGCCGAGAGCTCAGCGCAGAAGGTCAGAGCTGGAGCACCAGCGATCCGGTCGAACGCCGGCTTTCCATATCCGCATGCGCGCGCGCAACGTCGGCGAATGGATAGACGACATGATGCCCGCGCGCGATCACGCCGCTCTCGATCGCAGCCAGGACCTCTTTGGCGCGCTGCTGATATTCTCCGGTGTCTTCGTTGTAGGTCGAGCCGCTGAACTTGGTCAGGTAGTGGCCCTGGTGCTGCAGCAAGACCGGATCGACCGGATCCATCATGCCAGAGGCCTGTCCGAAGGACACCATCATCCCGTAGCGGCGGATGCAATCGAACGACTTCAGGAAGACGTCGATCCCGACACCGTCAAAGCAGACATCGACGCCCTTGCCGTTCGTCAACGCCATGGTCCGCGCGACGAAATCCTCCTTGCCGGTGACGATGACATGTTTGCAGCCATAGGATTTTGCGAGTTCGGCCTTGGCATCGCTGCTGACCGTTCCAATGACGGTCGCGCCGAGATTCTTGGCCCAACCGGCGAGGATCGAACCGACGCCGCCAGCCGCCGCATGCAGCAAGATGACGTTGCCGGACTTGACCGGATAACAGGAGCGGATGATCCCGTGAACCGTAATGGCGCGATAGAGCAAGGCCGCCGCGTCGACATCCGAGACGCCCTTGGGAAGCTTGAAGACGCGATCGGCCGGAAACAGCCGTGCTTCCGTGTAGGCGCCGATCGTGTTGGTCGCGGTGGCGTAAGCAACCCGATCGCCGACCTGGAAACCGGTGACGCCGGGACCGATGGCCTCGATCACCCCGGCCGCTTCGAGACCCGGCGTGAACGGAATCGGAAGCTTCGCCATCGCATGAGGCGGCGCGGTGCCGCGGCGATAATGGATGTCGGCGAAGTTGACGCCGATCGCCGTGTGGCGGATCAGGACTTCGCCAGCACCCGGCTTGCCGGGATCGACGTCGACCAGTTCCATGACCTCCGGACCGCCGATTTTCTTCACGACAAAGGTTTTGGCCACTGCTTCACTCCTCCATAGCTTCCGATGTCAGCACGCCGGATC
>CANKHJ010000118.1 GCA_947481635.1 Bradyrhizobiaceae bacterium
CAGAGCCCAACCAGCGCCGCGCCTTGCGCCAGCACCAGCGGCCCGGACAGTAGATAGCCGTAAGCGTTCCAGGGGAATCCGGAGAGGATGTGTCCCCGCAGCCATTCGGCGGCGGTCAGCGCCACCGCCAGCGCGAGAATCCGCACCGCGCCGCCGGTCCAGATCAGGCGCGCCAGCGCGAGGCCGAATGCGGTGAAGACCGCAAGCCCGGCCGGTAACGCGGTGACCGCGAAGGGCAGCAGCCAACCGAAGGTCTGCGCATCGACCAGGAATGCGTTGCCGATCCAATAGAGCCCGGCGAGGAAATAGCCGAAGCCGAAAAACCATCCAGCGGATGCGGCAGCCAGCGCACCGCCCCATCGGCCCGCCGCCGATCCATCCACCAGCCAGACCAGGATCGGGAAGGTGAGGAACGGCACCGGCCATAATTCGAACGGCGGCAGAGCCAGCGTCGTCACCGCGCCGGCGACGAAGGCGATCGCAGCGCGGCGCCATCCCCATGAGAGGACGACAGCGTGTGAGAGACGCGTGAGGTTCACGAGCGGCGCGGCGGATTGGACGGCGCGTCAGGTGAAAGCTTCACCGAAGCGTCGCGGGTGACGGGCAATTCAGGCTCGCCGAGCAGGGCGGTCTTCGCGGCGACCGCTGCTTCGGCTTCTTCGCCGAGGCGGCGGGTCTCCCGCTCGCGTTGCGCCGGGCGGTCGGCGGCCGGATAGATCCGGAGCTTTTTCACCCGGCGCGGATCGGCATCGAGCACCTCGATTTCAAATCCCGCCGGGCCCTGGACCAGTTCGCCGCGCACCGGAATGCGGCCGACGCGCGCGAACAGATAGCCGCCGAGCGTGTCGACTTCCTGGGCTGCTTCGCCGACATCGAACGCGCCGCCGATAAGCGCAACGACATCCTCCAGGCTGGCGCGCGCATCGGCGAGGAACGAGCCGTCAGGCTGCGCGACAATGTCGGGCGTGGTGGCGTCGTCATGCTCGTCGTCGATGTCGCCGACGATCTGCTCGACGATATCTTCCATCGAGACGATACCATCGACGCCGCCATATTCGTCGATCACCAGCGCGAGATGGATGCGGCTGGTCTGCATCTTAGCCAGCAGGTCCATCGCCGGCATCGACGGCGGCACGAACAGCATCTCACGCGTGAGCTGCGCGTCAGCCAGCGTTGCCGACAGATCCACCGCTTTGAGATCGAGTCCGGCGGGGAACGGTTTCTTGCGGCGGGTATTGGTCTGCGCGCCTTCGGCGGCGCGCCGGGTCATGAAGCCGAGCAGATCGCGGATATGGACCATGCCGACCGCGTCATCGAGCGCATCGCGGAACACCACCAGCCGCGAATGGCCGGCATTCTCGAATACCTTGAGCAACTCGCCGAGCACGATGTCCTGCCGCACCGCGATGATGTCGGCGCGCGGGCGCATGACGTCGGCGACGCGCCGCTCGCGTAGACCGAGGATGTTCTTGAGGAGAGTGCTTTCCTCCGGCGAGAAGCCGGTGTCGGTTGACGCCCCGGCCTCCAGCACGTCTTCGAGATCCTCACGGATCGAGCCCGGCTTCCACCCGAACATCACGCGCATGACGCGGCTAAAGAAGCTCTCGCCGTCGTCGCGCGCGACCTCGCTCGGACGGCGCACCACTATAGGAAGAGTGCCGCCGGCCGCGGCGGCCTGCTCGTTGCTATTTATCGGGTCAGGATCAGGCATCAGCTTCAAAGTTCCGCCGTCGCGTCACGCGCGGCATAAGGGTCGGGAATGTCGAGCCGCGCCAGAATCGCGACTTCGAGCGCTTCCATGTCCTCAGCCTCGGCATCATTCTCATGATCGTGGCCGACGAGGTGCAGGAAGCCGTGAACTGCAAGATGCGCGAGATGATGCGCGAAACGCTTGTGCTGCTCTTGCGCTTCGCGCGCGGTGGTCTCATGCGCGATGACGATGTCGCCGAGCATGACAGGGGCAGTCTCCGCCGCACCGCGTGCCTGCGGGAACGACAATACGTTGGTCGGCTTGTCGATGCCGCGCCAATCGCGGTTGAGTGCGCGCATGGTCGAATCATCCGTCAGCACGATAGCAAGCTCGCCGCCGAAAGTTGACACCGCGGCGGCGGCTTCCACGACCGCGGCGCGGATGATCGACCGCGCCTTCGGCTCGGCTTTCCACAGCGGCGACTGGATGATGACGTCGGCCGTTATCGTCGCGCGACGTGGCACGTCAGATGTTCCAGACTCCGCGAGGGTAATGGGTGGTGGTTCGGGGCAACAAATTGCCTCTCAAATTCACTTCGCGTCACGGCGGTCATAGGCGGCGACGATCCGTCCCACCAACTCGTGGCGGACGACGTCTTCGGCGCTGAAAGTGACGTGGCCGATCCCCTCGACGCCGTCGAGCAGCGCTACCGCTTCGGCGAGGCCGGAGGTCTGGCCATTCGGCAGATCCACCTGGCTCGGATCGCCGGTGACGATCATGCGGCTATTCTCGCCCAGGCGGGTCAGAAACATTTTCATCTGCATCGAGGTGGTATTCTGCGCCTCGTCGAGGATCACGACGGCGTTTGCGAGCGTGCGGCCGCGCATGAAGGCGAGCGGCGCGATCTCGATCTCGTCGGTCTGCAGCGCGCGCTCGACGACCCGCGCATCCATCAGGTCGAACAACGCGTCATAGATCGGGCGCAGATACGGATCGACCTTCTCCCGCATATCGCCCGGAAGGAAGCCGAGCCGTTCGCCGGCCTCGACAGCGGGCCGCGACAGGATGATGCGGTCGACTTCCTTGCGCTCGAACAGATGCACCGCTTGCGCCACGGCGAGCCAGGTCTTGCCGGTGCCGGCCGGTCCGGTGCCGAACACCAGCGAATGGCGTTTGAGCGCGCGGATATAGGCGTCCTGCGCGGCGGTGCGGGCGCGCACCGGACGCTTGCGCAGGTTGATCTGCTCGAATCCCGGCTTTGCGGCCGCAGGCGTCTCCTCGAACAACACGCCCTGGGCGAGCGTCTGCCGGATCGCGCCTTCGACGTCGCCCTGGACGATCTCGTCGCCGCGGCGCAGCCGCTGGTACAGACCGTCGAGTACGCGTTTCGCCTGTTCGCAATTCTCTCGCGATCCTTCGATCGCGACCTGGTTGCCGCGCTGCTCGGCGACGACGTTGAGCCGGCGCTCGATCAGCGCGAGGTTCTGCCCATATTGGCCGAACAGGATCGATGCGAGGCGATTGTCGTCGAAGGTAAGCATGGCCTGCGCCGGCTTCGATTGTCCCGCCGGGTCTTGCAAGGGCGGGGCCAATGTTCCGTTATCCGATCGCGATCCGCGCAATGCTCAGGCTCCCGCGTCGACAAGAATCGAGTTCGATGTCGAATTCTGCATCTTTCGCTGCTCAAATGACACTTCTGATGACGCATCGCCGACCGGCGCCGATAGCGTACCGAACAGGGTGTTGGTGCCGAGCCCGTCGATGCCGACATTGGCGACCTCGCCGATCAGCGACGGCGGGCCCATGACATTCACTGCCTGGAGATATGGGGTCTTGCCGACGATCTGGCCAGGAAATCGGCCGACGCGGTCAAACAGGACATCGAAGCTGCGGCCCACAGATTCGGCATTGAAGGCGTCCTGGTGGCGCATGATCAGCGCCTGAAGGCGCTGTAGCCGCTCGGATTTCACGTCCTCGGGAACCTGATCGCCGAGCTCGGCGGCCGGCGTGCCGGGCCGCTCTGAATATTTGAAGGAGAATGAGGCGGACATGCCGACCTCTTCGATCAAAGCGAGCGTGTCGCAAAAATCCTGCTCGGTCTCGCCCGGAAAACCAACGATGAAATCGGAGGTGAACGCGATGTCCGGCCGCGCCGCGCGCAGCCTGGCGATGACGCCGAGATAATCCGCGCGGGTATGCTTGCGGTTCATGGCAGCGAGGATGCGATCGGAGCCCGATTGAACCGGGAGATGCAGTTGCGGCATCAGCGCCGGCAGATCGCGATGCGCGGCGATCAGGCTCTCGTCCACATCGCGCGGATGGCTGGTGGTGTAACGCAGCCGCGCAATGCCGGGAATCGCGGCGATCCGCGCCAGTAATTGCGCCAGGTTCCAGGGGCGCCCATCCGGTCCTTCGCCGTGATAGGCATTCACGTTCTGCCCGAGCATGCAGATCTCGCGCACGCCGGCTTCCGCCAGCCGCGTCGCGTCGGCGACGATCTGCGCGACCGGCCGGGAGAATTCCGCACCACGCGTATAGGGCACGACGCAGAAAGTGCAGAACTTGTCACAACCTTCCTGGATCGTGACGAAGGCGGCGACACCGCGCGCGCGGATCGCGTCGCGGGTCGGCGCTTCGAGCGCGCCGAATTTGTCCTCGACCGGGAATTCAGTGTCGACGACCGAGCCTTTAGCCGCGCGCGCCAGCAGGTCGGGCAGGCGATGATAATTCTGCGGGCCGACCACCACGTCCACCATCGGGGCGCGTCGGATGATCTCCGCGCCTTCGGCCTGCGCGACACAGCCGGCGACCGCGATCGTCATCGCGCGGCCCTCCTGCGCGGCGGCCTGCTTGAGCATCCGGATCCGGCCGAGTTCGGAATAGACCTTGTCGGCTGCTTTCTCGCGGATGTGGCAGGTGTTGAGGATGACGAGATCGGCGTCCTCGACCGTCTTGGTTTCGACGTAGCCTTCGGACGCCAGCGTGTCCGCCATACGATGGGAATCGTAGACGTTCATCTGGCAGCCATAGGACTTGATATGGACTTTGCGGGTATTGGTCATTCCGGGCCGCTGTTGTTCTAGCAAGTCTCGGCGGGGCTTGTCGCCGTTATTACTAAACTACTGAAATAACATACATTTTAGCTTCTGACGGCGGCGGGGCGGCCGCGCAGAACGTCCGTGGTGATGCGACGGACCGCCTGCTCCATGGCCTGCGCCAGCGCCTTGCGGTCGGCATCCGGACGGGAGGCCTGGATGTCGCCCCAGGTCAGCGTCACATCCAGCGGCCCGCGTTTCATCAGGTCGACAAGATGGGGCGCGAGATCCATGTCGCCATACCAGGCCGCGACCGGACGATGCCGGCGGCCCATCGGCAGGCCGTGGATGCGCAGATAGGCGATCGACAGCGGCTGCACCCGAATGCCCTCGACACCGGCCTGTCGCACCGCGCCGAACAGCGACGACCGGAACGGCAAAACACGGTTGCCGTCGCTCGACGTCCCCTCCGCGAATAATACGATCGCAGCGCCTGCCGCGAGTTGCGCCGCGATCTCCCCATTGGTGTCTTCCGATCGATGCCGCCGCTGGCGGTCGACAAACACGGTGCCGCGCGCGCGCGCCGCGATGCCGACCAGGG
Organism: Bradyrhizobiaceae bacterium; assembly: GCA_947481635.1. Taxonomy (GTDB): domain Bacteria; phylum Pseudomonadota; class Alphaproteobacteria; order Rhizobiales; family Xanthobacteraceae; genus CANKHJ01. The sequence continues at coordinate 5,327 of CANKHJ010000118.1, forward strand.
GCCATCCGGCGACTTCGCTCTTGGCGACAAAGATCGTCGGCGCGGTCGCGGCGATCACCAGGATGTCGAGCCAGGAGACGTGATTGGCGACCACCAGCACCGCGCGATCGGTCGACAGCGCGCCCTGCACGGTGATTCGCACACCGAGCAATGCGCAGATCATCCGGCTGTAAGCCTGGGAAATGACGCCGCGGCCCGGCAGGCGCATTGCGCGCAGGATCAGCAGCATAGCGACAAGGACAATCGTCAGAATGATGAAAGCGATACCGGCCAGCAGGGCCCGCAGCATATTGCGGCTCTAGCGGCGCGGTTTGTCGTCGAGCGGCACGGCGTAAAGCTCAAGCCGGTGATCGACCAGCTTGTAACCGAGCCGGCGCGCGATCTCCGCCTGCAAGCGCTCGATCTCCTCCGACTGGAACTCGATCACTTCTCCGCTGCGCAAGTTGATGAGGTGATCGTGATGGGTGTCCGGCATCTGTTCGTAACGCGCGCGGCCGTCGCGGAAATCGTGACGCTCGATGATCCCGGAATCCTCGAACAGCTTCACCGTCCGATAGACCGTCGAGATCGAGATATGCGGATCGACCGCGGCGCAGCGGCGATACAATTCTTCGACGTCGGGATGGTCTTCCGAGCCGGCCAGGACGCGCGCGATAGTGCGGCGCTGTTCCGTCATGCGCATGCCCTTGGCTGCGCATTGGGCTTCGATGTCACTCGGCTTCGGTACCGGCACGATGGCTCTCCGTCAGGCTCAGAACTAGGCCAAATCGCGCCGCAGTACCAGCGCAGTAGAGGGCCGTCCGGCGTGGTCGCGGTAATAGCCCGCGCGCCGTCCGACCTCGATGAAACCGGCCCTTTGATAGAGCCGTAAGGCCGGAATATTGGCCTCGTCGACCTCAAGGAACACCGCCAGCGCGCCGCGTCCGGCCAGCGTGCTGAGATGCAGCGAGAGCAGCCGCCGCGCTAGTCCGCGGCCTTGGCGCGATTTCGCGACCGCGACCGACAGGATTTCCGCCTCGCCCTCCACCAGGCGCGAGATGATGAAGCCGGCGAGGCTGCCGCCGCTGGTCGCGCGATGCGCCGACACGTTGCGATCGCGCAGCAATGTCTCGAATTCTCCATCGCTCCAACCGCGCTGAAACGACGCAGCATGCAGCGTCGCGAACGCGTCCGCGTCGCGGGCATTGGCCTCCGCCAGCACCGGTTCGGCATGAGTGAAGAAGCGGGTGAAAAGATTGATCATCTGCGGGGAAGGCGCGCGGCGTCCTGTGGCTGGGCGTCCGGGGCGCGCAGATAAAGCGGCTTGGGCGGCGCCTGGCCCTCGGCCGCGGCGGCGCCGAGGCGCGCCACCCAGTTGATGTCCGGCGCAGGACGGGCCTCGAGGCTCACCGGCGGCGCTTCGCCCTTTGGCCAGGCCGCGCCGATCAGGCTCGCGCCGGAGCCGATGATGCGCGCCGGTCCGATCATGGCCGCACGCACAGCCTCGTGTATCGGGGCGATGCGCGGCGGCCCGACCGGACGTCCGCCCTGGCCGAAGGCCTGGAAATAAACATGGTCGTGCCGGGCATCGATCGCGGCGACCACCGGGATGCTGTCATTGGCCGCGATCAGCGGCGCCGCGAAGGCCGCCAGCGTGGTGAGCCCGACCACCGGCCGGCCTGACGCCAATGCGATGCCGCGCGCGGCGCTGATTCCTACCCGCAGGCCGGTGAAACTACCCGGGCCGACCGTGACGGCGATGCGATCGAACTCGGCAAACACGAATCCGGAATTGTGCACCACCCGCTGGATCAGCGGCATCAATGCTTCGGCGTGGCCGCGCACCAGCGGGAACGATTCGCTCGCAAGAAAGGCGCTGTGCGTCGTGTCGAGCACGGCGGCCGAACAGGCTTCGAGCGCGGTGTCGATAGCGAGGATGCGCATGCGGTGAGTCTAACTCGCGGATATGCCGCCGCGAAGGCGGCGGCCACGACGTCATGCCGGTAAAAAGCAGATCTTTTTCAGGGATCCGAACGCCGCCGTTACGTCGGACGGACTTCGACCACGTCGGGCAGGTAGTGCTTCAGCAGGTTCTGGATGCCATGCCGCAGCGTCGCGGTCGAGGACGGGCAGCCTGAGCAGGCGCCCTGCATGTGCAGGAAAACCACGCCGTCCTTGAAGCCCTTGAAGATGATGTCGCCGCCGTCATTCGCGACCGCCGGACGCACCCGCGTCTCGATCAGCTCCTTGATGGTGGTGACGGTCTCGGCGTCTTTCGCGTCGAAGAACTCGTCCGAATCACCCGCGGCTTCGCTCTCCTCGTCGCGCATCAGCGGCGCGCCGGACATGAAATGCTCCATGATCGCGCCGAGGATCGCCGGCTTGAGCTGCTGCCACTCGCCGTCGGTCTTGGTCACGGAGATGAAATCGGCCCCATAAAACACGCCGCTGATACCCTTGATCGCAAACAGGCGCTCAGCGAGCGGCGACTTGGCGGCCGCGCTGGCGTCGGGCAGGTCGACGGTGCCGCTTGGAATGACGGCTTGGCCGGGCAGGAATTTGAGGGTCGCCGGGTTCGGGGTCGCCTCGGTCTGGATGAACATGCGCGCTGCTCCTCACCTGTGCGGGGTCAAGGCCCGCATGGCTATGCTGTCCCCTAGTTGGCGCTTTTCCGGTGACAATTCAACCATCTCGGCCGGAACACCGGGAAACACGACCTGGGCCTGAGCTGTCCCGGAAGCCAATTCAGCCGGTCACGACAACGCGTCGAGTTCGTCGTCGGTCAGGTGCCCCGGTACGATCGCGACCGGGATCGGGAAGGTCCCCGCGCTGCTGCCGAGGCTCGCGACCAGCGGTCCCGGACCTTCCGAGCTGTTGCCGGCGCCGAGCACCAGCAGCGCGATGTCCTCGTCCTCATCGATCAGGGCCAGCACCTCGGGCGGCGTCTCGCCTTCGCGGATCACGCGTTCCGGCACCATTCCGGTGATGCCGGTCGAGCGGGTGGCGTATTTGTCGAGCAGGCTGTTCGCCTCCTCATGCGCTTCCGCGCGCATGATGTCGGCGACGCCGAGCCATTGCTGGTTGGTGTCATGCAGCGCGATGACGTGCAGCATGATCACCTTGACGCCGGTACGCACCGCGCGCCGGCTGGCAAAATAGACAGCGCGGTCGCATTCCGGCGTGTCGTCGATCACGACCAGGAATTTTGCTTTGTGACCGGATTCGTAAGCGCGGCGCTTTTTGGTTGTCATAATTGAAATGCTGCCACGCCAAGCCTGCGCGAAACAAGGGCGGTCGGACTCGGATCGGCGCGCCGCTTCTGCTAGCATTGACGCAACTCGGGCGAAAACGCCGGGGTAACGGGGGAAACACGATGCTTTCGACCGCCTGCCGCGCCATTGTGGTTGTATCCGCGTTGGCATTGCCGAGTCTGGCATTCCCAACGACGGCTGTGACCCAGCCCTATCCCAACAAGGTGATCCGCATTATTGGCCCGGCGCCTCCGGGCGGCAGCGTGGACATTATCGCGCGACTGGTCGCGCCTGGACTTCAGGATGCCTTGAAGCAGAACGTGATCGTCGAGAACAAGGGCGGCGGCGGCGGCTATCTCGGCACCGAGCAGCTCTCCAAGGCGCCGGCGGACGGCTACACCATCGCGATCGGCGGCGCTTTCTCGACCATCACCGCCAGTTTGCTGAAAGCTCCAAGCTACGATCCGCGCGATCTCGTGGTGGTCGCGGTATTCGCCAGCACGCCGAACATGCTGGTGGTGGGACCGAAGGTGAAGGCCAATTCGGTCGGTGAGTTGATTGCCGAGGCCAAGGCCAATCCCGGCAAGTTCAACGTCGGCTCGAACGGCAGCGGCACGACGATCCATCTGACCGCCGAGCTGTTTAAGCTGCGTACCGGAACCCAGATCACGCATATCGCCTATCGCGGACAGCCGGACGCGGTGAACGCGCTGGTCACCGGCGAAACCGACATGATGTTCGACAATGCGTCGATCCAGCTCGGCAACGTCAAGGCCGGCAAGCTTCGCGCACTGGCGGTGGCAGCACCGGAGCGCTTCAAGGCGTTACCGGATGTGCCGACCCTCGCCGAGAGCGGCGTCAAGGATGCTGAAGTGCTCTCCTGGTTTGGCATCGTGGTGCCGAAAGGCACGCCGCCTGACGTCATCGCAACGCTCGATCGTGTGTTCAAGGGGATGTCCCAGAAGCCGGAATTCCAGAAGGCGCTCATCGACCAGGGACTTGAGCCGACATACATGGACGCGACCAAAGCGGCTGCGTTCTGGCGCAGCGAAATCGACAAATGGGTCGCAGTGATCAAGGCCGCCAACCTGCAACAGTGATCGGTTGACGCTGAGGCCGGCGCGGCGATGGCCGCGTCGGCCAGCTAGTGCAGCTTCTCGCCATTCGCCAGCATCGTGACGAATTGCACGATGCGCCGCGCGCGGGTTTCCGGCTTCTTCGCCGCTTTCACACGGAACAAGACCGCGTAACGGTTGGCGCCGTCGAGCGTCTTGAAAAACGCCTTGGCGCGGGCGTTCTGGTTCAGCGCGGCGGAGAGATCGCGCGGCATCGTCATCTTGCTGGCTGATTGATAAGCGGCTTTCCAGCGGCCATCCTGCTTGGCGCGCTCGACCTCGGCGAGACCGCCGGCTTTCATTTTTCCGGCTTCGATCAGCGCGAGCGCTTTGTCACGGTTGATCTGAGACCAGATGCTGCGTTTGCCGCGCGGCGTGTATCTCTGCCGGAAGAAGCCGTCGGTGTCGGGATTGCGCTGGCCGTCGATCCAGCCGTGACACAGCGCAGTCTCGACCGCCTCCGGATAGGTCACCGAAGCGATACCGGAATCTTTTTTGGCGATGCGCAGCCAGAGGCCGGACGACGTAGCGTGGTTCTTGGCGAGCCACGCGGCCCAGGCCTTCTGATCGCGAAACGCGCGAACCGGAAGCGCTGCGGACGTTGTTGCCGCTGCCTTCTGGGTTGCGCGTTTGGGCATCGAGCCTTTAGTTTTGAGCATGATCTCTTCGGAAAACCGGACTCCACTTTTCCGGATCATGCTCTACCGCCGTACGAAACCCACGATGTCCTTGACCGCTCTCATCGTTTCGTCGGCGATCACCTCGGCACGCGCCGAGCCGTCGGCCAACACGGAATCGATATAGGCCGGGTCCTTCACCAGGCGCTGCATTTCGCCGCCGATCGGGCCGAGCTTGTCGACCGCGAGGTCGACCAGCGCGCCTTTGAAAGCGGAAAACTGCGCGCCGCCGAATTGCGTCAGCACGTCGGCCTTGGTGGTGTTGGCGAGGGCTGCATAGATGCCGACCAGGTTGTCGGCCTCGGGGCGCGGTTCGAGGCCTTTTTCCTCGCTCGGCAGCGCCTCGGGATCGGTCTTGGCTTTTCGGATCTTCTGGGCGATCGCGTCGGCGTCATCGGTCAGGTTGATGCGCGAATAATCCGACGGGTCCGACTTCGACATTTTCTTCGCGCCGTCGCGCAGCGACATCACGCGTGTCGCCGGCCCCTGGATGATCGGCTCGGGCTGCGGGAAAAACCCCTCGCCGTAACCATGCGCCTGGATCGCGGCGCCATAGTCGTTGTTGAATTTCTGCGCGATGTCGCGCGACAATTCGAGATGCTGCTTCTGGTCCTCGCCGACCGGCACATGGGTCGCGCGATACACCAGAATGTCGGCCGCCATCAGGTTCGGATAGGCATAGAGGCCGACCGATGCATTCTCGCGGTCCTTGCCGGCCTTCTCCTTGAACTGGGTCATGCGGTTGAGCCAGCCGAGCCGCGCGACGCAATTGAACACCCAGGCCAGTTCGGCGTGGCCGGAGACCTGGCTCTGGTTGAACACGATGTGTTTCTTCGGATCGATGCCGCAGGCGAGAAACGCGGCGGTAACTTCCCGGGTGGCATGTTTCAGTTCGCCGGGCTCCTGCCAGACCGTGATCGCGTGCATGTCGACGACGCAATAGATGCAGTCGTAATTGTCCTGCAGGGCGACGAACTTGGTGATCGCGCCGAGATAATTTCCGAGATGCAGGTTGCCGGTCGGCTGCACGCCGGAGAACACGCGTTCCTTGAATGCCATGATGCCGTTCTCTGGATGGAGTCTTTGCCCGCAGGCCGCCCAATGCGGCGTCCTGTTAGACGTTTTTCAGGACGCGGGCAACGCGGCGGGATTGGGACCGGCCCGCAGCATCTCCACCAGTCGATGCAGTTCGCGGTCGCGCATGCCGAGCGACTCAAGCGCCTCGACCGTCGACACCACATATTCGTCGTTCGGGCCGGAGCGGCCATGACCGCCGCGCACGTGGTGAATTTGCTGCTCGAGGGTGAGGCGGCCGGCATATTGCGCATGGCCGCGGTCGACCACGTAGCAGACTGCTGCGACGCGGCGTTCGGCATCGCCTTTCAGCCACACGTTCCGCACCGCCTCAAGATAGACCGAGGTCACCTGCTCGCGCTCGCGCAGATAGCCGAGGGTGGCGGCGCGTCGCGAGGCTTTGACCCGATAGGCGATACCGCGGCACATGCCGCCGCGGTCGAGGCCGAGCACCAAGCCGGGCTGCTGCGGCGTCCCGCGATGGACGAAGGAATAGACGCAAAGTGCACGATGCGCCCCGGTCAGCTTGGCCTCGATCCGCTCCTCGTATTCAAAGCCCGGGTTCCAGATCAGCGATCCATAGCCGAACACCCAGAGGTCGTCGGGGGAATGAAGAATGTCTGAGGTCATATCCTGTTGGCACTTATGCCCATGGCGGGGCTTTTAAGGTCACGCGTTCGTGGCATATTCGGCGCCCGAGCGCAGCATCATGGTGTATGCCCTCCTATGACCGGAGCGGATACGTCTCTGAAAATCGCCGCATTCGCTCGATTGAACACGGGTCGGGCGGTTCATGCCGCCGGGAGTTTTGATGACCTACCCCGCTGAGACAATGCCCCGCCGCCGGCGCTGGCCGATTTTCGCTCCGCTCGCGATCGTTATCATCCTGGCGCTGGGTTGGACCGCGCTTTGGTTCTACGCATCGGGCGCCGCGCGAACCGCGATCGATGGCTGGCGCGCGCGTGAGGCGCAGGCCGGGCGCGTCTATAGCTGCGGCCGCGAGGACTATAGCGGCTTCCCGTTCCGGATCGAGGTCCGTTGCGCGGCGGCAAATGCCGAGTTGCGCAATCCCGGCTCGGCGCTTGCGTTGAAGCTGAACGACGTGGTGGTCGCGGCGCAGATTTATCAGCCGAATCTGCTGATCGCGGAACTGGCCGGCCCGCTCACCATCGGCGAGGTCGGGCGCTCGCCGGACCTGAGCGCCAATTGGAAGCTCGCGCAGGTGAGTGCGCGCGGCACGCCGTCGGCGCCGGAGCGTGTGTCGATTGCGCTGGACCAGGCCCGGTTCGACCGCATCGCCAGCGCGACGCAGGAGACAATTGTCTCGGCCAATCGCATCGAACTGCATGGACGGCTCGCCGGCGGGACGGTCGACAATAATCCGGTCATCGAGGTGGCAGCCAAGCTCGGTGGGGCATTGGCGCCTTCGGTTCATCCGCTGCTCGGCGCGCCGCTCGACGCCGACCTCGCGGTGACCCTGCACGGCCTGCGCGACTTCGCGCCGAAGCCCTGGCCGGATCGTTTCCGGGAGTTGCAGGCGCAGGACGGCCGCCTGGTGATCGCGAATATCCGTCTCGCACAGGGCGAATTGCTCGCGATCGGCGCCGGTACGCTCAAGCTGACGCCGCGCGGCGGGCTTGATGGGCAGTTGCAGGTCACGGTCGCCGGGATCGACCGGGTGCTGAAGCAGTTGAAGCTCGACCTTCCGGCGCAGGATTCGCCGGCGGTCAGTGCACTCGACCGCCTCCTGCCGGGCCTGGGCAACATCGCGCGGCAGAATGCCGGCCCTGCGCTGGCCGCAGGGCTCAGCTTCATCGGCCAGCCGACCACCCTGGAAGGCCGTCAAGCTGTATCGCTGCCGCTGCGCTTCGCCGACTGGGCGGTTTTCCTTGGGCCGCTACCGGTCGGCCGCGTGCCTCCGCTATTCTGACGCGGACGGTCAATAGCGTTTTCGAGCGAAGTGGATACCGGTTCGCGTCGAAACAAGAAACTAGAGCTTCGGCTTTGATTCCATCAATGCCGAAGCTCTAGGGAACCGGCGGGGCATCGGGCGGGTTGTCTCCTTGGGAAGATTTCCCCTGGAGGCCATCATGGAAACCGAAACCTTAACCCGCGAGAAGCACAATCTCATTGCGAGCGACCGCGTGGAAGGCACGACCGTACGCCGCGCCGACGGCACCAAGGTCGGCACCATCGAGCGGCTGATGATCGACAAGGTGTCGGGCAATGTCGCCTACGCGGTATTGTCGCACGGCGGCTTTCTCGGCATTGGCGAAAAGCGGCTGCCGATCCCCTGGTCGCGGCTGGATTACGATCCCAAGCTCGCGGCCTATCATCTCGATCTGTCGGAGCAGGAATTCGTCGGCGCGCCGACCTCCGACAAGGATTTCGACTGGGGCGATCGCTCCCAGGAGATCGAGATCCACAAGTATTACAAGGCGCCGTATTATTGGGGCGCGTATTAGCGCTCAATCGTTCGAATAGGGCTTCGACATTTCCTGCGGAAGCTCAGCGTGGCCGCGTCCGAAATCGGGCGCGGCTGAATCCTGCCCGATCTCAAGGATGCCGCGCCGGATGGCGCGCG
>CANKHJ010000119.1 GCA_947481635.1 Bradyrhizobiaceae bacterium
CGGCGGCGGCAATCTGACCGGCGAACTCCTTGCGGGCATTGTTGCCGGCGGTGGCGGCAATCTGGCGCCTGATGTCGCGGCGCGGCTTGCCGCCCGCCTAATCGGTGATGGCGGCGGCACGTTGATCGGTGACGGCGGCGGAACCCTGATCGGCGACGGCGGCGGAACGCTGCGGTCGATCGCGAGCATTGTCGCCGCCGGCGGCGGCAATGTGGTGTCGAATGACGGCGCGGGACTGGTCGGCAACGACGGGGCCAGTCTGGCGCGACTGAGCAACCTGATCGGCCAGGATCTCGCCGGCATGCTCAACAAATCCATGCTGATCGGTGATGGCGGCGGAACGCTTATCGGCGATGGCGGCGGAACCTTGATCAACAGAGGCGGCTCCGGACTGGTCGGTGCCGGCGGATCGACGTTGGTCGGCGCCGGCGGATCGACGCTGGTCGGCCAAAGTGGTGCGGATTTTGCGATGGCTAGAATGGCCGCGGTTGCCAACGCCGTCCCGACCACGAATTCGATGCGCGCGACCGGCCAGACCAATCTAGCCGAACTCAACACCACGCCGGCGCAGGCCTATCTGAACGCGCTTGCGACGATCGGTGGCGCGGACCAGACCAAAGCCTTGGCACTGATCAAGCAGGCAAAGGACGGCAAGCAACCCTTCACGGTCGCGCAGATCCAGGAAGCGCACGACATCAACGCCCTGGTCGACAAGATCATCACCCCGGTCCAGGCCCAGCGCCTGAACGCGCAAGCCCAGGTCGAGGTCGCGCGTGATGAGATCAAGGTTGCCGTGACGATGACGGCGGCTGTCAACGTGGGCCTTTCGCGGGACGATCCCAAGGTGGTCGCTGCGCTCAACAAGATGATGAGCGGCGGGGTCATGAGCGACGCCGAGACCAATCTCGTCAGCAACGCGTTCTCGAGAGTCTCGACGGCGCTGCCGCCCGCCGATCAGAAGCGCGTCGCGGAAATCGTAACCGGCGAAGTCAAGAAGGCCAACGTGGTCGCCGGCCAGCGCGATTTCAAACTGGCCGCCGACCAGAAGGCCGCGGTCGACCGCGTACTGATCGTCGCGACCAGCGCCGCCAACAGCGATGCCGACCGCAGGCAGCTTGCCGAGATGCGGACGCTGAGCGACCGCGCTGCCAGCGGCACCGGATTGAACCGGGAGGAGACCGTAAAGCTCGCCCGGCATGTGGCAGCGGTCACCGAGCGCTATCCCGAGGTAGCGCGCCAGAGCGGCCTCAACGCGGTCGCTGATATCACCAAGAACCGTGCGACGCGGCATCATTTCGCATCGCGGACGACGGATGGGACTGCGGCGGATAGGCCGGATTCACCGCGCCGCGCGAATACCGCCGCCACGCCGGCCGGAACGTCGCCGCTTCGGGCCAATGCGCCAGCGACACCGACCCTGACCGGCAATCGGGTTCAAGACAGCATCAGACTCGGCGCGACGCCGGTGCCAACGCCCGCGGCGTTGCCGACTGCCTCCCGCGATACACGTCCAGATAACGCGCCCGGCATGCGTCGTGGCCCCGGCGCGGCGAACGCGCCCGCCCTGCCAGCCGCGCCACCCGCACCAACGCAGATGGCAGCGCCGACCCCGACCATACCCGGTGCCCCCAAGGGGCCACCTGGCGGTCGCCGGGACGAACGGGGCAGTCCATCCGCGAAAATGACACCGCCGGCTGCGCCGACAGCAACGGCGGTAAGGCCGGGAACTCCGCCCGTCGCGGCCGCGCCAAAGGCCGCGGCGGTTTCAGCGGCCCCCAAGACCGCGGCTCCGGCTGCACCAAAGGCGCCGGTCGTCGCCGCGCCGAGGCCGGCGGCCCCTCCCGCGCCTCGCATGTGCGCCGGAAAACCTTGTTGAATTCTGCAAAGCTGTCGTGAGTTAGCTCGCGCGAAGTCTATGCGACCGGTCTACCGGTCGCTGCGGCCGAGCACGTCCATCAATTCAGCGACCTTCTTGCGCTGCTCTGCGCGGTCGCCGCTGGCGATGGCGTGATCGACGCAATGCGCGACGTGGTCGCGCAGGATCTCCTCTTCCGCCCGGCGCAACGCGGCGCGCACGGCGGATAGCTGGGTGACGATATCGATGCAGTAGCGGTCCTCCTCCACCATGCGGGAGAGGCCGCGCACCTGGCCTTCGATGCGATTGAATCGTTTCAGCACGGAGGACTTGGCAGCGTCTTGCATGCGCTCTATATACCCCTACAGGGTATCTCTTGCAAGCCGGACGGATTTGTCATGACCCACGCCGACCACCATCCCGGCCACGACCATCACGCGCCGGCAGGCGCCGACAAGGTGATCGATCCGGTCTGCGGTATGAGCGTCGATCCGCACACCACGCCGCACCAGCTCACCCACCAAGGCCAGCCCTATTATTTCTGCTCTGGCGGCTGCCGCACCAAATTCGCGGCCACGCCGGACAAATATCTCTCGCCCGCAGCAAACGACGCGGAGCCGGTGCCGGACGGCACGATCTACACCTGCCCGATGCATCCGGAGATCCGGCAAATCGGTCCCGGCTCCTGCCCGATCTGCGGCATGGCGCTGGAGCCAGCTGTGGCGACCGCCGACGACGGTCCCAATCCTGAGCTGATCGACTTCACGCGACGCTTCTGGATCGGGGGCGCGTTCGCCCTCCCCGTCTTCGTGCTCGAAATGGGCGCTCATATTGTCGGCGCGCATGGCTGGATCGACCAGCAGATTTCCAACTGGATCCAGTTCGCGCTCGCGACACCGGTGGTGCTGTGGGCCGGCTGGCCGTTTTTCCAGCGCGGCTGGCAGTCACTGGTGACGCGCAATCTCAACATGTTCACGCTGATCGCGCTCGGCACCGGCGTCGCCTATGCCTATAGCGTGGTGGCGACACTGGCGCCGGGCCTGTTTCCGCCGGAACTGCGCGGCCATGGCGGCGCGATGGCGGTCTATTTCGAGGCCGCGGCGGTGATCACCATCCTGGTGCTGCTCGGCCAATTGCTCGAGTTGCGGGCGCGCGCCGCGACCTCGGGCGCGATCCGCGCGCTGCTCAATCTCGCGCCCAAGACCGCGCGGCGGGTGCGCGACGACGGCAGCGACGAGGATGTCGCGATCGACACCATCGCGATCGGCGATCTGATGCGCGTGCGTCCGGGCGAAAAGATTCCGGTCGATGGCGAGGTGACCGACGGCCGTTCCGTCGTCGATGAATCGATGGTCACCGGCGAGTCGATGCCGGTCGAAAAGGCGCCCACCGACAAGACGATTGCAGGCACCGTCAATCAGTCCGGCAGCATCGTGATGCGCGCCACCAGGATCGGGCGCGACACGCTGCTGGCGCAGATCGTGCAAATGGTCGCCAACGCGCAGCGCTCGCGTGCGCCGATTCAGCGGCTCGCCGATCGCGTCGCGGGCTGGTTCGTGCCGCTGGTGATCGCAGTCGCTGTCATTGCCTTCGCGGCGTGGGCGATGTTCGGCCCGGAGCCGCGCTTCGCCTATGGCCTGGTGGCCGCGGTGAGCGTGCTGATCATCGCCTGCCCTTGCGCGCTCGGTCTCGCGACGCCGATGTCGATCATGGTTGGCGTCGGCCGCGGCGCGCAGGCCGGTGTGCTGATCCGCGACGCCGCCGCGCTCGAGCGCATGGAAGCCATCGATACGCTGGTGGTCGACAAGACCGGAACGCTCACCGCCGGGAAACCGAGCGTGACGGCGATCGTCACCGCCGACGGCGTCACCGAGGCGGATGCGCTGCGCTTTGCCGCCAGCGTCGAGCGCGCGAGCGAGCATCCGCTCGCGCAAGCCATCCTCGCCGCGGCGGCGGCTCGCGGCATCCAGCCGGGCCGCGTGATGGGCTTCGATGCCCCGTCCGGCAAGGGCGTGATCGGCATGGTGGAGCGCCGCCGCGTCGCGCTCGGCAATGCCGCCTTCTTCGCCGAACTGAACATCGCAACCGATGCGCTTGCCGCACGTGCCGACGCATTGCGCCGCGATGGCGCGACCACGATCTTCCTGGCGCTCGATGGCAAACTTGCTGCGATCTTCGCGATCGCCGATCCGGTGAAAGACACCACGCCGGCCGCGCTGGCGGCGTTGCGAGCGGACGGCGTGCGCATCGTCATGCTCACCGGCGATAATCGCACCACCGCCGAAGCGGTCGCACGCAAGCTTGGCATCACCGACGTCGAGGCCGAGGTGTTGCCCGATCAGAAAGCCGCGGTGATCGAGCGCCTGCACCGCGCCGGCCGCGTCGTCGCGATGGCCGGCGATGGCGTCAACGATGCTCCGGCGCTGGCTGCGGCCGAAGTTGGGATCGCGATGGGAACCGGCACCGACATCGCGATCGAGAGCGCCGGAGTCACGCTGCTCAAGGGCGACCTCACCGGCATCGTCCGTGCGCGCAAGCTCTCGGCGGCGACGATGCGCAATATCCGCCAGAACCTGTTCTTCGCTTTCGTCTACAACGCCGCCGGCGTGCCGATCGCGGCGGGCCTGCTCTATCCGATTTTCGGCATCCTGCTCACGCCGGTGGTCGCGGCCGCGGCGATGGCGTTGTCGTCGGTCAGCGTGGTCGGCAACGCACTGCGTCTGCGACGCTTGCACCTGCCATGATCAGCGCAAGGTGGCTTTCGGCTCCGGCGGCGGCGGACAATTCTTCTCTTTCGTCGCTTCTGCGATCAAGCGCCGGTTGCCGACCGTGGCGAGATAATCGGCGCGGTAGGCCACAGCGCTGACCAATGCGCCGCCGGTCCCGCGCTCCGCCTTGCTGATCGTCGCCTCAATCTGGCGCTGTTGTGCCTCGGTGCCCTTGGCAGCGGCCTCGAGCTGTTCGCAAGAATAATAGCGGAAGGTCGCCGGATCGACATAGGCCATCGCCATCCGGTCGTCTCCCATGGAGCAACCGAGGCCTGCCAGCGGCGACAGCAACACCACGGCGCGAACGAACCTTGCGCGCAACGCGCGGCTGACATCGATCCTGATCACTGACAAGCCATGCATGACCGGCAACATGCACCCTCGCGGCACGCCGATCAATCAGGCGAGTATGCCGCGGTCTATTCGGCGGGTGCAGCCGCCGGTATGCCGGACGTCCGCGAATTGGCATAGATCGCCATCATCGCGCCGATGCCGCTCGAAGCCACCGCGAGTTCGGTCGGGTAGTCGATCTCGAAGATGATCGCCATCCCCCCGGCTCCGAGCAGCATCAAGACACCACCGATCAACGGCTTGGCGCGCGACACGATCCCTCCCACCAGGCTGGCCATCGGGATGGCGACACTGGCGAGCTTGACCGCGGTGAGATCGGCAAACAACAGCGTGATCGCAGTCGGTCCGGCCTGGATATGATCCAGTCCAATCCCGACCGTGAGGCCGACAATCCCAGCAACAATTCCCAGCAAGGCTGCAATGAAGGCCACGAGAGTTCTCCGCTTGTGTCGCGACAGCTTTTTACGCGCGGCGGACTGGTATCAGGCAACTTCCAGCCGCTGTGGATATCTGATTCTTGCCTCGGAGCGAAATCGGCAACTTTCGAAAGTCGAATGGCGGTGCCCCGACGGCTAGGCCGTCTGGGCCAATCGGGTGGCGTGACGGGCCGGATCAACATGACCGAACGGCGTGGCCGCGGCGCGCGTGAGCAGCATCGCGGTGAACGGCTCCACCGGCATCGGCTTGGCGAACAGGTAGCCCTGCGCGGTATCGCAGCCCATCGCGATCAGCGCACGCAGATCGTCGGTGGTTTCGACGCCTTCCGCACAGGCCAGGGCGCGGAACCGGTGCGCGAGATCGACCACGGTCTGGCAGAGGCCGTGCTTGAGCTGATCCTCCGCGCAGTGGTGCACGAAGCTGCGATCGAGCTTCACTTCGACGCACGGTAGTTCATTCAACCGCGACAGCGATGCATAAGCCGAGCCGAAGTCGTCGATCGAGATCCAGGTATTGTAGAGCTTCAACTGGGTCGCGACTTCGCGCACCCATTCCGGATCGCGGATGATCTCGTCCTCGGTGACCTCGATCATCAATCCGGGAAATTTCGGATCGCTCGGCACCACGTGGCGAATGATGCTGACGAAATCGGGGGCATTGACCACCGACACCGGCATGTTCACCGCGAGCTTGAGCGAAATCCCCAGGTCGGAGAAATGACGCCAATCCGCCATCGAACGCTGCAGCACGAATTTCGACAAAGGATGATAGAGCGGGTCGCCGGAGGGCGGCAGCAGGTCCTTCGGGAGAATGATGCCGTGTTCCGGATGCCGCGCCCGCAGCAGCGCCTCGGCGCCGCAGACCATGAACGACTTGAGATCGATCTTGGGCTGGTACCACAGCTCCAGCCAATCGTTGCGCAGCGCCTCGCCGAGATCGACGGCGCAGCCATGCGGTTCGCCGGCCTCGGCCACCAACGGCCTGGTCTCGACATCCGCGCCGCTCCAATCAGACAGCGTGGCAAGCCGGTTCTTCAAGTCGCTGGCGCGGAACGGCTTCTTCAGCGGCGGCAGCATCAACAGGCCATGCCGCCGGCCGATCTGCGTGATCTCGCCGAGGGTGGCTTCGTCGCGGCCGCTCATCAGCAGCACCTTGCCGGCGTATTTCAGCGTCTGCAGGTGACGGATCACCTCGACCGCATCGGACTCGCCGAGCGCGAGATCGAGCACGACCAATTCAGGCGGCGTGATCTTCAGGTCGGTGAGGAACGGAACGACGCTTGAGAATTGGCGCGGCGTGAAGCCGCTCGCGACCAGCAGATGGCAGACGGCAGCCGCGACATGCGGCTCGTCATCGAGCACGTAGACAAGACGTTGATCGGATTCTTCCGGCGCCATGCCGTGCGACGATAAATGCATTCTGCAACTCGGAGCAATGTCGATGCCGGCTAACACACGTGCCGAGGCACCGTACTACCGTATCAATGGCTAATACTTTATGATCGCGCAGCGTGTGGAATCGCGCCGCAACGCGTCACATCGCAACGCCGCAGTCGTTAATATTTGATTGACGATCAGGCCGCCGCATCCGGCTTGCTGCCGGTCCCCATTCCGGGAGCCCCCAGGGCCTGCCGGATCATCCGGGCGAGCTCCGACTTGCGATACGGCTTGGCCAGCAGCAGGACGCCAGGATCGAGGCGTCCATGATGGATGATGGCGTTTTCGGTATATCCCGAGGTGAACAGCACCTTCAGCCCCGGTTTGCGCCGCGCCAGCTCATCGGCAAGCTGCCGGCCGTTCATCGGGCCCGGCATGATCACGTCCGTGAACAGGACATCAAACGCCGCGCCCGCCTCAATCAATTTCAAGGCTTCGGCCGCATTGGGCGCCGCAAGTGTCAGATAGCCGAGGCTTTCGAGTTGCGCGATCACCGACGCGTGGACCTGGACGTCGTCCTCCACGATCAGAACGGTTTCGCCTCCCCCTTCCATCGACAATGCGGGCGACGCTTCGACCGACGACTCCCCGTGCGCGCCCTGGCGCGGCAGATAGATCTTGATGGTCGTGCCATGGCCGACCTCGCTATAGACCTTGATGTGCCCGCCCGACTGCTTGACGAAGCCATAGACCATGCTGAGGCCGAGGCCGGTGCCCTTGCCGAGCTCCTTGGTCGTGAAGAACGGCTCGAACACCTTGTCGCGCAATTCCGCCGGAATGCCTGCACCGGTGTCGCTGACCGCCAGCATCACGTAAGGGCCGGCAATCACCTCGTTGTGCAGCCTGGCATAACTCTCATCCAATACCACATTGGCGGTTTCGAGCGTCAGCCGTCCGCCTTGCGGCATCGCATCGCGCGCGTTGACGGCGAGATTGAGCAGCGCCGTGGTGAGCTGCGTCGGATCGACCAGCGCAGGCCAGGCATCCGGTTCGAGCCGGGACTCGATCTCGATCTGAGCGCCGAGCAATGGCTGGAGCATTTTTCCCGCGTCCGCGACCAGCGCATTGATGGAGGTCTCGCGCGGCTGCAGCGGCTGCTTGCGCGCGAAGGAGAGCAGCCGCCCGGTCAGCTCCGCGCCGCGGTCGGCCGCGTCGCTGATCAGCTTCGCGATCGCGGCGGCCTGCGGCTTGTCGGCCACGGCATCCGCGAGGATGTCGATGGTGCCGGTGATGACCGTGAGCATGTTGTTGAAGTCATGCGCGATGCCGCCGGTCAATTGTCCGACCGCCTCCATCTTCTGCGACTGCCGCAGCCGTTCCTCGGCGATCTTCTGCTCGGTGACGTCACGGCCGATGAAGAAATGCTGCTGCCCCGGATCGGACCAGATGCCGGTCCAGTTCAGCGCAATCACCCGGCCGTCCTTGTGGACATAGCGAGTCTCGAAATTGCGCATCAGCTTGCCGCGCCGCGCCATCCGCATCTCGTTGCGAGTGGGATCGAGATCCTCCGGATAGATGAAGTCGGCGCCGCTATGGCCGGTCATCTCGTCGGGATGATAGCCGAGCGTCGGTTCGACGCTCGGGCTGACGCGAATGAACTGGCCTTGGCTATCGGTGATGAAAATCACGTCGACCGAGGTCTCGAACAGGCGACGGCGTTCCTCCGCCTCCTGCACCAGCGCGGTATTGGCTTGCGCGACGCGCGTATCGGCCTCGGTGCGCGCACGAATCTCGCGGCCGATGCGAAACCCGGCCAGCAGAAACATGAACGCCACGCCGGACATCACGACGCCGGCCACGACGGCCTCCTCGCGCCAGCGCGCCAGGATATCGCGCTCCGCCAGCGACACCGTCACCGTGAGCGGCGGATCGGTGCTGCCGCGATAGGCGCTCACATAGCGCGCGCCTCCGGGTTCAAGCGCCGCTCGCAGCACGTCCGCACCGGGACGCGCCTGTTGCGCCGCGAACAGCGGATTGTCCTTCGCCGATTGGCCGATCGGATCGACCCGCGAGGGTTCGCGAAACAGCACGATGCCCGACGGGTGCAGCGCCCAGATCACGCCATTCGGCCCGACGTCGACCGAACGATAGAATTGACGCAGCCGCTCCGGCTCCAATGTCGCGACAACCACACCGAGAAAGCGGCCGTTGACGTCGGTCAGCCGCCGCGCCAGCGGGAGCACCGAACGCCCGCTGCGCACGGCGGTGAATGGCGGATCCGCGACAAGGCCATCGCCGGCGTTCCTCGACAGGCGCTGGAAGAGAAAGAGATCGCGCCGCGACTGGCCGACGATCTCCGGAATGGTGGCATGCACGATGATGCCGTTCTCATCCGTGACCGAGATCGAGCCGACACTGTTCAAGGCGGTGTAAGCGGCCGCCAGCACCGGCCCCCAGGATTCCGCATTCGCCGTTGGACCGCCGACCCGCTGACTATGCAGATTGAGCTGCGTCAGCGTCGTATCGATGGCTTCGACCGAACGGCCCAGATGGTCGCTGAGAATGTGCGCGAGATTCTCGGCGCGACGCTCGCCGACGTCGAGCGCTTCGTCATAGTGATACCAGAGGCCGATGGCACAGGCTGCCGCCATGGCGAGGAATACGCCGGCGAGCGGGAGATAGATTTTGGTGCGTAGCCGATCCGGTGCAGGCGAGGCCGAACGGTCTTGCGATGGGTTGTCCGGCATTCCCTGCCCTTGTGACCCGCGGCAGTTGCGCCGAGTCTCAATCAGTCTAGGCGGAAGAGTCGCATGCGTGCCAGCCGTGAATCCACAGAACTGGCATGGTGCGGGCGGCCGGACTCGAACCGGCACGGGATTGCTCCCGAGGGATTTTAAGTCCCTTGCGTCTACCGGTTCCGCCACGCCCGCATGAGCAACTTCTATCGCGCCAGGCCCGCCGCCGGAAGCGGCCTCACGCGCCGCCTTCCTTGATCGGCGGCTGGAACGCCAGGCCGGTATCCCAGGGGAAATAGATCCAGGTGTCCTGCGAGACCTCGGTGACGAAGGTGTCGACCAGCGGGCGGCCCATCGGCTTCGCGTAGACGGTGGCGAAATGCGCCTGCGGCAGTAATTCGCGGATCACCCGGGCGGTGCGGCCGGTGTCGACCAGGTCGTCGACGATCAGCACGCCCTTGCCGACGCCACCGCCGAGCTGGATCACGGAATCCGCCACGGTCTTCAGGATGCGCAGGTTCTCCTGGCGCTCGGTGCCTTGATAGCTCGCGATGCAGACCGTCTCGATGATGCGCAGGTTGAGCTCGCGGGCGACGATCGCGGCCGGCACCAGGCCGCCGCGCGTCACGCAGACCACCGCGTGGAACGGGCCGGACTCGGCCAGCCGCCAGGTGAGCGCGCGGGTGTCGCGGTGGAACTGGTCCCAGGAGACCGGAAAGACCTTGCTCGGCTGCGGCGCTGATTCAGGCTCGGTCATAATCCCCCCACGCGTTTTCCTACCCCGCCTCGAGCACGAAATCGAAGCGTCCCGCAAGCCCTTCGCCGGCTGTAGCGACACGCATCAACAGTTCCTTGCGGAATAGTCCGTCGCGGGCATTGCCCGGCTCGTCGGGAAAATAGAGCTGCGTGGTCAGCACCGAGCGGTAGGGCTGGGCCGCCACCTTGACGTGGAAGTGGCGGGTGCGGCCGACATAGGCCGCCGGCGCGATGGTGCGGAAGCGGTAGCGGCCCTGCGCGTCGGTGTATTGATGGCCGCGCAGGCGAAAACCCTTGTTGTCGTATGCGCCGGCCTCGTCGGCCTGCCACAGGTCCACCAGCGCGCGCGCCACCGGCCGGCAGTCGCGCGTCAGCACGAAGCCGGCGAGTTCGATGACGCGTCCGCGCATGCCGGTCTCGACCAGGTCGGCGCGCTCCGGGGTGCGCGGCTTGTAGAACGGGCCCTCGGTCTGCTTCAGCGTGGCCTTGTCGCCGCATTCCGGCGTCGCGGCGAGCGGCGCCTGAGCCCGGGCGGGCGCAATCAAGCCGAGGCTGCCGGCGGCAGCCATGCCGGTGACAAGCAGATTGCGGCGGGTCGGATGGTCCATCGCGGCCTCCTGTCTGCGGGCTCAGCGCCCCAACTTGGCCTTCACGTCCGCCAGCATCGCCTCGACGGCGGCCTTGGCGGCGCTCAGTTTGGAGGGGTCGCGCGCACGCAGCACCAGATTGGTATTCGGGCCAGTGCCATCGAAGAACGGATAGCTGCCGATCATCACCTCGGGATTGGCCTTGGCGACCGCGCCCAGCTCGGTGCCGATATCGCCCTCGCGCGCGTGCGCAACCACCGTCTCGGACTGCATCCTGACGCCGGTTGCGAGCTTCGGCGTGACGGTGTCGAGCATCGCCTGCATGATGCTCGGCACGCCGGCCATCACGATCACATTGCCGATCCAGAAGCCGGGTGCGCCGGACACGGTATTGGTCACCAGCTCCGCGCCTTGCGGGATGCGCGCCATGCGCAGCCGCGCCTCGTTCAGCTCCATGCCCTGGAAGCGCCGCTGCATGATCTCGACCACGCGCGGATCGACATCGATCGGCACGCCGAAGGCCTTGGCCACCGAATCCGCGGTGATGTCGTCATGGGTCGGGCCGATGCCGCCGGTGGTGAACACATAGGTGTAGCGCGCCCGCAATGCGTTCAGCGCCTCGATGATCTCATCCTCTTCATCGGGAACGACACGCACTTCCTTGAGGTCGATGCCGAGCGCCGTGAGGTATTCGGCGATGTGGCCGATATTCTTGTCCTTGGTGCGGCCGGACAGGATCTCGTCACCGATGACGAGGATTGCCGCCGTGACGATGTCGGGAGTGTTCTCGGAAATAGCCATGGTGATGCAACGCGTTCCAGGTGCAGCAGGTGAACCGCCGGGCGCCCTACCCTGCCATTGTCGAATAACACGCTTCAAGCCGCCTGCGCGACTGCTAGCGATGCGTTGTGGTCAGGGAAGTTGCAGCGCGAACAGGTCCTCGACCGGCTGGCCGGTGCGCGCGCTGACGATCTCGGCCACCCATTGGCGGTGGCATTCATGCGGGTTGCGCTCGTAGCACAGCAGGCACAGGCGCTTGCCCGACTTGGCGAGCGCGGTGAGTTCGTCCATCTCCTCGCGCGCCTGCGGGGTTTTCAGGTGGGCATCGAAGATCCGGTGCAATTCATCGAGCTTGCCGGCGCGGGCCGCCAGGCGACCCTCCTTGGGCGTTCCGAGGCCGCGCAGATGCAGATAGGCGACGCCGTTTTCGTCCAGGCCGGCGGCCAGCTGGCGCTTCGAGAAGCCGGGCCGCCGCGACGCCGCCACCGCCCGCACATCCACCAGGATATCGACCCTGGCGCGCGCGATCTCGCCGAGCACGGCGGGAGATGTGGCCTTCTCGTAACCGATGGTGAAGAGCGAGGTTTTCCTGGGTGCCATGAGCGCCATTTAATCACGGGCCGCGGCAAAGCAAACGGCTGTCATCGCCCGCGAAAGCGGGCGATCCAGTAATCACCGGACAGCAATTGTTGGGCGAAGTGCCCCATACGCTAGCCAGCGATTACTGGGTCGCCCGGTTAAACCGAGCGATGACACCGAGAGGGTTTCTCGAAAGAAAAAGGCCCGGGATTGCTCCCGGGCCTTCGTTGTTGGGTTGGCTGGTTGAATGGACTTAGAAGTCCATTCCGCCCATGCCGCCACCGCCGCCGTGATCGTGGCCGGCGTGACCGCCGCTGCCCTTCTTCTTCGGGGCCTCGGCGATCATCGCCTCGGTGGTGATCAGCAGGCCGGCGACAGACGCCGCATTCTGAAGAGCAGCGCGCACGACCTTGGTCGGGTCGATGATGCCCTTCTGGAGCATGTTGCCATATTCGCCCGACTGCGCGTCGAAGCCGTAGGCATACTGGTCCTTCTCGAGCACCTTGCCGACGATGACCGAACCATCTTCGCCTGCATTCGAGGCGATCTGGCGGGCCGGAGCCGAGAGCGCCTTGCGCACGATCTCGATGCCGGTCTTCTGGTCGTCATTGGCGTGAGCGAGCTTGGCAAGCACCTTGCTGGCACGCAGCAGCGCAACGCCGCCGCCCGGCAGGATGCCTTCCTCGACCGCAGCGCGGGTTGCATGCATCGCATCGTCAACGCGATCCTTGCGCTCCTTCACCTCGATCTCCGAGGCGCCGCCGACGCGGATTACCGCAACGCCGCCCGCGAGCTTCGCGAGACGCTCCTGCAGCTTCTCCTTGTCGTAGTCCGAGGTGGTCTCCTCGATCTGCGCCTTGATCTGGCTGATGCGGCCTTCGATGTCGGACTTCTTGCCGGCGCCGTTGACGACCGTGGTGTTCTCCTTCTCGATCGTCACCTTCTTGGCGCGGCCAAGCATGGCAAGCGTGACGCTCTCAAGCTTGATGCCGAGATCTTCGCTGATCGCCTGGCCACCAGTGAGGATCGCGATATCCTGCAGCATCGCCTTGCGACGATCGCCGAAGCCCGGAGCCTTCACCGCCGCGACCTTGAGGCCGCCGCGCAGCTTGTTCACGACCAGCGTGGCAAGCGCCTCGCCTTCGACGTCTTCCGCGAGGATCAGCAGCGGCTTGCCGGTCTGAACCACCGCTTCGAGCAGCGGCAGCAATTCCTGCAGGCCCGACAGCTTCTTCTCGTAGATCAGGATGTAGGGGTCATCCATTTCGACGCGCATCTTGTCGGCATTGGTGACGAAGTAAGGCGAGATATAGCCGCGGTCGAACTGCATGCCTTCGACGATGTCGAGCTCGGTCTCGAGGCTCTTGGCCTCTTCCACCGTGATCACGCCCTCGTTGCCGACCTTCTGCATCGCCTTGGCGAGGAAGTCGCCGATCTCGCGATCGCCGTTGGCGGAGATGGTGCCAACCTGCGCGATCTCCTCGTTCGAGGTGACCTTCTTGGAGTTCTTCTTCAGGTCCGCGACGACGGCTTCGACCGCGAGGTCGATGCCGCGCTTGAGATCCATCGGGTTCATGCCGGCGGCAACCGACTTGGCGCCTTCGCGCACGATCGC
>CANKHJ010000120.1 GCA_947481635.1 Bradyrhizobiaceae bacterium
CGCCGCGCACCAGACCGGCAATGTCGACGAAGGTGAGCCGCGTCGGCACGATCTGCGCCGACTTGGCGAGCTTGGCCAGGGTGTCGAGGCGCGGATCCGGCACCGCCACTTCACCGACATTCGGCTCGATGGTGCAGAACGGATAATTCGCAGCCTGCGCCGCCGCGGTCTGCGTCAGCGCGTTGAAGAGGGTCGACTTGCCGACATTGGGCAGGCCGACGATGCCGCATTTGAAACCCATGACAATTCAGCACTTCTGGTTCGGTGTTGAGGTTCAGGGCTTCGAAGCCCCGTCCTTGTCATCCTTGTCGACGAAGCCCTTCGCCGCCATCGCAAGGTGGACCTTGTTCTGGAAGCTTGCATCCTCGCCGCGCGCCAGCAGCGGCGCGTTGTCGGCGACGATGTCGCACAATGCCGCGACCCAGGCCTGCTCGCTCTTGGCAAAGTCGCCGAGCACGTGCCGGTGCACCAGATCCTTTACGCCGGGATGACCGATGCCGATACGCACGCGACGATAATCGTTGCCGATATGCGCGCTGATCGAACGCAGGCCGTTATGTCCGGCGATGCCGCCTCCGGTCTTCACACGCACCTTGCCCGGAGGCAGTTCGACTTCGTCCTGGAATACGACGACGTCGGATTGTGCGATCTTCAGGAAATTCACGGCCTCGCCGACGGCGCGACCTGACTCGTTCATGTAAGTGCCCGGCAACAGCAGCAGCACACGCTGCGCCCCGATGACGCCTTCGCTGGCGACGCCCTGAAACCTGCGCCGCCACGGCGGCAGGTTGTGACGGCGCGCAATCGCGTCGACCACCATGAAGCCGATATTGTGACGTTGGCCGGCATGCTCCGCGCCGGGATTGCCGAGTCCGACAAAGAGCAGCATGGATCGCGCTCGATCTGACGCTTGATCCGGAAGCGGCAATAGGCCGCTCCCGGAAACACAAGCCGAGTGGACGCGTTACTTCTTGTCCGCGCCCGGAGCACCGGTGGGTGCCGGAGGCGCAGCAGCAGCGGCGGCGGCGGCAGAGGCTGCAGCGGCAGCAGCATCGGCGGCGGCCTTGATTTCTTCGGCGTAGCCCGACGGCGGCACGATGGTGACGAGCGTCTGGTCGGCCTTGCCGATCAGACGCGCATTCGCCGGCAGCGTGACGTCGCTCAGATGCTTCGAGTGGTTGATCTCAAGGCTGGAGACATCGACGTCGATCGAATTCGGGATCGAATCGGCCGGGACTTCGAGCTCGACCGCGTGGGTCACGAGGTTGACCGCGCCGCCGCGCTTCACGCCCGGCGACTGCTCGGCGCCGAACACGTGGACCGGAATGCGCACACGGATGCGCGCGCCGACACCGAGCCGCAGGAAATCGACATGGATCGGGAAATCGCGCACCGGATCGACCTGGAAGTCGCGCGGCAGCACACGATGCTTGGTGCCATCGACATCCAGTTCCTGAACGGTGGTCAGGAAGCGCCCGGCGTGAATCCGCAGGGTCAGCTCTTTCAGGTCGAGCGAAATCGCCACGGGGGGTTTTGAATCACCATAGATAACAGCCGGTACACGGCCGGAACGACGCTCAGCCCGGGCGGCCCCCTTGCCTGCCCGCGAACGCGCCGTCGCCTTCAATTCACTGACGGTCGCCATAGTCTACTCCTCGACATCCAAAGGAAAACGGCCGCGGTATGCCTCCAGGGGTGTCTGGGCCGCGGTCGCGGGCGGCTTATAACCGCCGTGGGCAGAGATGACAAGGAAACCGGGCCCTAGCCGTCATTCCGGGGCGGCCGGAAGGCCGAACCCGATCCAAATACAAGAACCGGTGTCAGGCGTAATCGGTATTCGGGCCCGGAATCGGCGGAATATCGCGACCGGGCTGGTCCTGGGCGGCGATCCGGGCCTCCAGGGCGTCCAGGCGGGCTTTGAGCGCCTCATTCTCTTCGCGAGCGAGGCGGGCCATTTCCTTGATCGCCTCGAATTCCTCGCGCTGAACCACGTCCAGGTCGCGCAGGATGCGCTCGGCCTGGGTGCGGAACAGGGTGTCGAACTCGCGCCGCGCGCCGGTCGCGACCCCGGCCGCGTCGTTCATCAGGCGTGCCACCTCGTCAAAGAAGCGGTTGTTGGTCTGGGCCATGGTCGGCTCCGTCGTGAAGCGGTTGTTTCAGTTGTCAGAATGGCGATGCGCGGTCCGACCTGCAAGGGCAGGAGCGGATCACGCAAACCGATACAGATCCGCGTCCACATCCGGCCGGCCGGTGATGCCGCCGCAGATCACGTCCGCCGCGATCCGCGCATAGGTGGTGCCGTTACCGCCGTAGCCGAGCGCGACCCAGCAATTCTGCATCTTCGGCACCAGGCCGATGGTCGGCAGGCCGGTCGCGGTGCTGCCGAACGTGCCAGTCCAGGCAAATTCGGCGGTCGGGTCGAGATGGCGCATCAGCCGGCCGAGCTTGCGTGTCAGCGTTGCGGTCTTGCGCGCCAGCAGGGCGTCGCGCTCATCGCTGTCCGCGAAGTCTTCGTCTTCGCCGCCGCAGATCACCCGGCCATCCGGCGTGGTACGCAGATAGAGATACGGCTCCGACGCTTCCCAGATCATGCATTGCTCCGGCCAGAGACGGCGCGGCTGCGCGACGGTCGCGATCGCCCAGGTCGATGCGATCTTGTGGCCGCGGCGCGGCACGCGATCCGGCAATTCATAGCCGGTCGCGAACACCAGATGGCGGCAATGGATGCGCCGGCCGTCATCGGTCGTGGCGGTGACGCCGGTCTTCTTGTCGTCGATATCGACAATCTCGACCGGCGTGAAGATTTTCGACCCTTGCTCGGTTGCGGCTTTCAACAAAGCCAGCGTGACCTTGCGCGGATCAATCGCGAGATTGCCATAGCCAAGAATGGCGGCGTCCCGCGCGATGCCGAAGCGCGCGCGCAGTGCTTTGCGATCGAAATAGCGGCTGGCGAAACCTGCGGCGCGGCGGGCGTCGTGCTCACGCGCCAGTTCGTCCTGGTCGAGCAGATTGCCTGCAAGATAAAGCGAGTCGCGTCCGACCACGTCCGGCACACCGAGTTCGCCGAGCCGCGCCGCCAGTTCATCGACCGCAAGCCGCGACCGGCGCCAGGCCCGCGCCGCGTTGGCCTTGCCGATCTTGAGCGACAGCTTTGTGAGCGGCGTATCGATCTCGTATTGGATCAGCGCGGTGCTGGCGGTGGTCGATCCCTTGGCCGGTCCGCGCTTGTCGACGATCGCGACCTTGAGGCCGGATTCACCCAGGGCATCGGCGATCATCGCGCCAGTGATGCCGGCGCCGATCACCAGGACGTCGACCTCGATATCGCGCAACAGCGGGCCATACTTGACGCTGGTGGCCCGCTGCCATTCCCAGATCGAGCGTCCGGTGCGCAGATCTTTGGATGCCGTGACCACGAATTCTCGACTCCCGCTATGAGCAGCGGGGCTACAAGCATTCGGTATCGTCAAAGTTCCGCGCAGGCCTCGCGGCAGCGGTCAGGCCAGCATCTCCCGCACCATCGGAATGACCTTGCTGCCGTACAGTTCGATGCTGCGCATCAGCTTGTCATGCGGCAGCGGACCCGCACTGTATTTCATGTCGAAGCGCTGGATGCCGAGTGCCTTCGCGGTCACGGCGATTTTGCGCGCGACCGTTTCCGGCGAGCCGACATAGAGCGAGCCATGATCGGCTTCCTGCTCGAAGTCGCCCTTCCCCATCGGCGGCCAGCCGCGCTCGGCGCCGATCTTGTCGCGCATCCGCTTGTAGCTCGGATAAAGCTCCGCGCGCGCCTGCGCATCGGTGTCCGCGACATGACCCGGCGAATGGACACCGATCGGCTGCACCGGCTTGCCGAGCTGGGCATAGGCGCGGTGATAGAGATCGACATAGGGTTTGAACCGCGTCGGATCGCCGCCGATGATCGCAAGCATCAGCGGCAGGTCATGGCGCGCGGCGCGGATCACGGATTCCGGACTGCCGCCGACGCCGATCCAAGTCTTCAGCGTTCCGTTCTCGATCGGCGGAAACACGCGCTGGTTCTTCAGCGGCGGCCGTATCGAGCCGCTCCAGGTCACCGCCTCCTGACGCAGCACCGCCACGAACAGATCGAGCTTTTCCTCGAACAGCGTCTCGTATTGGCTGAGCTCGAAGCCGAACAGTGGGAACGACTCGGTGAATGAGCCACGCCCGAGGATCACCTCGGCGCGCCCCTGCGACACCGCGTCCAAGGTCGAAAAGCGCTGGAACACCCGGATCGGGTCGTCCGAGCTCAGGACCGTCACCGCGGACCCAAGATGAATCCGCTTGGTGCGCCCGGCGATCGCCGCGAGCAGGACCTCGGGCGCGGACACTGCGAAGTCGGCGCGGTGGTGCTCGCCGACGCCGATGAAATCGACGCCCAGTTCATCGGCCAGCACAGCCTGGTCGACCACGTTCCGGAGCACCTGCGCATGCGGCAGCAGGTTGCCCTCCGCATCCGTGGTGACGTCGCCGAACGTATCAAGCCCGAGTTCAAGATGCTGTGCCATGCGCTTTTCTGTTCGGTTTGGTCCCGGCCGGGGTGGGAGAAAAAAAGCAGGCCGGAGGCGGATAGATGGGATTGCGTGTCATAGTTCCGCAAGCCCATCTCGGCAGCATTGACGGGACCTGCGC
The DNA here is from genome assembly GCA_947481635.1 of Bradyrhizobiaceae bacterium. Taxonomy (GTDB): domain Bacteria; phylum Pseudomonadota; class Alphaproteobacteria; order Rhizobiales; family Xanthobacteraceae; genus CANKHJ01. The sequence continues at coordinate 4,654 of CANKHJ010000120.1, forward strand.
TCTGCCGCATCACGGCATCACCACTTCGGAGCCGCCATGCCGCTGTTCGTCCTGCCGTTCCCGGTCATCGACCCGATCCTGATCAGCTTCGGGCCGTTGGCGATCCGCTGGTACGCGCTCGCCTATATCTTCGGCATCGTGCTCGGTTGGCTCTATGCGCGAGCCCTGATCCGCAATGAAGCATTCTGGGGCGGCAAGGCGCCGATGACCGTCGTCGATTTCGACGACTTCGTGCTGTGGGTGACGCTCGGCATCATCCTCGGCGGCCGCATCGGCTATGTGCTGTTCTACAACCTCCCCTATTTCGTCGCCAATCCGCTGGAGATCTTCCAGCTCTGGCAGGGCGGCATGTCGTTCCATGGCGGCTTCCTCGGCTGCGTCGCGGCGGTGCTGCTGTTCGCGTGGCGGCGCAATATCTCGACATTGTCGCTCGGCGATCTTGCCTGCGCCGCCGGCCCGATCGGCCTGTGCCTCGGCCGCATTGCCAATTTCATCAACAGCGAGTTGTGGGGCCGCCAGGCGAAGGATGTTTCCTGGGCATTCGTATTCCCCAATGGCGGACCGGTACCGCGCCATCCGAGCCAGCTCTACGAGGCGGCGCTCGAAGGCGTTGTGCTGTTCATCATCCTGGCGCTGCTGGTGCGCGCCGGGGCGCTGAAGCGGCCGGGACTGATCGTCGGGTCATTCGCGGTCGGCTATGCGATCTTCCGCTCGTTCTGTGAATTCTTCCGCGAGCCGGATGCGCAACTCGGCTTCCTGTGGGGCGGGCTGACCATGGGAATGCTGCTGTCGGTGCCGCTATTCCTCGCCGGCATCGCTTTCATCGTGGCGGCGCAGCGGCGTCCGCCGCTGCATTCATGAGCGATGGCATCCTCCCGCTCGAAGCTGAAATCCGGCGGCTGATCGCGCGCGCCGGCCCGATGCCGGTCTCGGAATACATGAGCCTCTGCCTCGCCGATCCGCGCCACGGCTATTACATCACCCATGATCCGATCGGCAGCGCCGGCGATTTCACCACCGCGCCCGAGATCAGCCAGATCTTCGGCGAGTTGATCGGCCTCTGGGCGGCGGCGACGTGGCGCCAGATGGGCGCGCCGGAAAACGTCCGGCTGGTCGAACTCGGCCCCGGCCGCGGCACCATGATGCGCGACGCCTTGCGTGCCGCCGCGGTGGTGCCCGGATTCCACAACGCGCTGGTCGTGCACATGGTCGAGATCAGTCCGGCGTTGCAGGCGCGCCAGCGCCGCACGCTCGACCAGGCCGGCGTACCGATGCTGTGGCATTCCTCATTCGAGGAGGTGCCGCCGGGGCCGCTGATCGTGCTCGCCAACGAGTTCTTCGATGCGTTGCCGATCCACCAGGCGGTGAAGCAGGACGACGGCTGGCACGAGCGCATGGTCGACGTCGACGGCGTGGGCAACTTCGCCTTCACGATCGGGCCCGATGCGATCCCGTTATTCGACAAGGCGGTGCCGCCGGCGTTGCGCGAGGCGTTGGAGGGCGACATTTTCGAGTGGCGCCCGGACCGTCCCGCGCTCGAACTCGGCCGCCGCATCGTGCGCGAAAAGGGCGCCGCGCTGGTGATCGATTATGGCCACGCCACGAGCGCGCTGGGCGACACGCTGCAGGCGGTCGGCGCGCATTCCTTCGCCGATCCGCTCGCGACGCCGGGCATGATCGATCTCACCGCCCATGTCGATTTCGAGGCGCTGGCGCAGGCTGCCGAATCGATCGGCGCGAATGCCCATGGTCCGCTCGACCAGGGAGAATTCCTGTGGCGCCTCGGCCTCGAGATGCGCGCCTCGTCGCTGAAAAGGCATGCGACGCAGAGCCAGATCTACGACATCGACGCCGCTGTGACGCGGCTCACCGCGGGCGGACGCGACGGCATGGGCCGGCTGTTCAAGGTGCTCGCGCTCGGCCATCCTTCGCTCGGCGAATTGCCCGGATTCGAAACATGACGATGCTGCGCGCCCCGACGCTCAATGCCTTGCCGCGAATCCGCCATGGCTTCTTCACCCGCCAGGGCGGCGTGTCGGAGGGACTCTATGCCAGCCTCAATGGCGGCGTCGGGTCCAAGGACGAGGCCGGCTATGTCGCCGAGAACCGCGCGCGCATGGCCGCCGCGGTCGGCGTCGCGCCGGATCACTTCCTCTCCGCCTACCAGATCCATTCGCCCGACGTGGCGGTGGTGGATGAGCCCTGGAGTCGCGATGCGCGGCCCCGCGTCGACGCCCTGGTGACGCGCAAGCCGGGGCTAGCGCTCGGCGTCTCGACTGCCGATTGCGGACCGGTCCTGTTCGCCGATGCGGACGCGCGCGTGATCGGCGCCGCCCATGCGGGCTGGCGCGGCGCTTTCACCGGCGTGCTGGAAGCAACCATCGACGCGATGACCAAGCTCGGCGCCCAGCGCGGCCGGATCGTCGCCGCCGTCGGCCCGCTGATCCGCCAGAAGAATTACGAGGTCGGCCCGGAATTCGTCGCGCAATTCCTCGCCGCCGATCCCGACAATGCCCGCTTCTTCGCCGCGGCGGCGCGCGAGGCGCATGCGCTGTTCGACCTCGGCGGCTATATCGGCGATCGGCTCGCCCGCGCCGACATCGAGCATGTCGAGGATCTCGGGTTTTGCACCTATGCCGATGCGGACCGGTTCTACAGCTACCGCCGCTCCTGCCATCGCGGCGAGCCGGACTATGGCCGGCACATCAACGCCATCGCGCTCGCGGATTAACCCAATACCTCTCGTCCGTCTGGACCTCGGCCTGGATTGCCGCTACCCAAAAGCCGTGGCTGGCGCTCGCACCCAAGGTGCGGGAGCTCGAAATGGACCGGCCACGGGGATGTGTCGATGCAGTGTGGCGTGGCGTTGGCCGCGGTCATGGCGCTGGCCGTGGCCGGGTGCGTAACGGACGGGGGTGTGACCGGCTCGGTGTCGCAGCCGCGCACCACGACCGCGACCACCTTTGCCTTCGAATCGATCGATGGCCCGCCGCCCGATGTCTTCCACAGCCTGGTCCAGGCGCTCAGCGTCGAGGCCGAAACCCAGCAGGTGCCGGTGATCTCGCGCGAAGCCGCGCCCGGCTATCGCGTCCGGGGCTACCTCTCCGCTCACGTCCTGAAGAACCGCAAGTCGATCAGCACCTCGATCGCCTGGGCCTGGGATGTCTACGATTCGGACGGAAATCGCGTGCGACGCGTGGCCGGCGAGGAGAAAGCCGGCGCTGCGACCAAGAATGCCTGGAATGCCGCCAACAGCGACGTGCTCCGCCGCATTGCCAAGTCCAGCCTGGAGCAACTCGCGGGCCTTGCCGGGACCAATGCACAACCTGCCGCCAGCGCCGCTGCACAACCTGAGCAGACCCTCGCGCTCGCGCCCAGCGAATAAGCCCGCCTCATTGTCATTCAGGGTTCGCCGCTGCGCGACGCCCTGGAATGACGCTGGTGGATTTCCCCTGCGTCATATTGCCGGGCTGCACCCTGCTTGTTATCAGGACGCCGCGAGCGCGCGACGCGCGAGGAGGCTGGCATGGCGGGCAAGAACGGCGCGATCAAACTCGTCGCCGGAAACTCGAATCCCGCGCTGGCCATCGCGATCGCCAAATACCTCAACACCGAACTGACCAAGGCGGTGGTGCGGCGCTTTGCCGACATGGAGATCTTCGTCGAGATCCAGGAGAACGTGCGCGGCTCGGACATGTTCGTGATCCAGTCGACCTCGTTTCCGACCAACGATCACCTGATGGAATTGCTGATCATCACCGACGCGCTGCGGCGTTCGTCGGCGCGGCGCATCACCGCGGTGATCCCCTATTTCGGCTATGCGCGCCAGGACCGGAAGCCCGGCCCGCGCACGCCGATCTCGGCCAAGCTGGTGGCCAACCTGATCACCCGCGCCGGCGCTGACCGCGTGATGACGCTCGATCTCCATGCCGGGCAGATCCAGGGCTTCTTCGACATCCCGACCGACAACCTTTACGCGTCGCCGATGATGGTGCGCGACGTGAAGGAACGCTTCGACACCAGCAAGCTGATCATCGTGTCGCCCGACGTCGGCGGCGTCGCGCGCGCGCGCGGCCTTGCCAAGCGCATCAACGCGCCGCTCGCCATCGTCGACAAACGGCGCGAGCGTGCCGGCGAGTCCGAGGTGATGAACGTGATCGGCGAGGTCGATGGCCACGCCTGCATCCTGATCGACGACATCATCGATTCCGGCGGCACCATCGTGAACGCGGCCGATGCGCTACTCGAGAAGGGTGCGACCGAGGTCTATGCCTACATCACCCATGGCGTGCTCTCCGGCGGCGCGGTGACGCGCATCACCGGATCAAACCTGAAGGAATTGGTGATCACCGACTCGATCCAGTCGACCGAAGCCGTGCGCGGAGCCAGGAACATCCGCGTGCTTTCGGTGGCCGAACTGATCGGCGAGGCGATCGGCCGCACCGCGCACGAAGAGTCGGTCTCCAGCCTGTTCGATTAAGGCGCCGCCGCGAGTCTTCTCCGGCGCAATCGCCATCCGCCCAGGCCATTGGCGGCGTGATGGCGCAAATTGTGGCGAATCCCGATGACTGTGGATGAGGCGAGATATCCACGAGTCCGTGAGTCGCAGTCCGCTCGCGAGGGCTTGGCCGCCCGAATCGAGAGTCTATATTCAATTGGTGATTGATTCGCTCCGTCGCGGCCTTGGCCACGAAGGCCCGGGGCAGTCGACCGTTCCTAGATGCGTCAGGTGCCGTTGTGTCGAGTCCGGGTGGCGGCGTGCGCACCCAATTCCAAGCGGCGCAACGTGGAGACGGCATGTCCCTGATCGACTTTACGGAACAGCATCGATTCGACCCGCTCGCGGTGGTGGAGCACCTCGCCTCCTCCAACGACTGGTCGTTCGAACGTTCCAGCGACGACGAAGTCACGCTGCTGGTCACCGGAAAATGGACCGATTACCAGGTGTCCTTCACCTGGATGCATGACATCGAGGCGCTGCACCTCGCCTGCGCCTTCGACATGAAGGTGCCGGACCGGCTGCGCAACGAGGTGTTGTCGCTGCTGTCGATGATCAACGAGCAGATGTGGCTCGGTCATTTCGACCTCTGGGCGCAGGACGGCATCGTCATGTATCGCCACGCTCTGGTGCTGACCGGCGGCATCGAGGCCTCCAACAAGCAATGCGAGACGCTGCTCGGCGCCGCGCTCGACGCCTGCGAGCGGTATTTCCCGGCGTTCCAATTCGTGGTCTGGGCCGGCAAGCCGGCGCGCGAGGCGCTCAACGCGGCGATGTTCGAGACCTCCGGCGAGGCCTAGGCTCTCGACCGTCGCTCCCGAATCTCTCAATTGTCATTCCCGCGAAAGCGGGAATCCAGTAATCCGAGACCTATCGAGAGGGCACGGCGTACTGGGTCCCCGCCTGCGCGGGGACGACAGCATCGTGCGGGTTGACGGAGAAATTCCCCGATGCAGTCTACGGAAATCCTGAAATCCCTGTCCGCGCCCCTGGTCCTGGTCGGGGCCGGCAAGATGGGCGGGGCCATGCTGGACGGCTGGCTGGCGCGCGGGCTCGATCCGAACAAGGTCGTGATCATCGAGCCGCAGCCATCCGCGGAGATGACAGCGCTGGTCGCAAAGGGACTGCGCCTCAATCCAAAGGACCCGATCGGGCACGCGTCCGCGGTGCTGATCGCGGTCAAGCCGCAGGTCGCGCCGGACGTGGTGCCGGGGCTCATCTCCCTGGTGGGCGCCAACACGGTCGTGATCTCAATCATGGCCGGGCGGAATCTGGGCTTCCTCGAACAAGCGCTGCCAAACGCGGCGGTCATCCGCACCATGCCAAATACGCCGGCCGCGATCGGGCGCGGCATCACGGTCGCGGTGCCGAATGCACGGGTATCAACCAAGCAGCGACAGCTTGCCGACGCGCTGCTCGCGGCCGCGGGCGAGGTCGCCTGGATCGACGACGAGGCGCTGATGGATGCGGTTACCGCGGTATCCGGCTCCGGGCCGGCCTATGTGTTTCTGCTGGCCGACGCATTGGCCCAGGCCGGTGCCGCCGCGGGCCTGCCGGCGGACCTCGCGGCGCGGCTCGCACGCGCCACCGTGGTGGGATCGGGCGAATTGCTGCATCGCTCGGAACACGACGCCGCAACGCTGCGAAAAAACGTCACATCGCCCGGCGGCACCACCGCGGCGGCACTCGACGTGTTGATGGCCTCTGACGGCCTCGCGCCGCTGCTGACCAAGGCCGTCGCCGCCGCGACCAAACGCTCGCGCGATCTGGCAAAGTAGCGAGCCCGACGCCCTGGTATCGCCCTGCTTCGACGCCTAGATTGAGAGATCAGGCAAGGAGGCCGCCATGGCCAAAAAGACCGCCAGCAAAACCTCACGCAAGACCGCCGCGCCGCGCAACATCTCCGCCAGCGCCAAGCCGCCGCGCGAGCGCATCGTCGATGCCATGATGGCGCTGCTTGAAGACAAGCCATTCGACGAGATCACGCTGCGCGAGATCGCCGCCACGGCGGGCGTCTCGCTCGGCGAGCTGCGCGGCGAGTTCGGCTCGCCGCTGGCGATCCTGTCCGAGCATGTACGGCGCATCGACCGCGCGGTGCTGTCCGAGACCGACGAGGACATGGCTGAGGATCCGGCACGCGAGCGGCTATTCGAGATCCTGATGCGCCGCTTCGAGGCGATGACCCCTTACAAGGCGGCGGTGCGCTCGCTGACGCGCTCCGCGATGCGCAATCCCGGCCTTGCTTTGACGCTCAACCGCTTCGGCGTGCAATCGATGCAATGGATGCTGACCGCGGCCGATATCGGCTCGGCGGGTCCGAAGGGCATGCTGCGCGCACAGGGCCTCGCGCTCACCTTCGGCGCGGTGATGCGCACCTGGCTCAACGATGAGGATGCGGACATGGCGGCCACCATGGCGGCGCTCGATCGCGCGCTGTCGCGCGCCGAGCATTGGTCGGTGATGCTGGATGAGGCATTCAGGATTCCCGCGGGCGCCTGCCGTATCGCATCGCGACTGCGCGCGCGCCGTCGCCGTACCGGTCCGCGCGAAGACGAGCAGCCCGCAATCTAGCCGTTCTCATCTTCCCAGTAGCCAACGCTGTCTTTCCAGCGGCCGATCACGCGCTGCGACTGCGGCTTGCCTTCCGGCGTCGGCGGCAATTCCACCAGCACGCCGAACTTGTTTGAGTCCGGATAGTCGGAAACATCCGGGGTCTGCTTGGTGCTGATCACCAGGTACTTCAATTCGCCGTCCGAATTGTTGATCACCTGATGCGCCGTCGCCGGCCCGCCCGGCGGGCAGGCGATCACGTCGCCGGCGCGGATCGGATAGCGCGCCTCGCCGATGCGCACCTCGCCGCGACCCTCGATGATGTAGAACATCTCTTCATTGGCGTAGTGGCTATGAAACGGAAAAGCCTGCTTCCCCGGCGGCACCACGGTGAGATTATAGCCGAGCTTCTGGGCGCCGATGCGCGAGCCGATCGCGCCGAGGCGCGCCTGGAATTCCTCGCGCGGCTTCGAATTGCCGGCGACGGTCGCGGGAATGCCGCCATGACCCCAAGGCCGCAAGTCGAGTTCGTCGATATTGATGATCGGCCGCTTGGCAGACATTGTTTGGCTCCTCCCAGAGTCGTATGCCTGCACAATACATCACAACGGGAACCGGGCGATGGCCGAGAGCAGCATGAGGTTCACCGACGGCGAGGCCTATGAACGCTTCATGGGCCGTTGGAGCCGTGCGGTGGGTGCGCTGTTTCTGGACTGGGTCGCGCCGCCCGTGAATGCCGACTGGCTCGACGTCGGCTGCGGCACCGGCGCGTTCACCGAATTGCTGCTCGATGCCTGCGCACCACATTCCGTGATCGCGGTCGATCCGTCGCCGGAGCAGATCGTGCATGCCCGCTCGCTGCCGGTCGCGGCCAAGGCGGATTTCCGTGTCGCCGACGCGCAGGCTTTGCCGTTTCCCGATCGGAGCTTCGACGTGGTCGCTTCCGCACTGGTGATCAATTTCATTCCCGACCGGCCGCGCGGCTTGTCCGAGATGCGCCGCGTCGCCCGTCCCGGTGGAGTCGTTGCCGGCTATGTCTGGGACTTCGCCGGCCGACGCACCCCGAACACGATCCTGGGCCTCACCGCGCGCCGTATGGGGGTCGAGGTGATGCAGGCGCCGGGCACCGCGGACTCAACCCTCGAGCGGCTCGCGGCTTTGTTCGGCGAGGCCGGCTTCACGGGGGTGGAAAGCCGCGCGTTCGAGGTCACCTGCGACTATGTGAATTTCGATGACTATTGGGACGCGCAGACGCCTAGCTTCAATCCGCTGACCCACGCGCTGAACGCATTGAGCGAACGCGACCGGGCCGCGGTGAAAGAGAAGACGCGAGCCGCCGTGCCGGCGCGGTCGGACGGATCGATTTCCGTGAGCGCCACCGCCAACGCGGTGAAGGGCCGGGTTTCTTAAACCGGCACGCGCACAGTCGCACGCAATCCGCCCAGCGGTGAATCCGATAGCGTGATGTCACCGCCATGCGAGCGCGCGATGTCGCGCGCGATCGCGAGGCCGAGGCCGGTGCCGCCTTCATCCTGGTTGCGCGCGTGGTCGAGGCGCAGAAACGGCTTGAACACCTCCTCGCGCTGCGACGCCGGAATGCCGGGACCGTCATCGTCGATCGTCACCGAGAGGTAGCGATGGTCGCGATGGCCGGTGATCGAGATGCCATGCGCGAAACGCGCCGCGTTCGATACGAGATTGGCAAGGCAGCGCTTGAACGCCGCCGGCCGCACCGTAACGATCGGATGGCCGTGGAACGTCACCGTCGCGCGGTGGCCGTGGCGCTCGGCGTCGGCGCGCAATTCGTCGAGGAACGCGGCCATGTCGGTCGGCGCCGACTGCTCGCCGGAATCGCCGCGCGCAAAGGCCAGATAGGCTTCGAGCATGCGCGCCATCTCGTCGACGTCCTTGCGCATCGCCGCGGCTTCCGGCTCGTTGCCGATCAGCGCGAGTTCGAGCTTAAAGCGGGTCAGGATGGTGCGCAGGTCATGCGACACGCCGGCCAGCATCGCGGTGCGCTGCTCCATCGCGCGCTCGATGCGGCCGCGCATCTCGATGAAGGCGACCGCGGCGCGTCGCACCTCGCG
>CANKHJ010000121.1 GCA_947481635.1 Bradyrhizobiaceae bacterium
ATCCACCGGTAAAATCGTGTTGCCGTCGCTGTTTTTGCAATGAAAAAGGCGCCCGAGAGGGCGCCTTTTTCGCAGCGGTGAGCCTGCCGATTACTTGATCTTGGATTCCCGGAATTCGACGTGCTTGCGCGCGACTGGGTCGTATTTCTTCATGACCAGCTTGTCGGTCATGGTGCGCGAGTTCTTCTTTGCGACGTAATAAAAGCCGGTATCGGCGCTCGAGACGAGCTTGACCTTGATGGTAGTGGCCTTGGCCATGATGGACCTCTGAAACCTTGGATTGTCGTGAGTTGGCGGCAACCTAGCGGCTGACGCCTCGTTGTCAAGAATTGGGGCCGTTGCGGAGGGCGGAAAGGTGGAATCCGGGCTCTGAATGCTCGGTTCCGGACGTCTACAGGGTGTCCCGGACCATCTTGTCCCCCCGGGTGTAGAAGAACGGCACGGGCAGGTCTTGGCTGAAGCCGGCCGCAATGCGGTTCTGCAACTCTTGCAGCACCCGGCGCGTGATCCCGGGCAGGTCGAGATGCTGGCTTTCGTCGATCGGAATCCAGACGATCTCGACGAGCTCCGATTCCTCGCCGACCATCCCCTCGACCCGGTGCGCGATCGCGCTAGCGTCGGCGGTAAAGAAACGGGTGTCGAAGCGGCGTGTGCGGCCCGGCGGTGTGATCGCCCGCGCGACGAATGAGATCGTCGCGAGATCCGGCATCACGCCGGCTTCGCCGAAGGCCTTCCAGGCGCTCGAGGCCAGCAACTTGCCGGCACGGCCCGCTAGGTTTTCATGCGTGCCCAGCAGCAGCCCGGTTTCCTCATAGGTTTCGCGGATGGCGGCGAGCGCCAGCGCGCGCGCCTTGACCGGGTTGGCGCGCTGGACGCGCGCCATCAGCTTGGACTGAGCATGAAGATCAAGTGGTGCGGCCACCTTAGCGTAGCGGTCCGAGGCTTCGACACGGCCGCCGGGGAAGACGAACTTTCCCGGCATGAAGGCATGCCGCTGATGCCGCCGGCCGAGCAGCACTTTTGGTGTGGATCCGGATCGATCGACCAGGATCAGCGTCGCGGCGTCGCTCGGACGCCGGTATGGATGCGGACCTCTGACCTCGTCCTTCAGCAGCGCGGCAAGGTCAGTCATGGCGCGGGGCGCGGCGTGATCCCGAACGTCGCGGGATCGTCATGGGGATTGCCGAAGCCGTGCATGCGCATCGCCCATTGCCAGCCGACGATGGCGCCCTTGATCGGCTGCAGCAGCGCGACCGACATCGCGACCGTCAACGGGATCCACATGGCGGAATGCACCCAGAGCGGCGGCATATAGGTGGTCTCGACCACCAGCGCCGCCACCACCACGATGTGGCCGACGATCGAGATCACGAAGTAAGCCGGCGCGTCGTCGGCGCGCTGGTGCGACAATTCCTCCGCGCAATGCGGGCAATGATCGGCGACCTTAAGGAAAGCGCGAAACATCTTGCCTTCGCCGCATTTCGGGCAGCGCCCTGCGAGGCCGCGCTTCATTGCGGTGATCGTGTCACGGGGGCTCGTGTCTTCGTCCATCATCGCCGTACCTTCTTCTTTCGTCCACGCGAACCTCTGAAGTGGTTCGGTTGCGTGGACTTGGCTTTTCGAACCGGGACCTCGCTCTTGGGCTTGCCCGGGCGCCGCTGCTGCGCCTTGTCATAGCTGCCCTCGGAGAGAAGTTCGAATCTCAATGCGCCCGCGACCGGCGCGGCCTCGACCAGCTTTACCGCGACGCGATCGCCGAGGCGGTAGCTCTCGCCGGTGGTGTCGCCGATCAGCGCGTGGCGCTCTTCGTGGAAACGGAAATACTCGTTCCCGACCGTGCGCGCCGGAATGAATCCGTCGGCGCCGGTATGGTCGAGCTTGACGAATAATCCGGCGCGCGTGACGCCGGCGATGCGGCCCTCGAAGCTCACGCCAATCTTGTCGGCCATGAAATGCGCGATCAGACGGTCGATCGTTTCGCGCTCCGCCTTCATGGCGCGGCGTTCGGCGGCCGAGATGCTGGTGGCGATTTCCAACAGCGCGGCCAGGTCCATCTCCGGCGGCAGCGCGCCGTCGCCGAGATTGCCGGCACGCACCAGCGCGCGATGCACGATCAGGTCGGCATAGCGCCGGATCGGCGAGGTGAAGTGCGAATAGCGCCGCAGGTTCAGGCCAAAATGGCCGTAATTCTCAGCCGCGTATTCGGCCTGCGCCTGGCTGCGCAGCACCACCTCATTCACCAATTGCTCGGATTCGTGGTTCTTCACCCGATGCAGGATCTGGTTGAATTGCACCGGCCGCATCGCGCCGGTCTTCGGCAGCGTGATGTCGAGCGTCTTGAGGAATTCACGCAGCGCATTGAGCTTCTCCGGCGAGGGCTCGTCATGCACGCGATAGATCTGCGGTACGCGCGCCTGCTCCAACGTCTCGGCCGCGGCGACATTGGCGAGGATCATGAATTCCTCGATCAGCTTGTGGCTTTCGAGGCGCTCGGGCACGACGACGCGGTCCACGGTGCCGTCCGACTTGAGCAGGATCTTGCGCTCCGGCAGGTCGAGGTCGAGCGGCTGGCGTTCCTCGCGCGCCTTCACCAGCGCGCGATAGGCCGCATAAAGTGGTTCAAGCACCGGCTCCAATAACGGCGCGGTCAACTCGTCGGTGCGTCCGCCGATGGCGAATTGCGCGCGCTCGTAGCTCAGGCGCGCGGCCGATCGCATCATGACGCGATGAAAGGTGTGGCGGCGCTTGCGTCCATCGGCGTCGATGATCATGCGCACTGCCAGCGCGGCGCGGTCCTCGTCGGGACGCAGCGAACACAGATCGTTGGAAATTCGCTCCGGCAGCATCGGCACCACGCGGTCCGGAAAATAGACCGAATTGCCGCGGATCAGCGCTTCGCGGTCGAGTGCCGATCCGGTGCGAATATAATGCGCCACGTCGGCAATCGCGACCGTAAGGACGAAGCCGCCGCGGTTCGCCGGATCGGTGTCGGCGCTGGCGTGTACGGCGTCGTCATGATCCTTGGCGTCGGCCGGATCGATCGTGACCAGCGGAAGCTCGCGCCAGTCCTCGCGGCCGGACAGGCCGGCGGGGCGCGCGGCCTCCGCTTCCTTCAGCACCGCGGGGGGAAACACATTCGGAATGCCATGCGCGTTGATCGCGATCAGGCTGACGGCCTTCTCGCTCTTGAGCGAGCCGAGCCGTTCGGTGACGCGCGCGACAGGCAGGCCGAAGCCGCGCTTTTCCGCGACTTCGACCGCGACCAGATCGCCGTCACTGGCGTCGCCGGTCTGCGATGGCGGGATGACGAGTTCGCGGCCGAGCTGCTTCTTGTCGATCGGGATCAGCCGTCCGCCGCCTTGCGGCAGCGCGTGGAAAATCCCGAGCACGCGCGCCTTGGCGCGGTCGATCAGCTTGATGACGCGGCCGCTATGGCGGACGGCCTCATCGTCGTCGCGGCCTTCTTCGAGGCGCAACAACACGCGGTCGCCGACCCCGGCATTCTCTCCAGGCTTGGGCCTGCGGCCGACGCGGATGCGGATCTTTGGAAGTGGTCCCTGGGTGTCCTCATCCCATTCGGTCGGCGTGGCGATGAACTCGCCGTCGCGATCGCGCGCCGTGATGTCGGCCACAATGACCGGCGACAGCTTGCCGGGCTGATGCAGCTTCTTGCGGCGCTTTTCTACCGTTCCGGCATCGGCGAGTTCGCGCAGGATCCGTTTGAGGGCGGCGCGGTCGGCGTTTTTCAGGCCGAATTCACGCGCGATCTCGCGCGTTCCGACCTTGCCGGACTGCGTCGAGACGAAGGCAAGAATATCGGCCTTCGACGGGAGGGTGGGTCTATTGGGTTTCGGGCTGGTCACAATCGGTCCGCGAGGCGTCCTCGCCTCACGTTAAATAGTGATCTTTGGTAGCCACTGCCACCGCGCCGGAACTGTTGCACCGGCGCGGAGCGCATTGCCGTCATGCAGGCACGGGCTTCTTGGTGGCCGCCTTGGGCGGGGCCTTGGTCTTGGCTGGCTCGGGACTGGCTTTCTTGGCCGCAGCTTTCTTCGGTGCCGCCTTTTTCGCGGCTTTGGGTTTTGCTGCGGGTTTTTCCGCTCCGGCCTCGGGCGCGGCCTTTTTGGCGGCAGCCTTCGGTGCAGCTTTGGATGCAGCCTTCTTGGGCGCAGCCTTCTTCGGGGCGGCCCTTTTGGCGCCTCGCTTCTTGCTCGGCCCGGCGGCGGCGCGGGCGTCGATCAGCGCGACGGCTTCCTCGAGGGTGATGGTCTCGGGCGTCTTGTCGCGCGGGAGCGTCGCGTTCACGCCGTCGTGGCTGACATAGGGACCGTAACGGCCGGCGCGCGCCACGATCGGGCCGCCCTTGCCGGGATATTCGCCGATGGTGCGGCCGGGGTCGGAGCCGAAGCGCCGCTGCTTGCCAGGGTTCGCAATCTTGTCGGCGATCAGCGCGACGGCGCGATTGAGGCCGACGGTCAGCACGTCGTCGCCGGCGTCGAGGCTCGCATAGGTCTTGCCGTGCACCACGTAGGAGCCGAAGCGGCCGATGCCGGCGAGGATCGGATCGCCGCTTTCGGGATGTTTGCCGACTTCGCGCGGCAGCGACAGCAGCGACAGCGCCTTGTCGAGATCGACGTCGTCGGGCGCAATGCCCTTGGGCAGGCCGGCGCGTTTTGGCTTCTCGCCGCCCTTCTCGGCTTCGCCGAGTTGGACATAGGGACCGAAACGGCCGCCGCGCAGCGTCACATCCAGGCCGGTGACCGGATCGACACCGAGCTTCTTGATGCCGATATCAGAGCCCTCAGGCCCGGTGGTGCCGAGCTGGCGGGTGTGGCGGCATTCCGGATAATTCGAGCAGCCGAGAAACGCGCCGAATTTGCCGAGCTTGAGCGACAGCCGGCCGTTGCCGCAACTCGGGCAGATGCGCGGGTCGGTGCCGTCCGCTTTCGCCGGGAAGATATGCGGCGCGAGCATCTCGTCGAGTGCGATCAGCACGTCGCCAATCTTCACGTCCCGGATATTCTCGACGGCACCGATGAAATCGGTCCAGAAGTCGCGCAGCAGATCGCGCCATTTCAATTCGCTGTTGGAGACGCGGTCGAGCTGTTCTTCCAGCGACGCGGTGAAGTCGTATTCGACATAGCGCGCGAAGAAGCTCTCCATGAAGGCCGTGACCACGCGGCCTTTGTCCTCGGCCACCAGGCGCTTCTTGTCGATCCGCACATAGCCGCGATCCTGCAGCACTTGCAGGATCGACGCATAGGTCGAGGGCCGGCCGATGCCGAGCTCTTCCATGCGTTTCACCAGCGCGGCTTCCGAAAAGCGCGGCGGCGGCTCGGTGAAATGCTGGGTGGTGGCGATGCCCTGCTTGGTGAGGCGCTCGCCCTGGCTCACGGCGGGGAGGCGGCGCGACTCCTCGTCGGCGTCCTCGTCGTCCTTGCCTTCCTGATAGAGCGTCAGGAAGCCGTCGAATTTGACCACGGTGCCGGTGGCGCGCAGCTCGATCCGACGTGCGCCGGTGGCGGCGCTGATATCCACCGTGGTGCGTTCGAGTTCCGCGGATTCCATCTGGCTCGCGACAGTGCGCAGCCAGATCAGTTCATAGAGCCGCGCCTGATCGCGATCGAGATGCGAACTCACCTCGCGCGGGCGACGGAACAGATCGGTCGGGCGCACCGCTTCATGCGCCTCCTGGGCGTTCTTCGCCTTGGTCTGGTATTGCCGCGCGGTCTTGGGCAGGTAGCGGTCGCCGTAATCCTTGCCGATCAGGCTCCGCGTCGACGTGATGGCTTCGGGCGCGATCTGCACACCGTCGGTTCGCATATAGGTGATCAGGCCGACGGTCTCGCCGCCGACATCGATGCCTTCATACAGGCGCTGCGCGACGCGCATGGTATGCGCCGGCGCGAAGCCGAGCTTGCGGCTGGCTTCCTGTTGCAGAGTGGACGTGGTGAAGGGCGCGGGCGGGTGACGGGCGGCGGGCTTGGCCTCGACCGACGACACCTGGAACTGCGCGGTCTCCAGCGCCTGGCGGAAGGCGGCGGCTTCTTCGGCGGTCCCGACATCGAGCCGCTGAATGCGCTTGCCGTCGGCGCCGACCAGGCGCGCCTCGAAGCTCTCGCCGCGCGCCGTCGTCAGCGTCGCGACGATCGACCAATATTCACGGGCGACGAATTTCTCGATTTCGAGCTCGCGGTCGCAGACCAGCCGCAGCGCGACCGATTGTACGCGTCCGGCGGAGCGCGCGCCCGGCAGCTTGCGCCACAGCACCGGCGAGAGCGTGAAGCCGACCAGATAATCCAGCGCGCGGCGCGCGCGGTAGGCGTCGACCAGCGCCTCGTCGATCTGGCGCGGGTTCTTCATCGCGTCGAGGATGGATTGCTTGGTGATGGCGTTGAACACCACGCGCTCGACCTGGTGGTCCTTGAGCGCCTTCTTTTCCTTCAGCACCTCCAGCACGTGCCAGGAGATCGCCTCGCCCTCGCGATCAGGGTCGGTTGCGAGGATCAGCTTGTCAGCCCCCTTGAGGGCCCGCGCGATGTCGTTGAGCCGCTGCTGGGACTTGGCGTCCACCTCCCAGAGCATGCGGAAATCGGCGTTCGGATCGACCGATCCTTCCTTCGCCGGGAGGTCGCGGACGTGGCCGAAGGACGCCAGGACCTCATAGGAGGAGCCCAGATACTTGTTGATCGTTTTGGCCTTGGCGGGCGACTCCACGACGACGATATTCATGTAACTCCAACACGTTATGGGCGGAATATTGCGTGAAACACGAGCGAGTCGACCGGATCGCTGCGGTCGCGAACATGGGTATAAGGGCTGTCACTGTCAAATCGGGACGCCGGCGCGCCGACTTTCCCGACGGTCACCGACCCGATTTTCCGGCCGGTGGACGATCGAAGGAATGCAATCTAGGCGGTCTTATTATAATTAATGCAACTATTACAAATAGGCCCTGCTGGGGGCCACGAGAGGCTCGTTGATACGCGGCCAGGGTAAACAATCAACGACACCGCCCGGGCTGATTACGGCGCCAGCCGGCCCAGCAGAGCCGGCGTCGGATGGCCGTCGACCGTCATCCCGAACTTCGCCTGTACCGTTCGGATGACATCGCGCAGCTCAAAATCGAAATGGCCGGTGAGGTTGCTGACTGGATGGCCCAGCGCGCGCAGCCTTGTCTGAAGCGCGATGCGCTCGTCGCGGGTGAATTGGCGGTCGTCAGCCGGCCATTTTGCCTGGAACGGGCCGCCACCGGCGATGCGATCGGCGAGATGTGCGACCGCGAGCGCATAAACGTCCGAGTTGTTGTAGCGCTTGATCACGTCGAAATTGGCGGTCACGAGGTATGCCGGGCCGGTCACTCCGGACGGGAAGAACAGGATCGCGTCCCCGGCGCCGGGAAGTTTGCCGCCGCCGGCGCGCCGGACCCCGAGTGTCGTCCATTCAGCGAACGTCCCGCGGCTGCGGCGCGTGTCGAAGCCGGCCGGCAATGTCACTTCGAAGCCCCAGGGCAGGCCGGACTGCCAGCCGCTCTTGCGCATATAATTGGCGATCGAGGCGAGAACGTCAGGCACGTTGCGCCAGATGTCGTTCTTGCCGTCGCCGGAGAAGTCGACCGCATAATTGAGGAAACTCGACGGCATGAATTGCGGCTGGCCCATCGCACCGGCCCAGGCGCCGAGCAGATCAACCCGCGCGATGTGTCCGTCCTCAAGGATGCGCAACGACGCCAGCAACTCGTCGCGAAAATAAGGATCGCGATAGCGCGCATGCGCCAGCGTTGCGAGTGAGCGGATCACGTCCCAGCGATCCTTGGCGCCGCCATAGGAGGTCTCGATGCCCCAGATCGAGAGGATGGTCGCGCGGTCGACACCGTAGGTCTTGTCGAGTGCGACGAAGGTGTCATTCCATTCCTTGGCTTTCAGCCTGCCTTGCGCAATGCGCGACGGAGACGCCATGGCCACGACATAGTCGCCGAACGGTTTGCCATATTCGGGTTGGCGCTTGGTCGCCGCGACGACGCGCGGGTCGGGCGTGACTCCTGCGAAGGCGTCGTCAAAGGTCGCGCGGCTGATCCCTCGGTCGCGCGCATCGCGCCATAACGCGTCGCGAAACGTCGCGAACGTGTCCTGTGCATCGGCGGCGGAGACCGCGAGCAACAGCATGGCGGCTGAAAGGAGTCGGATCACAGCCGCATGTTACAGCAGCGAGACCAGCCCGCCACCATGCCGTTCGATGCGCCCGGCGATCTCAAGTTCCAGCAGCACCATGCGGACGATTGCCGGCGATGCGCCGGACAGGCGCACCAGATCGTCGAGCACCACCGGGGTGGGGCCGAGTAGCGAGACGATGCGCTGTCGTTCATTGGAGTCCGGATCGGCCCCGGACAGGTCGGAGCTCTCCGGTTCCTGCGCCGACGTGACAATGGCCTGGCCGAGGATCGGACGCAGCACATCGAGAACATCGTCCACGCCGGTGACCAGCCCGGCGCCCTGCTTGAGCAGGTTGTTGCTGCCTTCGGCGCGAGGGTCGAGCGGGGAGCCCGGAACTGCAAAGACTTCACGGCCTTGCTCCAGCGCCATCCGCGCGGTGATCAGCGACCCCGACCGCTGCGCGGCTTCTATAACGACGATGCCGACCGACAATCCGGAAATCAGCCGGTTACGGCGCGGGAAGTCGCGTGCCCGTGGCTCCCAGCCGAGCGGCATTTCGGAGATCGCTGCACCGTGATCGAGAAGCCGGCCCAGCAATTCCTCATGCTCGCTTGGATAGATGCGATCGTGACCGCCGGCCAGCGCCGCGACCGTGCCGCTCGCGAGGCTCGCGCGATGCGCCGCGGCGTCGATCCCGCGCGCAAGACCCGACGCAACGACGAACCCCGCCTCACCGAATTCGCGCGCAAGCTTCTCGGCGAATTTCATGCCGGCTGCGGAGGCGTTGCGCGCCCCGACCATCCCGATCATCGGCTGCTGCATCACGGCCTGGTCGCCACGCACGGCGAGCAGCGGCGGCGCGTCGTCGATCATGGCGAGCCGCTGCGGATATTCCGGTTCGCCCAGCCCCACCAGCCGGATGCCAAGCCGCGTCGCCTCGGTCAATTCACGCTCGGCGTCCGCGCTGCTGAAGATCCGCCCATGCTTGGCGCCGCCACGCCGCGCCAGATCGGGCAGGGCAGCAAGCGCGCCGCGCGCGCTGCCATAATATTTGAGCAGGGAGTTGAAAGTCCGCGGCCCGACATTCTCACTGCGGATCAGGCGCAGCCAGTCGATGCGCTGCTCGGCGGTGAGGCGCATGGGGGTGCCGGGATCAGAGGCGCCACTCTTCATGATCCCAGCATCGCCTGTGCGCTGGTTGCGGACAAGAGCAGGCGCTACGCGTCAGGCGCGGGCGATTTGTCGCTGGTTTTTGCGCCGATCCTGGATTCGGTGCCGTCAATCAGCCGGGTGATATTCTCGCGATGTCGCACCCAGAGCAGGATGGTCAGCAGCGTGAATAATTCGGCCGCCTCGCGGTAGCCGAAGAAAAACAAGGCGATTGGCGTGGCGAGGCTGGCGGCTAGTGCCGCCGCCGATGAGAAACGAAGGGCAGCTGCGACGGCTCCCCAGACCGCGGCGAAGACCAGCGTCACCGGCCAGGCCAGGCCGATCAGCACGCCGATATAGGTCGCGACGCCTTTGCCGCCCCTGAAGCCGAGCCAGACCGGAAACAGGTGTCCGAGGAACGCGCCGAGCCCGGCGAGCAGGGTGCCTTCGAATCCGTAGAGATATCCTCCGAGCAGGACCGCCGCAGTGCCCTTGAGCGCATCGCCGACCAGGGTGGCAGCGGCGAGGCCCTTGCGGCCGGTGCGCAGCACATTGGTCGCGCCGATATTGCCCGAGCCGATCTGGCGGATGTCCTGGGTTCCGGCGAGCCGCGTGATGACCAGCCCGAACGGGATCGAGCCGAGCAGGTAGCCAAGTGCGATGGCTCCGGCCATGTGCTGCGGAGCGAGCGTCCAGCTCATGACGCCGGCTTGCTCCGGCGGCGCGGCGCGGCCTGCTGGCGCGCGCGATAGCCCGCCTCCTGCGCGGAGGCCCCGTCACGAAAGGCGACGAGGTCCTTGAGCGTGTGATCGGCCTCGGTCAGCAGCAACGACGGATCGTCGGCGTACCACTTGTTCTTGCGGCTCGCGACCACGAAACCTTCGCTGTCGTGCTCGCAATAGAGACAACGCAGGCGGCATCCGTCCTCGCCGCGGACGACATGGAATTTGTTGCGCACATAAGGCGCTTCCATCGGCTCATGCACGATGCAGTTGCGATTGCTGCAGGACAGTCCTTCGGTGAACGGATGGTCGTAAAGCGGCCGCTCGGCAGGCGCGAAGCCGCCTGAGTAAGTCTCCATCGCGGGGCCGTCCGGCAATCCAAGCAGCAGCGCGATCAGCGCCATGCGCACCGGCACGCCGTAAGCTGCCTGCTCGAAATAGACCGCCCTGGTGTCGGTATCGAGCGAGACGTCGAGTTCTCCGACGCGCGGCAGCGGATGCAATACACTCGCCTGCGAATATTTCGCGTCCTTGAGGAATTGGGCGTCGATCTTGGGATAAGCCTGATCCTTGTCGGCCCAGCGTTCTTTCTGGAAGCGGGTGACATAAACCGCCGCGATCTTCTGCTCGCTGCGCGAGGCGGAAGGCTTCACGTCAATCTCGAAATCCGGATCGGCGAACAGCGCCGGTTGATGCGGCTCGTCGGGCGTCATGTAGAGCGCGCCGATCGCGCCTTTAGCGGGACGGAAGCTGCAGTTGAATTCCTCGCGCAGGCGGCGGTCCACATGCGCAGGCAATTCCATGCCCGGCGCCGGCATCGGCACGATCGACGCGCCGAGCCGCGCCAGCGCATAAACGAAAGAGTGGATGGTGCGGCTGCCCCTCAGGTCGCCTGAGATCGCCACGTTGAGCTTCTTGAGATTCTTGTTCTTGCGCTTGAGCGTGAACACGTCGCACAGCGTCTGGGTCGGATGCTCATGGCTGCCATCGCCGCCATTGATCACCGGGATCGGCGAATATTCTGCCGCGAGCCGCGCGGCGCCGTCGCGCGGGTGGCGGATCACGATGGCGTCGGCATAGCTGGAGATCACGCGCACCGAGTCCGCCAGGCTTTCGCCCTTGGCCGCGGAGGAGGTCGCCGGATCGGCGCTGGTGATGACTTCGCCGCCGAGCCGCAGCATCGCGCTCTCGAATGACAGGCGTGTGCGCGTGCTCGGTTCGTAGAACAGCGTCGCGAGGATGCGCCCGGAGGCGACGCGGCTGGATTTTGCGAGGCGGTAGGGAAGTTGGCGGTCGCCGAGCGTGTCGAGATAGCCTTGCGCGGTGTCGAAGACGCTCTGGATGTCCTGATCGGACAAATCGTTGATCGAGACGACGTGACGGGTCGCCGGAGCCGGTCTTTGCGCAACGGATTTCATTAAAGCAGTGCCTATAAGCGCGTTCCGGGGAGGGGGCAAGAGCGTTAGACCAGAGGTGATGCGATGATCCACCGCCGCGAAAATCCGGCGCCGATCATGGTAGAATAACGGGAGGGAGTCGCCATGGCCCGCCCGTTCGAAACCCACGATATCACCAACCAATCGCCGCCCTTCGTGGATGTCGATCTCTACGCCACAGATCGCGCGCTCGGCGACGCGGTCGCGGCCGCCGGTCATGGCGCGGAAGCGGACGCGCTGTCGGCCTTCGGCCGGCATTGGGGCCGCGCGGATCTCGCCGAGCAGGCGCGGCTCGCCAACGAAAATCCGCCGAAGCTGAAGACCTTCGACGCCAAGGGTTTCCGCCGCGACGTCGTCGAATTTCATCCGGCCTATCACGGCTTCATGGCCGAAAGCATGTCGGCCGGGCTGCATGCCATGACCTGGAATGCCGACGGGACCCATGCCGGCAACGAGGCGTCACGCGCCGCGCGCTATTTCATGACCGCCCAGGTCGAGAACGGGCACATGTGCCCGATCACCATGACGCGGGCCTCGGTCGGCGCGCTGGCGATCGAGTCGAAACTGCTCGCGGCCTGGCTGCCGAAGATCGCCTCGCGCCACTACGATCCGAGCTTCCGGCCATGGTGGGAGAAGAGCGCGGTTACCATCGGCATGGGTATGACCGAGAAGCAGGGCGGCACCGATGTGCGCGCCAACACCACCACGGCGACCGTGACGGCGGCCGAAGGCGACGAATATGCGATCACTGGTCACAAGTGGTTCATGTCGGCCCCGATGTGCGACGCGTTTCTTGTACTGGCGCAAGCGCCGGGCGGGCTGACCTGCTTCCTGATGCCGCGTTTCCGGCCCGACGGTGCGGTCAACGGCCTGCGGTTCCAGCGGCTCAAAGACAAGCTCGGCAACAAGTCGAACGCCTCGTCGGAGGTGGAATTCGTCGATGCCTTTGCGTGGCGGGTCGGCGACGAGGGCCGCGGCGTCCGCACCATCCTGCAGATGGTGCAGCTGACGCGCATCGATTGCGTGATCTCGTCGGCCGGCATGATGCGCATGGCGCTGGCGCAGGCGGTGCATCACGCGCGCCATCGCAATGTGTTCCAGCGGCGGCTCGCGGACCAGCCGCTGATGCGCACGCTGCTCGCCGACATGGCGCTTGAGGTCGAGGGCGCGACCGCATTGATGATGCGGTTGTGTCGCTCGGTCGACCTCGCGCCGGGCGATGCGGCGGAAGCCGCACGCGTGCGCTTCCTCACGCCGTCTGCGAAATACTGGGTCTGCAAGATCGCGCCCGGCTTCACTTATGAGGCAATGGAATGCCTCGGCGGCAATGGCTATGTCGAAGAGGGCGTGCTGGCGCGGCTCTATCGCGAAGCGCCGGTCAACGCGATCTGGGAAGGCTCGGGCAACGTCGTCTGCCTCGACGTGTTGCGCGCGCTGGGACGGGAAGGCGAGGCGGCACGCGAGGTGCTTACGTCGCTGGTGAAGGATGCGGACGGTCTGCCCGGTGCGGCCGAGGTGGCCGCGGACATCGCGACCCTGATGGCCCGGCCGGATGTCGAGAGCCACGCGCGCAGGGCGGTCGAAGGGCTGGCCAATCTCGCAACCGCCGCGGCACTGCGTGGCAGCGCGCCGGAGGTGGTGGCGGAGGCGTTTGCGAAGTCCCGCCTGCGCCACCGGCACGGCCCGAATTATGGTGCCTCGGACCTGTCCGCCCGCGAGGCGGAAGACCTGGTCGATCGCGCGTTGGTGGCATGATCTTGCGACGTTGATCCGACGAGGCCTGGAACCATTCGGCCTTCACCTGAGTTGAATGGCCAAATCGGTCGATGCAAGACGCGTCGGCGATGGCCAGCGAACGCAGTTTCAGGCGTAAGCTCAATCGGAGGATTAAATGATGACGTTTTCCAAGAGTCGCGCGATTGCGTTGAGTCTCGCAGCCGCTACCGCCCTGTCGGTGGTCGCAGCCCCGTCATTTGCGGCGCCGGTTCTGACCAGCACCACCTCGGTGAAGGACAGCGCTCCGGCTCAGACGACTGAAGTCCAGTATCGCGGTCGGCGTGGTGGCGCGGTTGCTGCCGGTGCAGCCGTTGGCTTCATTGCAGGCGCTGCGATCGGTTCGGCCGCGGCCCAGAACCGCTACTACAACGATCCGTATTACGCTTACGCGCCGGGCCCGACTTATGGGCACCTCGAACAATGACGTTTTCGGCGCGTGCTTGACCGCCGTTGCGGACTGATGACCGCGTCCAACACTGATGTGTTGCCGCTGCGCCCGGTTTGTTGGCCCTGATATACTTACTGACGCGCTCAGTTTGTCCGCGCTCAT
>CANKHJ010000122.1 GCA_947481635.1 Bradyrhizobiaceae bacterium
CATTTTCGAGCAATCGCAACGCGCTACGAGAAGACTGCGCGGAATTTTCTAGCAGGCCTTCATCTGGTTTGCGCGCTCGCCTGGCTCAAATGACGACAGGCCCTAGCTTGTGCGCTATCGATAGGCCGCAGTGGCAATGCCGAGGAAATCCTCGGCCTTGAGGCTCGCACCGCCCACCAGCGCTCCGTCGACATTCGCCACGGCCATCAGTTCCTTGGCATTGGATGGCTTCACCGAGCCTCCATAGAGCAGCCGGAGATCCTGTGCGGCGCCGTGGCGCTGGGCCAGCCGCTCGCGGATGAAGCCGTGGACCTCGGCGACGTCGTTTGTGGTGGGCGTCAGCCCGGTGCCGATCGCCCAGACTGGCTCATAAGCGATCACCGTGTTGGCCGCGGTGATCGCGCCGGGCAGCGATCCGTCGATCTGGCTGCCGATCACATCCAGCGTCCGCCCGCGGTCACGCTGGTCGCGGGTCTCGCCGACGCAGATGATCGCGACCAGCCCCGCCCGGTGCGCCGCCAGCGCCTTGGCGCGAACGGCGCCGTCGCTCTCCCCATGAAGGCTGCGCCGCTCGGAATGGCCGACGATGACGGCGCTGGCGCCCGCATCCGCCAGCATCTCGGCCGCGATATCCCCGGTATAAGCCCCGGACGGCTCGGGATGGCAGTCCTGGGCGCCGATCGACACCCGTGAGCCATGGGCCTCCACGGCGAAGGCGAAAACCAGCGTGGCAGGTGGGCAGACCAGGATTTCGACGGTCGACAACTCCGCTGCCCCCACGATGACGCGTTCGAGTTCGCGCACCCCAGCCCGCAGGCCGTTCATTTTCCAGTTGCCGGCCAGCAGCGGGACCCGGTCGAGCGCCATATTCGAACCTCTTTTGCGATTTGCAGCGGTTACCAGAGCCGACCGGTCCGCGCCAGCGTGGCAATCAGCCAAAACAGCGCAGGTTGCGATAGGAGGCCCCCCTCCCTATGATGCGGCGCTTCGGCGGACTTGGTTTCGCCTTTCCTCCATCAACACAAGTTGCGCCCTCACATGCTCCGCGGTCTTCGAAAAGCGTCGTCAAATTGGGTCGGCAAAACCATCATGTTCATGGTGGTCGGCTTCCTGGTCGTCAGTTTTGCGATCTGGGGCATCGGCGACATTTTCCGCGGCTTCGGTCTGTCTACGGTGGCCAAGATCGGCCGCACCGAGATCACGGTCGAGCAATTCCGGCTGATCTATAACGAGCGGTTGCAGCAGATCAGCCGCCAGGTCGGCCGCCCGATCACGCCGACCCAGGTCGTCGCGCTGGGCATCGACCGTCAGATCATCGGCCAGGTGGTTGCAGAAACCGCGCTCGACGAACGCGCCCGCCAGCTTGGGCTCGGCCTCTCGAATGACGAGATCGCGCGCCAGATCCGCGCCGACCGCAATTTCTGGAATATTTCGGGGCAGTTCGATCGCGCGCGGTTCGAGGCGATCCTACGCCAGGCCGGCTTCACCGAGCAGCGCTACATCGCCGAACAGCGCCGCCAGCACCTGCGCCAGCAGCTCGCGCTGACGGTCGCCAGCAACATTCCGATCCCGAAGACGCAGGTCGAGGCGCTGAACCGTTTCCAGAACGAGCAGCGCACCGCCGAATATATCCAGCTCACCGAAGTCGATGCCGGCGAGGTGCAGTTGCCGACGCCGGAAGCGCTCGCCAGCTATTTCGAGGAGCGCAAGCCGGCGTTCCGTGCGCCCGAATATCGCAAGGTCACGGTCGTCTCCGTCATCCCGGAGGAGCAGGCGCGCTGGATCGAGATATCGGATGCCGACGCCAAGCAGTCCTATGAGCAGCGCCGTGCGCGCTTCGTGACCCCTGAACGCCGTCACGTGCTGCAGATGGTGTTCCCGAATCTCGACGAGGCTCGCGCCGCGTCGGAGAAGGTCACGTCAGGCACGACATTCAAGGACCTCGCGACCGAGCGCGGCCTCAAGGAATCCGACATCGATCTCGGCACCATCCCGCGCAATGGCATTGTCGATCCGAAGATCGCCGAAAGCGCCTTTTCGCTGAAGGCCGACGAGGTGAGCAAGCCGATCGAAGGCCGCTTCGGTCCGGTGCTGATCCAGGTGCGCGCGATCGAGCCGGAGAAGGTCCGCAGCTTCGAAGAGGCATCCGCCGAGATCAAGCGCGAGTTGTCGATGGAGCGCGCCAAGGTCGCGCTGGTCGACACCTACAACAAGATGGAAGAGGAACGCGCCGGCGGCGCGTCGCTCAGCGAAGCCGCTGAACGCCTGAAACTGCCGGCCCGCATTATCGAGGCGGTCGACCGTTCCGGCCGCGATCTCGAAGGGATTGAAGTCAGCGGCTTTCCGGAAGCGCAACGCATCATCAGCCTCGCGTTCAACGCAGAGGTCGGCATCGAGAATGAGCCGCTGCAAATCGGCGGCGGATATGTCTGGTACGACGTGACCGGAATCACGCAGGCGCGCGACCGGCCGCTCGATGAGATCAAGGATCAGGTCGCGGCGCGATGGCGCGAGGACGAGGTCGCGACGCGGCTGCAGAAGACCGCTGCCGACATCATCGAAAAGGTAAAGAATGGCTCCTCGCTCGCCGACGCCGCGAGCGACCACAACGTCGCAACCGCGACCGAGCTCAAGCGCGGCCAGCCCTCCGGACCGCTGCCCGCCAAAGTCGTCGATGTCATCTTCCGCACCGCCAAGGGTCTCGCCGGAGCGACCGAAGGCGACCGGCCGACCAGCCAGGTCGTCTACCGCGTGACGGATGTGACGGTGCCGGCCTTCGCGGTCGATGACGAGGGCGCGAAGCGTACCGAACAGATGCTGCGCCAATCGATCTCCGAAGGCGTGTTGAACGAGTATATCGCCCGGCTCGAGAAGGACATCGGCGCGACCATCAACCAGGCCGCGCTCCGGCAGGTGGTCGGTGGCGTCACCCCCGACCCGGCGGCCAACTGAGCCGACGATGCAGATCGAGCCGCAGGCAGACGCCTTCGCCGCGACCTATGCTCGCGGCGAACCGCAGGTCGTCTGGACCACTTTGGTCGCGGACCTCGAAACGCCGGTCTCGGCCTTTCTGAAAATCGCCGGCGGCAAGCCGATGAGCTTTCTGCTCGAGTCGGTCGAGGGCGGCGCGGTGCGCGGGCGCTATTCGGTGTTGGGACTTGAGCCCGATGTGATCTGGCGCACGGTCGAGGGCCGTGCCGAGATCAACCGCGCGGCGCGCAGCACCCCCGATAGTTTTGCGCCCTGCAACGAACAGCCGCTCAAGGCGCTCCGCGCGCTAATCGCGGAAAGCCGCATCGCGCTTCCCGAGACTCTGCCGCCGATGGCCGCCGGCGTGTTCGGCTATCTCGGCTACGACATGGTGCGGCTGATGGAGGAGTTGCCCCAGCCCAATCCCGATCCGATCGGGATACCCGATGCGGTGATGATCCGCCCGACCATCATCGTGGTGTTCGACGCGGTTCAGGACACGCTGACACTGGTCACGCCGGTGCGACCGGAGCCTAACGTCGCGGCCAAGGCCGCGCTGGCGCGTGCGACCGAGCGGCTCGGCACGATCGTCGATGCGCTCGACCAGCCGCTCGATCATGCGGCGCGAAGCGATATCGCGGGTCCGATAACGACGCTGCCGACCTCAAACACCACCGCGAGTGAATTCGCCGAGATGGTGCAGACCGCGAAGGACTACATCGCCGCTGGCGACATTTTTCAGGTCGTGCTGGCGCAACGCTTCGAGGCGCCCTTCGAACTGCCGCCCTTCGCGCTGTATCGCGCGTTACGCCGCGTGAACCCGGCGCCGTTCCTCTATTACCTGAATTATGACGGCTATGCGGTCGCCGGATCGAGCCCGGAAATCCTGGTGCGGCTGCGCGACGGCATCGTGACGATCCGCCCGCTCGCCGGTACCCGCCCGCGCGGCGCGACGCCGGCGCAGGACAAGGCGCTGGAAGTGGAATTGCTGGCCGATCCGAAGGAGCGCGCCGAGCATCTGATGCTGCTCGACCTCGGAAGGAACGACGTCGGCCGCGTCGCCAAGATCGGCAGTGTCAAGGTGACTGATCAATATGCCATCGAGCGCTACAGCCAGGTGATGCATATCGTGTCGCATGTCGAAGGCGAGCTCGACGCCCAATACGACGCCCTCGACGCGCTGGCCGGCGGATTTCCGGCCGGCACGGTCTCCGGAGCGCCGAAGGTGCGCGCGATGGAGATCATCGATGAATTGGAGAAGGAGAAGCGCGGCCTCTATGCCGGCTCGGTCGGCTATTTCTCCGCCGACGGCGAGATGGATACCTGTATCGTGCTGCGCACCGCGCTGGTGAAGGACGGCGTCATGTATGTCCAGGCCGGCGCCGGGATCGTCGCCGATTCCGACCCCAAGGCCGAGCAGCAGGAATGCGTGAATAAGGCCAAGGCGCTGTTCCGGGCCGCCGAGGAGGCACGCCGTTTCGCCAGCGCCGCACACCGCGGCCAATGACGCCGGCCATGACGCAAGCATCCGGAACGCGTATAAGTCCGGCGGACAGGGCCCAAGGACCGGGTCGCGAGCGGCGATGATCATCCTGATCGATAATTATGACAGCTTCACCTTCAACCTGTTCCACTATCTCGGTGGCCTGGGCGCGAAGGTCGTGGTTCATCGCAACGACAAGATCACGGCAGCGGCCGTGATCGCCGCCGATCCCGATGCGATCGTGCTGTCGCCCGGTCCCTGCACGCCGAACGAGGCGGGCATCTGCCTCGACCTGATCGAGCAAGCCTCGGCCAATGTGCCGATGCTCGGCGTCTGCCTCGGACATCAGGCAATGGGACAGGCCTTCGGCGGCAAGGTGGTGCGTGCCCCGACGCAGGTCCACGGCAAGCTCGCGGTGATCGAGCACCAGGGCGACGGCGTGTTCCGCGGCATCAACGGACCGTTCAAGGCGACACGCTATCATTCGCTGATCGTCGATCGCGCGACGCTTCCGGCCGATCTCAAGGTGAATGCCGAGACTGACGGGTTGATCATGGGCATGGCGCATCGCACGCGCCCGGTGCACGGCGTACAGTTCCACCCGGAGAGCATCGCCTCCGAACACGGCCATCTGCTGCTGCGTAATTTCCTCGACATCGCCGACGCGTGGAACGTCTCGAGCGGCCGGCGTGCCGACGCGCGCGACGCGCGACGCCGCGCGGCACAATAAGGGAGCCGCGTGTGACCGACGATTTTCGAGCCCTCATCGGCAAGGTCGCGACCGGCTCGCCGCTGACGCGTGAGGAGGCCGCGCGCGGCTTCGAGACCATGATGTCCGGCGAAGCGACGCCATCGCAGATGGGCGCATTATTGATGGGGCTGCGCGTGCGCGGCGAGACCATCGACGAGATCACCGGCGCGGTCGCGGCGATGCGCGCCAAGATGCTGCGCGTCACGGCACCGGCCGATGCGATCGACGTGGTCGGCACCGGCGGCGATGCCTCGGGCTCCTACAACGTGTCGACCTGCGCGGCGTTCATCGTCGCGGGCGCCGGCGTTCCGGTGGCGAAGCATGGCAATCGCGCGCTGTCGTCGCGCTCCGGTGCGGCAGACGTGCTCGCGGCGCTCGGCGTGAAGATCGAGCTTGCGCCCGAGGATGTCGGGCGCTGTATCGCACAGGCCGGCATCGGCTTCATGTTCGCACCGGCGCATCATCCCGCGATGAAGAATGTTGGCCCGACGCGGGTCGAGATGGGCACGCGCACGATCTTCAACCTGCTTGGGCCGCTCTCCAACCCGGCCGGCGTGAAGCGGCAGATGGTCGGGGTGTTCTCGCGCCAATGGGTCGAGCCGCTGGCGCAGGCGCTGAAAAATCTCGGCTCCGAGCGCGCCTGGGTGGTGCACGGATCCGATGGCCTGGACGAGATCACCACCACCGGCCCTACTCATGTCGCGGCGCTGGAGAATGGTGCGGTCCGTCAGTTCGAGGTCACCCCGGAGGACGTCGGGCTGGCGCGGGCAAAGCCGGAAGCGCTGCGCGGCGGTGACGCCGATCACAACGCCAAGGCGCTGACCGAGGTGCTCAAGGGCAAGCCCGGCGCGTTCCGTGACATCGCGCTGATCAATGCTGCCGCCGGTCTGGTCGTCGCCGGCCGCGCCGACAATCTCAAGAGCGGCGTGGCGATGGCGACGAAGTCGGTCGATACTGGCGAGGCCGAAGGGCGGCTGCAGCGCCTGATCGCCGTGTCGAATAGCTGAGCCATGGCTGACATCCTCGCCAAGATCGAAGCCTATAAGCGCGAGGAGATCGCTGCTGCGAAACGCGCGCGGCCGCTCGGTTCGATCGCGGCTGACGCCAAGGCGGCCCCTGCCCCACGCGGGTTCCGCGCCGCGATCGAGCGCAAGATCGCCGCGGGCGATTATGCCTTGATCGCCGAAGTGAAGAAGGCGAGCCCATCAAAGGGATTGATCCGCGCGGATTTCGATCCGCCCTCGATCGCGCGCGCCTATGAAGCTGGTGGCGCGGCTTGCCTCTCGGTGCTGACCGACGCGCCGTCATTCCAAGGCGGCCCTGAGCATCTGATCGCGGCGCGCGGCGCGACGCGCCTGCCGGCGCTACGCAAGGATTTCCTCTACGACACCTATCAGGTGGTCGAGGCCCGCGCCTGGGGCGCCGACTGCATCCTGGTGATCATGGCGGGGCTGGATGATGCGCTCGCGCATGAATTGGAAGACGCGGCGCTCGGCCTCGGGATGGATGTGCTGGTCGAGGTGCATAACGAGCCCGAACTCGAACGCGCGTTGCGGCTGCGTTCACCCCTCCTCGGCATCAACAACCGCGACCTCAAGACCTTCGAGACTTCGCTGGCGGTGAGCGAGCGCCTTGCGCCGCTGGTGCCGAAAGACCGCGTCATCGTTGGCGAAAGCGGTATCTTCACGCCCGCCGATCTGGCGCGGCTGTCGCTGGTCGGGATCTCGACCTTCTTGGTCGGCGAAAGCCTGATGCGCCAGGACGACGTCGCGGCGGCGACGCGCACCTTGCTCGCGCGCCCACAATTCCGCGCGGCTGAATAGTCCCATGGCTTCACGCGCAAAACTCACGCATCTCGGCAAGAGCGGCGAAGCGCGCATGGTCGATGTGTCGGAGAAGCCCGCGACCGAGCGGATCGCGGTCGCGCAAGGCCGCGTGGTCATGACGCGCAAGACGCTCGCTCTGGTGCTGTCAGGCGACGCCAAAAAGGGCGACGTGCTTGGCGCGGCGCGCATCGCGGGCATCATGGCAGCCAAGAAGACCCATGAATTGATCCCGCTGTGCCACCCGCTCGCGATCTCGAAAGCGACGGTCGACATCGAGCCCGACGAAAAACTGCCGGGCCTGGTGGTGCGCGCGACCGTGAAAGTGACCGGGCCGACCGGCGTCGAGATGGAAGCGCTCACCGCGGTGTCGGTCGCGTGCCTCACGATCTACGACATGGTCAAGGCGGCCGAGCGCGGCATGCGCATCGAAGGCATTTACCTGGTCGAAAAGCGCGGCGGTAAATCAGGCACCTACAAAGCCGCGAAGGAATAGCCGTGGCGTTGCTCTCGGTCGCCGACGCATTGGCGCAGGTGCTGCAGGATGCAACGCCGCTGCTGCCGGAAAATCTGCCGCTCGCCGACGCGCACGGCCGCGTGCTTGCGGCGGATCTCACTGCCACTCGCACCCAACCGCCGGCGGCATTGTCGGCGATGGACGGCTATGCGCTACGCGGCGCCGATGTCGCTACCGCACCGGTCCGGCTCAAACTGATCGGCGAAGTCGCGGCGGGGCATCCATTCGATCGGCCGGTCGGTGCCGGTGAGACGGCGCGCATCTTCACCGGCGGCGTGATGCCGCCGGGCACGGACACGGTCGTGATCCAGGAAAACACCGCGCGCGAGGACGATATCGTCGTCATCAACCAGGCGAGCGCCTCCGGACGGCATGTGCGTAAAGCCGGGCTCGATTTCACCGCCGGCGAGGTCTTGCTGACGCGCGGCCGCCAATTGACTGCGCGCGACCTCGCGCTGGCGGCGGCGATGAACTACCCGACCCTGCCCGTCTACCGGAAGCCGCGCGTCGCGATGCTGGCCACCGGCGACGAACTGGTGCCGCCCGGCACCACGCCCGGCCCCGGTGAGATCGTCTATTCGAACGGCTATGCGATCATGGCGATGGCGCGCGGCGAAGGCGCCGAGGCGATCGACCTCGGCATCGCGCCCGATCGGGTGCTGGAGACCGTTGCCGCGATCCGCCGTGCGCGCGACAGCGGCGCCGACATCCTGGTCACCTCGGGCGGCGCCTCGGTTGGGGAATACGATCTGGTTCAGCGCGCGCTGGCGGCGGAAGGCATGGCCCTGTCATTCTGGCGCATCGCCATGCGTCCGGGCCGGCCGATGATGCATGGACGGCTCGGCGCGATGCACGTGCTGGGCCTGCCTGGAAACCCGGTCTCGGCCTATGCCTGCGCGTTCCTGTTCCTGATCCCGCTGATCCGCCGGCTGGCTGGGCGGACCGACATCGACCACCAGCCTGAGCGCGCCATCCTGGGCGCTGACCTGCCGGCGAATGACGAACGGGCGGACTATTTGCGCGGAGCGCTGGATCCGCGCCCGGA
Source organism: Bradyrhizobiaceae bacterium (assembly GCA_947481635.1). Taxonomy (GTDB): domain Bacteria; phylum Pseudomonadota; class Alphaproteobacteria; order Rhizobiales; family Xanthobacteraceae; genus CANKHJ01. Next base: position 8,590 of record CANKHJ010000122.1, read on the forward strand.
CGGGGCACCGGTCGCGACCGCTTTTCCGGTTCAGGACAGCTCGATGCTGACGCCGCTGGCGCGTGCCGGGTGCCTGATTCTCCGCGCCCCGCACGCGCCTGCGGCCAGGGCCGGAGACGCCTGCAGCGTGCTCAAGCTCGGCGTTTAGCGGGCTTCCGCGGCATTGACTTCAAATTAAGAGGTTGCAGAACACATATGGAACGGATAGTGTCCGTTCATGATTTGTTTCGGCAGCAAGACGCGCTGCCCTAAGCCCGAGGGACCCGCGAATGCTGACCCGCAAGCAGGCCGAGCTTCTGCGCTTCATCCATGAGAGGCTGAAGGAAGCCGGCGTCCCGCCGTCATTCGACGAGATGAAGGACGCGCTCGATCTGCGCTCCAAATCCGGAATTCACCGCCTCATCACGGCGCTCGAGGAGCGCGGCTTCATCCGCCGCCTGCCGAACCGGGCGCGCGCGATCGAGGTGATCAAGCTGCCCGATTCGGTCGCCCAAGGCATGGCGGGCGGCGGCGGTGGCCGCGCACGCAGCTTCAGCGTGATCGAGGGCAATCTCGGCCGCGGACGCGCGCGATCCTCTGAGGATGACGACAATACCCGCCCGATCGCGGTCCCGGTGATGGGCCGCATCGCTGCCGGCACGCCGATCGAGGCGATCCAGACCCGCAGCAGCATCATCAACATGCCGCCGGACATGCTCTCCGCGGGCGAACATTTCGCGCTCGAAGTGCGCGGCGATTCGATGATCGATGCCGGAATTCTGGATGGCGACATGGCGCTGATCAAGCGCATGGAGGTCGCCGACACCGGCGACATCATCGTGGCTTTGATCGACGACGAGGAAGCGACCTTGAAGCGCTTCCGCCGCCGCGGCGCCTCGATCGCGCTCGAGCCGGCGAACTCCTCCTACGAGGTGCGCATCCTGCCGCCGAACCGCGTGCGCATCCAGGGCAAGCTGGTCGGCCTGTTCCGGCGCTACTAGACCTTCAGTCGCCGGCCTCAAGGTCCTCGCTGCGCGGCGTTGCGTCGCGCGTGGCGGGTCGCCGGGTGGGAGGTGCGGTTACCGCGTCAGCCTCACCAGGCGGACGAACGGCGCGTGCCCAGGGCCGGTCAGTGCCCTCCGGGTGGGCGATGGTCATTGAGAACCCCTCGGCCGCGCTGCGCAGCGCCACGGCCCCCGAGCGCTGCAAGACCGCGCGGTCGATCACCAGGCTGGCGCAGTCGCGCGGCCCGGACCGCGCGGTAACAATCGCCGCCACGCGTCGGCAATCCTCGTCAAAGGCTTCGATGCTGCGGGCGAGCGCCACCAGCCGTCCGTCGGGCCGGCGCGCGACGCAGCCGGCCGGATCGCAGGCAAAGGCGCTGGCCAATGCCTTGTCGGTCGGCTGGCGCTCATCCGCATCCGAGGCGAGCCAATCGCGGATCGCAAACGAATCGCTGCCGGTCCTGGTCGCGGCGAGGCGCCCATCGGGCTGGCGCACCGCGACGCTGGCCCCGTCCGGCGAGATATAGACATCGGGCTGCGGCGTGCGCACCGCCGCAATGCTCGCGATCACGATCAATGCCGCGCCCGTCAGGCGCAGCGGTGTCCGCAGCAGACACAGGATCGCCAACCCGAGCGATCCGAGCAGCACCGGCCCAACGCCGAAGGCCGCGATGCGGCCGACCGCACCGGGCAGGCTCGCGACCCATTGCGAGACCCCGATCATCCAGACGATCCCCTCGCCCATCAGCCGCCAGAAGAATCCGTCGAGGCCGAACGGCAACGCGATCACGCCGAGGATGCCCATCGGCATCACCCAGGCCGACACGATCGGCATTGCAAGCAGATTCGCGACCACGCCATAGGGCGCAAGGCGATGAAAATGATAGGCGGCGTAAGGCGCGGTCGCGAGGCCGGCGACCAGCGACGCTATGATCAGCATCGCGATCTCGCGCAGTCCCCACAATGCGATGCGCGCGCCGAGCGACGTATCCGCGCCGGCATTGGTCCAGGAGAAGCCGCGGTTATAAGCGGCGATCAGCACCAGCGTTGCCGCAAACGACATCTGGAAGCTCGGATGCACCACCGATTCCGGCGCCAATAGCAGCACCGCAAGCGCGGCGATTGTCAGCGTGCGCAACGTCAATGCCGGACGATCGGCCATCACGCCGACCAGCACGATCCCGATCATAATAAAAGAACGCTGGGTCGCGACCTCGGCGCCGGAGAGGATCAGATAGGCGGCGGCAGTCACGAGCGCCGCGAACGCCGACCATTTCTTGATTGGGCAATTTGCGTTTTGTTCTGTGCCGTCTTGTGCGCTTTAGTCCAGAAAACACGGCATTTTCCCGCGGTTCATACGCTGGTCGAAATGCCTAGTCCCAGCCCGTATCGGGCAGTTGGGTAGCAAAATGGTAGCAAAGCGTTCGCTGGACGTTCCACCCATGGCAACCCGGTACTGGCCTGTTTTGACCCTAGTGGCCTGATTTGAAACAGCAGTGGCCTAGTTTGAATTAACGGGAGTCGACCCGCCGCCATTTTCCAGCTTGGTGAAGCTCAGCCCAATTCACGCGGAACTCGCCACCACCGTCTTCTGGCGCGAAGCGAAGTGTACCGGCGTCGCCATCCGGCGAAACATCAATGACGACGGCGCGCCGCAACCCTGCCGGAAAAACGCCCTCGTATATTTCGCCACGATGAAAACGCAGATTGTGGGTTTCTGACGGGCGATACATTGCATCGCGAACTCGTGGCCAGCATTGCTCGCAGAACATGAGATCGCGCTTGTTTTCAGGGCGGATAGGCCAGGGAGCAGCAACTACCGACATCCAGCCTTTCTGCCGGACGTATTCCGTCCCACACCCTCCGTCGCAACGAAATACTGTGGCCATTAATCGCTCCCAAGGGCCGCCTCAGTTGGCGGCCTCTTTCATTCCTTCAAAGTTGGCCTATTTTAATTTCACGTCGATCAGGAAGCGGGTCGCTATCTGAATGGCTTCCTCTACAGCCAACCGCTTGCCTTCGAAAAGTGCAAACTCAAGTTGTTTGGTGGCGGCCTCGATCGCTTCTGCCGTGCCGGCTTCACCGGCCGCCGCGAGTAGCCCGGCTGCTGCCTGCCACGCCGGCTGATTCGCCTTTCGCTCAGGCACGGCGAGCGCGTAGGCAACGCCGTCCTGCAGCGTCTCTAGGATCGCGCCGTCGGTTGTGCGCACCGGCCGGGCCAACTTTCGGTGCCAGAACTTCCGAGCCATCGCGGTTCCAATCGGACGCCCATCCACCATGGATTGTGCGACGTCCCTGAGGTTTGACCAAGCCTGCCGATTCCTGCCTCATCGGCTTTCAAACCGCACCGGGAGCCACCGCATGGTCAGAAAACAGCCGAGCGACAATCCCACGATGTCGGCGGCCCCTCCGAAGCGTGAACGCAAGGCTGATCGACGACCCGCCGCGTCGCCGCTTGCCAAGGAAATGAACGACGCTGTTGGTGCCAGCGATGCCGCGAAGAACAGGGCTTTTGATAAGGTCTTCAAAAAGGACGGTCTATCGCGGGCCTTGGGTCTGCCAGAGCCACCGAAAATCCGTCGGCGCCGGGTCTGAGCGCCCCCATGCGCTTCACCTACGAGGTCACGGTTTGGGATTGGAACGACCGGCACCTGGTCGAGACCATGGCGCAGTGCAACCATCTGAACGTCGCACGCGCGGCATATTTCGAGGTGCTAAAGGTCCGCCCGCAAGAATGGGTGACGCTCAAGCAAGGCGCCGGCGTGGTCGCGGAACGCCCATCGGCGCGCGCGTTGTGCCTCGTCTGCGATTGCTGCAAGCACACGGGCATTGTCGATCGGCTTGAATTGACGAAATACGGGCGCCCGATCGAGCAGCTTCCGTTCCGCTGCGACTCGTGCGGCCGCGCTGACGGCGTCAGGCCGGACCCGCGATATTACCCTGAGGCCGCCGGCCTGAGGCGCGCGTGATCCAATGGAACGCCTGCGGCCGATGTCTCAATTCGATCCGTCCAAGCCGGCGGTACTCCACGATGATCTCAACGATAAAATGATCGCTTGGACCGGCGAACAAGCCGACCACTGGCACCGCTACGCGCACCCTCATGATGACGGGGGCATCATCGAATGGGATGGACTTCTGATCGACGGCTGGGTCGAGCCGCGCTATCAGCCCGACATCGAATATGCCGAGATCAGCGACGAGGCGATCAAGCCGGGAAAACCACGGAGAGCCAAATGAGGCTACCGGCAAAAAGATCATCGTAACTTTTTCTTGCGAAAGTGCTGGCGCCGTAGCAAACACGCGGCACGAGGGGTTCCGATGACGCCGACTATTTTCACTTTCGGGTATGAGGGTCTCTCGATCGAGACATTCATTCGTCGCCTGGACGTAGAGCGCATCTCAAACGTGATCGACGTCAGAGCGATGCCGCTTTCCCGAAAGCGAGGGTTCTCGAAGACCTCCTTCCGCGAAGCACTTCGTCGAGCTGGCATCGAATACGCTCACATGCCGCTGCTCGGGTGTCCGAAGGTCGTGAGGGATCGCTACAAGTCGGATGGCGACTGGACGGCGTACACCCGAAGCTTCGAGGCATATCTCACGTGCCAAACTTCAGCCGTAACTGAACTGGCCGCAGCTGTCGCTGGAGCAAAGTCGTGCCTAGTGTGCTTCGAGGCCGATTTCAGCATGTGCCACAGGACCTTTGTGGCACGAGCGGCCGCCAGGCACCTGAAGGGAGCCACCGTCGCCCATCTCACGTCCCAAACAGTGATCCCTGACTTGGTTGTTCACGCGGCCGCTTAGGAGGATAGATCAAGCTGACGATCAGCCACTGATCGGGAAAACGATGGATCGTTCCCAACAGGAACATAAGGTCCGATGCTGGAAGCTGCTCTTCAAGCTTCGCCCGAAGAGCACTCTGCCACGCGGCGCCGTGAGAGCGGCGCACATTCCAGTAGAGCGCCCCGACCTCCCAATCGACTAGCTTGTGACGATACTGGACGACCGCCCCCTCGATATTGCATTCGTAGCGATAGTGGAAGTCGAAGGGTATTTTGCGGATTCCGGTGATGGCGGACAGGCATTCCGTTTGAAGGCGGACAGTGATTCCGGTCGATCGCGGACAGCATTCCGGTGAAGGCGGACAGCGGCTCCCGTCGACGGGTTTATGGGGTCACGGGACCTGCTTGACGTCAAGTCCGGCGC
>CANKHJ010000123.1 GCA_947481635.1 Bradyrhizobiaceae bacterium
GCGATGGTGGGCGCGACAGGGATCGAACCTGTGACCCCTACCATGTCAAGGTAGTGCTCTCCCGCTGAGCTACGCGCCCATCGCCGTGGCGGCTTATTATCGGCTCAAGGCCGGTGAGGCAAGCCGAGGCCGGCGCTTCAGGCGGCCAACATCTTCTGCACTTCGTTGACCAGATCGCGCAGGTGCACCGGCTTGGACAGCACCTTGGCGTTTTTCGGGGCGTGGGAGTCTGAATTGAGCGCGACCGCGGCGAAACCGGTGATGAACATGATCTTGATGTCCGGATCGAGCTCTGAAGCGCGCCGCGCCAGTTCGATCCCGTCCATCTCGGGCATGACGATATCGGTCAGCAGCAGTTCGAACGGCTCCTCACGCAACCGCTGATAGGCGGATAATCCGTTGTCATAGGAGGTCACGTCATAGCCGGCATTTTGCAGCGCCTTCACCAGGAAGCGGCGCATATCGGTGTCGTCTTCAGCCAGCAGGATTTTCGACATATGTCCCCGTTGCCGGAAAGACCCGGCGGCGCCCCATCAGCGTCCCTACATCTCCATTAGCCCGATGGGGGGTAAATATCGAGTGAACCGGTCGGCCGGGTCCTGTGTTTAGTGGGTGTTGGCGCGGCCGGAGGACGGATGGACTTTCGCCGCATTCAGGGCATAGTCGCTGGGTGGCGGCGGTGCCGTTGCAGGTATCCAATCCAGAGTTCGATCCCTTGCCATGCAGGACCTGAAGGACGAACTCGACCCGCCGTTCGAAATCATCGAACCGCTGGAGTGGCGCGGCCCGGTCATCTTCAATTCACCGCATAGCGGCTCGGTTTATCCGCGCGCGTTGCTCGCCGCGTCCCGGCTCGATCTTCCGACGTTGCGCCGCTCCGAGGATTCCTTTGTCGACGAGCTTGCGATCGGCGTGGTGCGCCGCGGCCATCCGCTGATGCGTGCGCATTTCCCGCGCTGCTATGTGGACGTCAATCGCGAGCCCTACGAGCTCGATCCGCGCATGTTCGATGGCCGCTTGCCGTCCTTCGCCAACACGCGATCGATGCGGGTCGCAGGCGGGCTCGGAACCGTCGCGCGGGTCGTCGGCGACGCGCAGGAAATCTACGGACAACGTATTCCGGTGGACGATGCGATCCGCCGCATCGAGACGCTCTACAAGCCCTATCATCGCGCGTTGCGCCGGCTGTTCACGCGCGTGCATCGCGAATTCGGCACCGCGGTACTGATCGATTGCCATTCCATGCCGTCGAGCGCGGGCACGCGCGACGATCGCCCGCGGCCGGATGTGGTGCTCGGCGACCGCTACGGCACCAGTTGCGTCGCAGCCATCGTCGAGACCGTCGAGAGCACGTTGCGCGAGCGCGGCTACGCGGTCAGCCGCAACAAGCCTTATGCCGGCGGCTTCATCACCGAGCATTACGGCAATCCCTCCGCGGGACTTCACGCGATCCAGCTGGAGATCAACCGGGCGCTCTATATGGACGAGGCGCGGTTCGAACCGATCGAAGGCTTCACCACGCTGGCTGCGGATCTGGAATTGCTGGCGGATCGCCTGGCCGAGATTCCGGTGGCCGAGTTGCGGCCGTATCGCACAGCGGCCGAATAACCGAGATCAATCAGGGATAACCGCCGGAGCGCGCAGCACCTGTCGCTGACGTCGAATAACGACATCGAACCGGCGCGAACCAAGAAAAAGGGCCGCTCACGAGGAGCGGCCCAAGTCTAGGGAGGAAACGCCCAAGGAGGGCGAGCGGTATCTCTACCGCACCGCAATAACTTACATCGCGACGCACAAAATGCAAGCCTTATTGACCTATTTATTACGGATAAAATGCAGATCAGGTCTGCTGATTCGGCTCTGGCACGCCAGATAGTTTCACTTCGGACTAAAAAACAATATTGAAATCAATGTGTTATTCGCGCTATCCAATAGTCGCTGAGCGCCTTCGCGATGCCCGGAAAAGGCTGAGGATATGACCGCCATCGACTTCGCCGGCTTTGTCGACCGCCTCGCCGCCGCCTCGGCCGAGACAATCCTGCCGTTCTTTCGCACCGCCATGACGATCGAGAACAAGGCCTCCGGCGGGTTCGATCCGGTAACCGCCGCAGACCGCGCGGCCGAAAACGTCATGCGGACGCTGATCCGCCGGTCGTTTCCCGATCACGGCATTATCGGCGAGGAATTCGGCGCCGAGCGCGCCGACGCGGAATATGTCTGGGTGCTGGATCCGATCGACGGCACCAAGTCGTTCATGACCGGCATGCCGGTCTGGGGCACGCTGATCGCCCTGACGCGTTTCGGCGAGCCGGTATTCGGCGTGATGAACCAGCCATTCTCACGCGAGCGCTTCTCCGGCGACGGCGAGGGATCGCGCTACACCGGCCCGACCGGCAATCGGGCGCTCACCACCCGCGCCTGCGGTACGCTCTCCGACGCCGTCGTGTTCACGACCAGCCCGCTGCTGATGACCGCGGACGAGCGCATCGCTTTCGCGCGCGTCGAAGCCGCGGCGAAGCTGTCGCGCTATGGCGGCGATTGCTACGCCTATTGCATGCTGGCTGCCGGCCATATCGACCTGGTGATCGAAACCGGGCTGAAGCCTTACGACATCCTGCCGTTGATCCCGATCATCATGGGCGCCGGCGGCATCGTCACCACCTGGGACAACGGCTCGGCGGCCGCCGGTGGACGGATCATCGCGGCAGGCGACAAGCGGATGCACACCGCAGCGATGGAAATCCTCAACGCGTGAAGTTGCCGAGCGTCAGCGCGGGCCCGTGGTCCCGGGGACGAAGGCATCGAATGCCGCCCAGAACTGGGCCCTGATCCGATCCTGCTCCATCAGCAATTCATGGCGTGCGCCAGGCACAATCAGTTGTGCGCCACTGCGCAGCCGTCCGGCAAAAGCTTCGATCGCGGCGGTCGAGACCACCTGATCATAGCCGGCCGCCACCATCAGAATCGCCTGGCGCATCTGTGCAGCGAAATTCGGCTCACGCACCTCATCCATGGATCGGAACGCCGCGTTCATCCAGGAGACCGTCGGCCAGCCAAGCGCCAGCGCCGGCTCGGCTTCGACCACGGCGGCGTTACGCGCGAAGCGGACCGGGTCGGACGTGAGCACATTGCCCATAAAAGAATCCATCAGCGCCGCGCCGGAATCGCGGCGCGGAATGTAATTATCGCCGAGGCCGAACAGCCGCATGGTGCGAATGGTGGTACGTGCGAGCCGCGGCCAGCCGATCGGCAGGTCGAGCATCGGCGCCGACAGCACGATGCGATCGAACCAGCGCATCCCCTTTTGCGCCGCACGGATCAGCACCTGCCCGCCCATCGAATGCGCCAGCGCGAAGACCGGCGGCGGACAATCCGGCAGCACCACCTGGCGCACAAAGCTGTCGAGATCGGTTTCGTATTCCGAGAAGTCGCGCACGTGTCCCTTCAACGGATCCGCAAGCAGGCGCTGCGACAGGCCCTGGCCGCGCCAGTCGACCGCGGCGACGGCGAAGCCACGCGCCTGCAGATCGCGGACGGTCTCGAAATACTTTTCGATGAACTCGGTGCGGCCCTGGAAAATACAGACCGTGCCCTTCCGATTCACCGGTGGCGCCCAACGCACGTAGCGCAGCGAGACACCATCCGGCGTCGTGATCGAGCCCGAGATGGCGCCCGGCGGAACCGGGTTGGCGGGAATGGAAACGACGGTCATGGGCTGAGGCTTTGTGGCAGGAATCGAGGCCGGCCGGCGCACCTCTTATAACAGCCCGCCGTCACCTCCACTACGGCAAAAGCCCGGCAATTGCAGGGGGATAGCGAAGATGGGGTGGCCCCTCTTGAAAAAGCCGGAGCCAAAACCACCTAGAGTCTGTGCAGGCCTGGATAGGCTGCGCCGAACCAGGTCCGGCCTTATGGCGGGCCTCTTCGCATGTCGCTCAACCCAGGAGGATATGCTTATGCGTACTTTCGACCTCGCTCCGCTCTATCGTTCGACCGTCGGTTTCGACCGGTTCTTCTCCCTGCTCGATCAAGCCACCGGCTTTGAAGGCGCCACTCCCGGCTACCCGCCCTACAATATCGAGCGGACCGGCGAGAACGACTATCGCATCACCATTGCGGTCGCCGGCTTCGCAGAGCCTGAGCTTTTTATTGAAGCCAAGGAAAATACGCTGACCGTCCGCGGCGAGAAGCAAGCCAAGGAAGAGAAGGCCGGCGACGTGCTCTATCAGGGCATCGCGGCGCGCGCCTTCGAGCGTGTGTTCCAGCTCGCAGATTTCGTGCTCGTGAAGGGCGCGAGTCTTGAGAACGGCCTGCTCCACGTCGATCTCGTCCGCGAGATTCCCGAAGCGAAGAAGCCGCGCCAGATCAAGATCGGCAACGGCGTTGCACCGCAGGCGCAGGTGCTCGAGGCCAAAGCTGCGTAACGCCTGAGCGCACGCAGCGTCTCACACCGAACCTCCAGAGCGCCCCGGCGATGCCCGCCGGGGCGTTTTCGTTTTGCGGAAACGGATTCTACTCAACCGCCGTCATCCTGAGGCGTGAGCGAAGCGAGCCTCGAAGGATGAGCGGGCACGCTGTCGCCACCGTTGCTGCAATAGCCGGGCCGTCGCCCTCCGAGGCTCGGCGAAGACGCCGAGCGCCTCAGGATGACGGATTAGAAAGCGAAGCCTCCTTCGCGAACACGACAATAGCCAGACGCTCAAAAGCAAAAAGCCGCCCCTCGAAAGGGGCGGCTTTCAGCGATGCGCTCGAAAGCGCGAAGCTATTCTGCGATCACGCGGCCGAGATGGTGCCGACTGCGATCTTGCCGGTGCGGCGGTCTTCCTGGGTGTCGAAGGAAACCTTCTGACCCTCGACCAGACCGCGCATGCCAGCGCGCTCAAGAGCGGTCGCATGGACGAACACGTCCTTGCTGCCGTCTTCCGGCTGGATGAAGCCGAAGCCTTTTTGGTCGTTGTAGAACTTAACAGTGCCCTTCATCATGAGGACATTCCTTTGCTGAACTTAGGTGCGCGTGAACATCGGGACGATGCGGAAGCAACGACCCGAGCTCGGTTAGTCGATGTTTGGTAAGGCTGTCTGAACGTGCGCCTAACGTTAGCAAAGGCGAAACGGCCCGATCGTCCGGCCAAAAGTCGATGCTCAGTGGTAGACCAGATGCGTGGCTTTTACAAGGCAAGGCCGTTTTGGGACCCGATCGCGCTCCGTGACTCATGAGTCTCGGTAAGCGATCGGCTGCGGGAAATCCGCCAAATATCGCTTAATTCAACCCCTGAACCGGCGGCGCGCCCGCTTCCGGCAGCGGCGGATTGACCCGCGGCGGCACCGGTAGCGGGTCGAACTGCGACGACGGCGCCTCGATCGAACGACTCTCGGATGCAACCGGCGCCTGAGTGCGCGCATTCGCGCCGGGGCGCGCTGGCGCTGGCGCGGCGGCCTTCTGCTGCGGGCGCACGGCCGGACGCGGTGGCGCGGCCCCGCCGCCCGGCCCATAGATCACACGCGGCGACCTATCGAAGTCCTCGTCATCATCCGGCACGCTGAGGATAGCCGGACCGCGAAAGCCGTAGGGTGGCGGCGACGCATAGCGCGGTCCCGGCACCGAGGCGGGGTCTGGAACCCGCACGTAGCCCGGCGGCGGCTCGTCGATCGGCGTCACCGAGATCACCCGACCACGGCGTGCATCGACCACCAGACGCACCTCTTCGCCGTCGGGATCGAGCGCTCGCAATCGATAGGTCGCGCCGCGTCGCAGCGGCTCATCCAGCGGCTCGAAATCGAGCGAGCGAACGATGGTGAGAATTTCATACGGAGGCAACGCCAAGCCCGGCGCTTGCCCTTGCGCATGCGTCGGGCCGCCGCTCCCCAACGTCATCGCGACGATACACAGCGCCGCAAGAATGGGCGCCGACCAGGATTGCTTCACAAAACCCTCCCCACAACGGATCGCCGCCAAGCATAGCGGCGATTGGGGCAGAGCTTAGGCGCGATCGTGACCCTATTTCTCGTAAAGTTTGCGGATCGCGGTATCGACCGAGATCGCGCCAGCGCCGAGCGACATCAGCACCAACAGGATCGCGGCCCAGTAGACGTGCAGCGGCCAGAATGCCTGCGGCATCACATAGACCGAGAGCAGCACCGTCATCGCGAACAGGCCGACCGCGGCAAAGCGGGTCGCAAAGCCGAGCACCAGCAGCACCGGCAGCACAAATTCCGCGTAGGTGAACAGGTAAGCGGCCGTCGTCGGCGCCAGCGGCAGGCCCGCATATTGGGTCTGGAACAGCTGGAACGTTGAATCCTTGATCTGCGCAGGCAGCACGATCGTCTGGTTCAGAACACCGCCGAGCACGCCGCTGAGATCGAGCGGCAATGTCGGCCCGTCGATCTTCGATTGACCATCAAGGAAGAACACGCGCGCAATGACAAGGCGCAGGCCGACCGCCACGAGGGCATAGGGAACGATGGCGCAAAGCAGGATCAGCTTGTCGATGATCGAAGCGACGAACGACGTGGAGCGACCAGGAGAACTGTGCGAGCTTTCAGCAAGGACGGTCATCGCGACCTCCGGCGGTAAGAGATTGAGTTATGACGACGGCAACCTGGTACCAACGTATTTCGCAGTGCAGCATGGGTCAATCAGGCCGAGTCGGTCAATCTCGGCGGCGACGAATTGCACCGTAATTAGGCACCCGGCGGGGTGCCGACAAAAATGACGCTTCGCGGCACAATCGGGTTGGAGCCCGATTTTGAGTTGGCCAAACTCTTGTGTGCGTGGCTAAAATTTGGCAAGGTGGGATAGGACAGTATTGCTGTCTCAGTTCTGGCCGAACGGTGCTGATCATATTTGATCACTCCGCCAGGCAGCCGACACGAGCGGCTATACGTGCTGCCTCTGGCACGCGGACAGGCTGTCCTTGCGAGAATGGTTGGTTCGGGCCCGCGACGCCATGCGTACGGGGGCGAATGGTACGCCGGACGAGTTACCGGCAAAGGTGAGGATGACGATGCGCGACGACAGGGCGCCGCAAAATCTTGCGCCGCAACCTATCGGCGACACGGCCGATCCGGGCGTTCCGGCCGCGCGTGGACTCTATGATCCCGCGCTCGACAAGGATTCCTGCGGCGTCGGCTTCATCGCCGACATCAAGGGCCGCAAGTCGCACGCGATCGTCGCAGACGCGCTCTCGATCCTCTGCAATCTCGAACATCGCGGCGCCGTCGGCGCTGACCCGCGCGCCGGCGACGGCGCCGGAATCCTGGTGCAGATCCCGCACAAATTCTTTGCCCGGCAGGCACAAAAGCTTGGCTTCACGCTGCCGCAGCCAGGCCGCTACGCCGTGGGCGTGCTGTTCATGCCGCACGACAAAGCCTGGCGTCAGGAGATCATGGACGTCTGGGCGCAGGAGGTGAAGCGCGAAGGCTTCACGCTGCTCGGCTGGCGTGACGTGCCGAAAGACAACACCTCGCTCGGTGAATCGGTGAAGCCGACCGAGCCGTATCATCTCCAGGTCTTCATCGGCCTAGGCGAGAAGACGCTCAATGAGGACGCATTCGAGCGGCGTCTCTATATTTTGCGCAAGTCGATTTCCGGCGCGCTCTATGCACGGCGCGAGCGGCGCAACTCCGACTATTATCCGGTGTCGATCTCCTGCCGCACCGTGATCTACAAGGGCATGTTCCTCGCCGACCAGCTCGGCGCCTATTACCCCGACTTGAGCGAGCCCGATTTCGAGAGCGCGCTGGCTTTGGTGCATCAACGCTTCTCGACCAACACATTCCCGACCTGGTCGCTGTCGCATCCCTACCGGATGATCGCGCATAACGGCGAGATCAACACATTGCGCGGCAACGTCAACTGGATGGCGGCGCGGCAGGCTTCGGTATCGTCGGCGCTCTATGGCGACGACATCAGCAAGCTCTGGCCGATCTCCTATGAAGGCCAGTCCGACACTGCCTGCTTCGACAACGCGCTCGAATTCCTGGTGCAGGGCGGCTACCCGCTCGCGCACGCGATGATGATGATGATCCCCGAGGCCTGGGCGGGCAATCCGCTGATGGACGAGGAGCGGCGCGCTTTCTACGAATACAACGCCGCGCTGATGGAGCCATGGGACGGCCCCGCGGCGATCGCCTTCACCAACGGCCGCCAGATCGGCGCGACGCTCGACCGCAACGGCCTGCGCCCGGCGCGGTATTTCGTGACGCGCGACGACCGCATCATCATGGCCTCCGAGATGGGCGTGCTGCCGATCCCTGAGAAGGACATCGTCACCAAGTGGCGGCTGCAGCCGGGCAAGATGCTGCTGGTCGATCTCGATGCCGGCCGTCTCATTCCGGACGAAGAGCTGAAGTCGACGCTCGCCGCCAGCCACCCTTACAAGGAATGGCTCGCGCGCACCCAGATCGTGCTCGAAGAATTGCCGGCTGCGCCCGCCACGGCGGTGCTCTCCAACCTGTCGCTGCTCGATCGCCAGCAGGCCTTCGGCTACACCCAGGAAGACCTCTCGATCCTCATGTCGCCGATGGGTTCGATCGGCGAGGAAGCCACCGGCTCGATGGGCAACGACACGCCGATCTCGGCCCTGTCGGAACGACCGAAGCTGTTATTCACCTATTTCAAGCAGAACTTCGCGCAGGTGACCAATCCGCCGATCGATCCGATCCGCGAAGAACTGGTCATGAGCCTGGTGTCGATCATCGGTCCGCGGCCGAACCTGTTCGACCTCGAAGGCTCGGCGAACACCAAGCGGCTCGAGGTGCGCCAGCCGATCCTGACCAACGAAGACCTGGAAAAGATCCGCGCCATCTCCAAGATGGACGACAATCATTTCAAGTCCACCACGCTCGACATGATGTTCCCGGCCGAACTCGCCGCCGGCGGGCTGCGCGCGGCGCTCGACGCGCTCTGCGCCAAGGCCGAGGCCGCGGTGCGCGACGGCATCAACATCATCATCCTGTCGGATCGCCGCGTCAGCGAGGCGGCAATCCCGATCCCGTCGCTGCTCGCCTGCGCCGCCGTGCACCACCACCTGATTCGCCAGGGGCAACGCACCTCGGTCGGCATCGTCCTGGAGTCCGGGGAACCGCGCGAAGTGCATCACTTCGCCTGCCTCGCGGGCTACGGCGCGGAAGCGATCAATCCTTACCTCGCCTTCGAGACGCTGATCGCGATGAAGGATCAGTTGCCGCAGAAGCTCGACGAGAAGGAAATCGTCAAGCGCTACATCAAGTCGATCGACAAGGGCCTGCTCAAGGTCATGTCGAAGATGGGCATCTCGACCTATCAATCCTATTGCGGGGCACAGATCTTCGACGCGATCGGCCTGACCTCGGATTTCGTGTCGCGCTATTTCACCGGCACCGCGACGCGCATCGAAGGCGTGGCGCTCGGCGAGATCGCCGAGGAGGCGGTGCGCCGCCATCGCGACGCCTTCGGCGATGCCCCTATCTACAAGAACGCGCTCGACGTCGGCGGTGAATATCAGTTGCGCGTACGCGGCGAGGATCACGCCTGGACCGCGGCGACCGTTTCGGCCTTGCAGCACGCAGTGCGCGGCAATTCGCAGGACCAGTATCGCGCCTTCGCCAAGATCGTGAACGAGCAGAACGAGCGGCTGCTCACGATCCGCGGCCTGTTCACGGTCAAGACCGCCGCGGAAGCCGGCCGCAAGCCGGTGCCGCTCGACGAGGTCGAGCCGGCGGTGGACATCGTCAAGCGCTTCTCGACCGGCGCCATGTCATACGGATCGATCTCGCGCGAGGCGCATACCACGCTGGCGATCGCGATGAACCGGATCGGCGGCAAGTCGAATACCGGCGAAGGCGGCGAGGAATCCGACCGCTTCAAGCCGATGGCGAATGGCGATTCGATGCGCTCCGCCATCAAGCAGGTGGCGTCGGGCCGGTTCGGAGTGACCACGGAATACCTGGTCAATTCCGACATGATGCAGATCAAGATGGCGCAGGGCGCAAAGCCCGGCGAGGGCGGCCAATTGCCCGGCCACAAGGTCGACAAGACCATCGCCAAGGTGCGCCATTCGACGCCCGGCGTCGGCCTGATCTCGCCGCCACCGCATCACGACATCTATTCGATCGAAGACCTTGCACAGTTGATCTTCGACCTGAAGAACGTGAACCCGGCCGGCGCGGTGTCGGTTAAGCTGGTCTCGGAGGTCGGCGTCGGCACGGTCGCGGCCGGCGTGTCGAAGGCGCGCGCGGATCACGTCACCATCGCGGGCTATGAAGGCGGCACCGGTGCCTCGCCACTCACCTCGATCAAGCATGCCGGCTCGCCCTGGGAGATCGGCCTCGCCGAGACGCACCAGACGCTGGTCGCGAACCGCCTGCGCGGCCGCATCGCGGTGCAGGTCGATGGCGGGCTGCGTACCGGACGCGACGTCGTGGTCGGCGCATTGCTCGGCGCCGACGAATTCGGTTTCGCCACCGCGCCGTTGATCGCGGCCGGCTGCATCATGATGCGCAAGTGCCATCTCAACACCTGCCCGGTCGGCGTCGCGACCCAGGATCCGGTGTTGCGCGCGCGCTTCAAGGGCCAGCCCGAGCACGTCATCAATTTCTTCTTCTTCGTCGCCGAGGAAGTGCGCGAGCTGATGGCCGCGATGGGTTATCGCCGCTTCGAGGAAATGATCGGGCAGTTGCAGATGCTCGACAAGCAACGCGTCATCGCGCATTGGAAGGCCAAGGGGCTCGACTTCTCGAAGCTGTTCTACAAGCCGGAAGCGCCGGCCGGCGTCAGCATCAGTCACACCGAGACGCAGGATCACAAGATCCATGACATCGTAGATCGCCGGCTGATCACGCAGTCGCAGGCGGCGCTCGATCGC
This sequence comes from Bradyrhizobiaceae bacterium, assembly GCA_947481635.1. Taxonomy (GTDB): domain Bacteria; phylum Pseudomonadota; class Alphaproteobacteria; order Rhizobiales; family Xanthobacteraceae; genus CANKHJ01. The sequence continues at coordinate 10,845 of CANKHJ010000123.1, forward strand.
GGCGCGCCGGTGCGCATCGTCACCACGATCAAGAATACCGACCGCACCGCCGGCGCGATGCTGTCGGGCGAAGTCGCCAAGCGCTACGGCCATGTCGGCCTGCCCGACGACACCATCCATGTGAAATTCACCGGCACTGCCGGACAGAGCTTCGGCGCCTGGCTCGCCAACGGCGTCACCTTCGAGCTCGAAGGCGAAGCCAACGACTATGTCGGCAAGGGCCTCTCCGGCGGGCGCATCATCGTGCGGCCTGACGCGACCTCCGGCATCGTGCCGGAAGACTCCATCATTGTCGGAAACACCGTGCTCTACGGCGCGATCGAGGGCGAAGCCTATCTGCGCGGCGTCGCCGGCGAACGCTTCGCGGTGCGTAACTCCGGCGCCATCGCGGTGGTCGAGGGCGCGGGCGATCACTGCTGCGAATACATGACCGGCGGCATTGTCGTCGTGCTCGGCAAGACCGGTCGTAACTTCGCGGCCGGCATGTCCGGCGGCATCGCCTATGTGCTCGACGAGGATGGCGGCTTCGGCAAGCTCTGCAACATGGCGATGGTTGAACTTGAGCCGGTTCCGGCCGAGGAAGACGCGAACGCGCGTCACTACGGACATCGCGGCGACATGGAGACCTCGGGTCGAGTCGAAATCCTCGCCGACCTGAACCGTTACGATGCGGCGCGGCTGAAACTGCTGATTGGACGCCACGCGCGCTTTGCGGGTTCCGCGCGCGCCGCGCATATCCTCGAAAACTGGGATGCGTATCTGCCGAAGTTCCGCAAGGTGATGCCGGTCGAATATCGCCGCGCACTTGTCGAGCTGCAGAAAGAGCAGACCATGCAGGCTGCGGAGTGATCTGGGTGTTGGGCGGGCAGTGCTAGTGCATGGGTAAGATCACCGGTTTCCTCGAATTCGACCGCGACGAGCGCGACTACGCGCCGGTCGAGGAGCGCGTGCGCCACTGGCACGAATTCCTCAAGCCGATGGCGGAGCCCGAGCTGCGCCAGCAGGCCGCGCGCTGCATGAATTGCGGTGTGCCCTATTGCCATGGCACCGGCTCGACAATTCCGGGCACGCCCGGCTGTCCGGTCAACAACCAGATCCCGGACTGGAACGACCTCGTCTATCAGGGCGACTGGCAGGAAGCCGCGCGCAACCTGCATTCGACCAACAATTTCCCGGAAGTCACCGGTCGCGTCTGCCCGGCGCCATGCGAAGCGTCCTGCACGCTGAACATCGATGACAACCCGGTGGCGATCAAGACGATCGAGGCTGCGATCGCGGATCGCGCCTTCGAGAGCGGCTGGATCAAGCCCGAGATCGCGTCCTCGAAGACCGGCAAGCGGGTTGCTGTGGTTGGCTCGGGTCCCGCCGGCATGGCCTGCGCGCAGCAGCTCGCGCGCGCGGGACACGACGTGCATCTCTATGAGAAGAACGCCAAGGCCGGCGGGCTGATGCGCTACGGCATTCCCGACTTCAAGATGGAGAAGGGCATCATCGACGTGCGCGTACGCCAGATGGAAGCCGAAGGCGTCACGTTCCACTACGGCGCGGAGGTTGGCGGCAAAGTGCCGGCGGATAAACTGCTCGCCGAATATGACGCGGTCGTGCTCACCGGCGGCGCCGAGAAGCCGCGCGATCTTCCGATCCCCGGCCGCGATCTCGCGGGCATCCATTTCGCGATGGACTTCCTGCCGCAGCAGAACCGCCGCATCAGCAAGGAGCCGCAGGACGGCGTCGCGCCGATCCTCGCCAAGGGCAAGCATGTCGTCGTGATCGGCGGCGGCGATACCGGCTCCGACTGTATCGGCACATCGATCCGCCAGGGCGCGCTCTCGGTGACCAATTTCGAGATCATGCCGCAGCCGCCCGAGAAGGAAAACAAGCTGCTGACCTGGCCGAATTGGCCGCTGAAGCTGCGCACCTCATCGAGCCACGAGGAAGGCGCCGAGCGCGACTTCGCGGTCGGCACGGTGAAGTTTTCCGGCGAGAACGGCCAGGTGAAGACGCTGCATTGCGCACGCGTCGACAATAAATTCCAACCGATCCCCGGCACCGAATTCGATGTGACGGCCGATCTCGTGCTGCTGGCGCTCGGCTTCGTGTCACCGGTCCAGGAGGGCATGGTGAAGAGCCTCGGGCTCGAACTCGATCCGCGCGGCAACGTGCGCGCCGACATGACCAGCTATCGCACCTCGATCGACAAGGTGTTCACCGCCGGCGACATGCGCCGCGGCCAGTCGCTGGTGGTCTGGGCGATCCGCGAAGGCCGTCAGGCCGCGCACGCCGTCGACAAATATCTGATGGGGACGTCGACCCTGCCGCGGTAGCCATCCGTCATTTTTGCGCGTGCCGACAAACTCTCGATGTCATGCCCGCGCAGGCGGGCATCCAGCACTCCGTGACCTATCGATAGGACACGGAGTACTAGGCCCCCGCCTTCGCGGGGGCGACCAGTGTGGTCGGAGCGACAAGTCGTGCGCTACCTGAACAATCCAAACAATCCGCCGCCGAATGACGGCCCGACGGGTGCGGGCGGACGTGGCGCGCCGAATGGTCCTGTTTGCGGCGCAGCCGCAGGACGCGCCGCGGTTTGCGCGGGTGTATTGCGCTGACCGTCGGCGTTCACGCCGGCGACCGCAGGGCGGCGCACGGGTGGTGCTTCCGGTTGCGCGACCACCGGGTCATTGCCGGGCCGCGCTTCCAGCATTGCCGGCCGCGGCCAGGTGAAGTCGTCGGCGCGCCCCGGCGGCGCGGTCAACGCCTCCCCGCGGATCAACACGCGCGTCGCAACATTATCGGCGCCGGGCGTGCGCGCACCGGCGCCGCCAAGCAGTTCTTCGTTGCCGCTGCTGAC
>CANKHJ010000124.1 GCA_947481635.1 Bradyrhizobiaceae bacterium
AGGCTCGCCAAGGACTTCGAGGCGACAATTGCCAGCGCCGTCGCATGGGTTCTTGTCGCCCACATTCGCAACGTCTCGCGACGCCTCGCAAGAGATTGAAATCATAGGCCGCGTTTTGAGTCAGACTCTCAGGCTAGCTGCGCTTGCCGCGGCCACGCTCACGTTTGTGCCAGCCGGTCAGGCCGACGCGCAGGATTTCCCGAAAGGAAAGCCGATCAGCTTTATCTGCGCATTCCCGCCGGGGAGCGGCGCCGACATCCAGGTCCGCTATCTCGCGGAGAAAATCTCGCAGATGATCGGCCAGACCATCCTGGTCGAGAACAAACCCGGAGCCGGAGGCAATATTGCGGCCGAATATGTCGTACGGTCCAAGGCCGATGGTTTCACGGTCTATGTACATTCCGGCAGCGCGACGGCGGGCAATATGCATCTCTTCAAGAACCCGCCATTCGATGTGCGCACCGCATTGCAGCCGGTCGCCACGATCAGCAAGGCGCCGTTCGTGCTAACGGTCCTGAAGGACCATCCAGCCCAGAAAGTCCGCGAGCTCACTGCAATACTGAAGCAGAAGGGTGCTGCTGCCAATTACGCGATGAGCGCGACCTCCGCCAAGATCATGGGCGAGATCTACAAGCAGCGCGCCGGGCTCGAGACCGTCGACGTCAGCTACCGCACTGGCCAGGATGCACTCAACGACATGCTCGGCGGACGGGTCGAGTTCGCGCCCTTCGATGCCGCGTTCGCGCTAAGCCAGGCGCGCGAGGGCCGCGTCCGGATCCTCGCCGTCAGCGCGGGAGAACGTATCAAGGCAATGCCGGAGATTCCGACGATGCGCGAGCAGGGCATCGAGATGAATCAAATCGGCTGGTGGGGTGGTTTTGTCGCCGCTGGCACCCCGGACTCGATCGTTCAGCTTTGGAATGGCTACTTCAGGGACCTGCTGGGCCGGAAGGATGTCATCGATTTTTTCCAAACCCAACTCGGCTCCGACGCGTTCATCTCAACCCCCAAGGAGACGCATGATCTGCTGCGGGCGACCGTCGATGAATGGGCGGAGTTCGTGAAGATCGCGAAAATCCCGCAGAACTAGTGTCGCAACAGCGTCGCGGACGGTCGAACCGGCCACGACGCTTGTGTTTGCGAATTAGAGCGTGATCCGGAAAAGTCCGGCTTTCCCGAAGAGATCAAGCAACGGAATCGCGCTCTAGCAGGCCGCTGAAAATCGGCAGATTCTACCGGTGGTTCCCGGTTTGGAGGACGGCTGGGTTCTTGAAATCTTCGCGCGGTGCCGCTGTTGCGCTTGTCTGGCTACCATTCAGGCTGTCACCCCGATCAGCCTTGGCAGCTTGATGAGATCGTAGGCGGCCATTGTCAGCGTGAACTTGAAGTCGAGCTTCCCGACGCCACGCAGCATCGGCCGGGCTAGCCCGCCGATGGTCTTACCCCAGCCGAACGGCTCCTCAACCCGTTTTCGCTTCCGCTGGCTGATCTCGCAACCGGGATGGCTGGTGGTGCGGCCGTCGATGGCGGAGCGGCGATTGGCCGTGTTCTGCGCCACGTGCGGCGTGACGTTGAGGTCACGCATGTCGGCCACGAAGCGGGCCGTGTCGAAGCCCTTGTCGGCGCCGACGGTGATGCGCTTGGCGCCCGGTGAATGGCGCACGATCATATCCGTCGCTGTGTTGCGCTCGACCGTGCCCGACATCTGTCGCAGTTCCGCCTGGACGACGAAGCCGTTGCGGTTCTCGGTCATGACGTTACCGATGTAGGAGAGCTTGGCTTCCTTGCCTTTGCCCTTCTTGTAGAGCCTGGCTTCGGGGTCCGTCGTGGAGGCATGTGTCTCGTTGCTGCGCCGCTCGCCGTGAAAATCCCGCTCGCCATTGCGGCCCGCGGACGGCGGTTCGTCAGAACCGTCCTTCGACACGAAGCTCTTCATCGAAGCCCAAGCCGCAATCTGAGTGCCGTCAACCGAAAAATGTTCGTCCGAGAGCAGTGCTCGCACCTGCTTATGGGCGAGAAGCTCGGCCAGAAATTTGCGCGCCACCTCGGCTTCAAGCAGCCGGTCGCGGTTCTTCGTGAACACCGTCGGCACCCACACCGGGTCATCCACCCCCAGGCCGGCGAACCAGCGGTAGAGCAGATTGTAATGCAATTGCTCCATCAACTGCCGCTCGGAGCGGATCGTGTAGAAAGCTTGCAACAAAAGCGCCCGCAGCAGCCGCTCGGGCGCAATCGAAGGCCGCCCCTCCGACGCGTACAGCTTCTCAAACTCACCATCGAGCGCGGCAAGAACCTCGTTGACGATACGGCGGATCAAGCGCAGCGGATGGTTCTGGGGCACGCGCTCTTCCAGATCCACATAGGAGAACAGTTCGCCAGTCCGCACATCCGAACCACGCATCGAGCCCTCCTGCGATCATCTCAGCAATGCAGGAATCATATTCGCAGCTCGATGTCAGGCCCCAAAGATCGGGTTTTTCAGCGGCCTGCTAGAGCCCGGTCGCGTGCGCACTGCGGGTGTTCTGTTTGCCACAGACCGCCGCGAGTTTGGGCAGATATTGCGCCACGCCGGCCGATCCGACGCGGATCACGGTCCGGGCATTGCTGCTGGCCGTCGTCACGGTGATCGAGCGCCCTTCCCCATCGGTCAGTGTCGTCAGCAGCGAAGCCGGCAGCGCGCCACGCGCCACGGTCGAAAGCTGGGTCCGTCGCGAGTCCGACGACGCGACCGCAAGCAGCACCGGGGTGCGAGCGATCGACAGGGCGATGTCCTTGAGCCGCGCCGGCGGCCGCGCCGCATCGCGCGTATTGCGGCTTTCCATGTAACTAACCGCATAGGTATCGGCCACGGCGCCGCAGCCGAGGATCAAGTCGAAATGACCGATGGTCTCGCCTTCGACGGTCAGCGGATGGCGTCGCGCCAGCACGGTCGCACCGCCCTCCTCGACCAGAGCCCAACCGCGGTTCGACGCCGTGGCGAGCTTGGCCTCGCTCAACGTCGCCAGGGTCGCGGCCGGCGCCGCGGTGGTCGCGACCTGCGGCTCATTCTTGTCGAACAGCGTCTCGGTCGTGGACAGGCGCATCTGCGAAATCTCATCGCGCGACAATGACCGCATCGGCTCCCATGGCGGAATGCGCAAGGCGGTCTCAAGCAGATCGATCGAGCCGCCCATCTCCACGGTGTATTGGGCGAGCCGTCCGATATCGCGCTGCACCAGCACGAGATCTTCCGCCGAATAAGTGGCCGCGAGCGCATCGTTGCGCCGGTCGCCGAGCCAGATCTGATGCACCAGCACCCGCGCGTCGGACGGCACGTGACGTTTCACGCCGCCGAGCAGCACGAAGCTGCACATCGACTCGCAATAGGCATCGCCGGTCAGCATGGCGCGCCGGTCGTCTTCCGGCGACGCCGCAATCATTTCGGTCCGGCCGACCGATGTGGTCAGCCCAAGACGGCGGATGGCGCGGCCGAGCGACAGCGCCCCGAGAACCGAACCGCCCTCCGAATCGAGCACCAGCGTGGCGCCACGGACGTTGGGATCCTGCGCAAATGTTTCGAAATCGCGAACCGTGTCCGCAGTGATGGTACCGACACCAGAAATCCAGGTCCGGCAATCAGTGCCGCAGACATCGGCCGGGCCTTCGCGGCGCCAGTCGAAATGCATCGGCAATGCGCGAGCACCCGGCACGGAAGGCACTGGGTCGCGCGCCAACACCAGCGGCGTGCTGCAAAGCAGCACCATCCCGACAAGCAACGGCCGGATCATTCTTCCCCCTTGCCGCACTGCCGTCGCCGGTACGCTTTATTATTCAATCCGGTCGAAGGGGCGGCTGTGGACCCCATATGTCATAAGTGTGTGATCCAGCCCGGATTCTGTCTAGTGCGAAATAGGCACAGCAACGGCTCAATTCTCGCCAGCACATGCCGGAAAACGTAGCAATTTCAGGTTCCCTATGACGGAACAGAATACCAGTCCGTTCGCGCTCGCTCGGGCACCGCGCCTGTTTGGACGGGCATTGGTGCGCGCCTACCAATACGGCTTGTCGCCGCTGATCGGCTTCGAGTGTCGCCACCTGCCGACCTGTTCGCATTACGCCGACGAGGCAATCGAGCGTTACGGATTATGGGCCGGCGGATGGATGACGCTGGCGCGGCTGCTGCGCTGCAATCCGCTTGGCACCAAGGGATTGGATTTTGTACCGGACCACGCATCGTTGCGGGCGCGCTGGTATCTGCCGTGGCGTTACGCGCGCTGGCGCGGCGTCAACGACGTCGCGCCAGATCAATCAGGATCGTGATCGTCGCATCCTGCGTCAGCCGAACCGCGCCCGGTCATGCGGCAACGAAAAATCCGGCGCCGGCGTCCCGCGCGGGATGATGCCGTTGGGATTGACGCGCAGAATCGAAAAATAGCCGTTCACGTAATAACGCGGCCGCACAGTCGCGGCGACGCCAGGATATTGATACAGCTCGCGCGCGAAATTGAGCAGGTTCGGATAATCGGCGATGCGTTTCTTGTTGCATTTGAAGGCGTGGAAATAAGCCGCGTCGAAGCGCAGCAACGTCGTCAGCAGACGCCAATCCGCTTCCGTGATCCGATTGCCGACCAGGTAGCGCTGCTTGCCGAGCCGCTCGTCGAGCGTGTCGAGCGCCGCAAATAACGTATCGAATGCCGCGTTATAGGCGTCCTGCGTCACCGCGAAGCCGCAGCGATAGACGCCATTATTCACGTTCGGATAAACGAAGGCGTTGATCTCGTCGATCTGGGCGCGCAGCTCTTCCGGATAGAAATCCTTGTCGTTGCCCGCGACACCAACGAACTCGCTGTTGAGCATCCGGATGATCTCGGACGATTCATTGTTCACGATGCGGTTGGTTTTCTTGTCCCACAGCGTCGGCACCGTCACCTTGCCGGTGTAGTGCGGGTCGTGCAGTGCATAGGCCTGATGGAGGAAATTGAAGCCGTGGAGGATATCGGGCTCGCAATCCGGATATTCCGGATGCGGACCGAAGGTGCGCCCCTGGGTGCGGATGCTCGGCAGATCATGCGACACCGTGACCGCGTCGGTCAGGCCCTTGATCGCGCGAAAGATCAGCGTGCGGTGCGCCCATGGGCAGTTATAGGAAGCGTAGATGTGATAACGCCCCGCCTCGGCCTTGAACCCGGATGAACCGTCCTTGGTGATGCGGTCGCGAAAGGCGGCGTTGGTGCGATGGAACGCACCGTCGGCGCCGCGGCCGTATTCGCCTTCGGGCTCCTCTTCCGTCCATTGCCCGTTTACCAGCATGCCCATGTGCGTCTTCTCCGTGTCAGGGAAGCATTGTCATGACCGCAGCAGCCGCGCAACGGGGCGGCGTTTGCAGTGTTGGTTGAAAGACTGGTCCGACCTCAACTGACTTGCAAAGTCTATATCGCGGTGGATGAATTGCTGCATTGTGACTGCAGCACCGTGAACAAGGCGGGCAACCCCGAAGTCGAAAGCCGAACACTGCGCTGCTGCTCGGGCGAACCCTGCTGACGCCTGGTCTCCCTGAGCTCCATGGTCTCGTTCGTTCGAAGCGAGAGATCGAAATTCGTTGGAAGCAAAACGCCACGAAGGTCGACCGGCGACCGATCGGGTGGCAGTCGTTGCACATTCGCAGTCCGCGACAGCCCTAGCATCGCATTGCCGAACGATGCAGTCACCTGGGTGCCGGTGCCAAGGTCGTCTGCCGGAAGCCCTCGGCCATAGCTCAGAGCGATCCGGCCTCGCGCGCAAGAGAGGCGGACAAAGCTCAGGCGCACATCATTGCCGTCTGCGCCCTTCGCGTCCGTAAAGGTCTTCATGATGTACGGGGCGCCGGTTGAAGGTTTGACGACGGCCCAAGGCATTTCCTGGGATGCTCGCGCATCGATACCGAAGCCGACGAGTTCATCGCGCGTCAGAAAATGCAGGCTCTCAAACGGCGTCGCGGCGATGATATCGAGCAGCCCTTTGTCGATCCCCATCTCCTGGATGTAGCGTTGCGTTGCCGCCGTCATATCCGGGCTGCGAACCGCGCAACGCCCCTTGAGCTCCTCGGTGACCTTGCCGCCCGGCAGGACGCAGACACGGCGACTTGAATGAACGGCGACGTAACTGGCCGGCGGCACGAGGCGGGTCGTCGCGCCGATCAAGGCAAAGATACAGGACGAGTTGCATTGCGCTTGCAGGTTTTGCCATTCGGCCTTGAGCGGGGCGCCGGATGCCTTGGCGGCCTTGCACGCTTCGTCTGAACCAGCCGCTGGACAAGCCGCCGGCAGTGTCTTCGCGACGCCAGCGGTCATTCCGACCTTACGCAGGATACGGCCGATCACCATGGCTTCGCCTTGCAGTCCACCGGGCGAATCGAAGAACACAGGGATCGTAGAGGCGCGCTCCTTGAACGATCGGACCAGGGCCGAAAAACGCACCGCGGCCCCAGGGCTGAAAGACCCTTCGACGGCGATCCATTCGCTGCAGCCCGGACCGCAGGCATTTTGCTCGCCCTGCGCGTGGTACAGCGTGAAGGAATGCTGGGTATAAAGGTCCTGAATTGACGACGTCTCTGACGGACGCGGAGCCTGCTTCTCAGCCGGACGCGGCTCCTGCGCCACCGCGGCAGAGAGGGTCAGCGCAGCAAACAGCGAGACCGCCACGAGGCGACGTAGCCAGCACCCGAACGTCCGCAAAATACAACCCCCGATTTGCAGGCATGCTAGCGGGTTGCAACATCGGTTTCCATGATCTAATTCGTGCCCCAGACGCTTACCTGCATTCGTAGGCAGCGAGTGAGCAACAGGAGACGAATATGGTCGCGCTGACCTTTCCCGACGGCGCACGCCGTGACTACCCCGACAACATCACCGGTCTCGATATCGCGAAGGGCATTTCCCCCTCGCTCGCCAAACGCACCGTCGCGATGGCGCTCGACGGCGAGGTCCGCGATCTCGCCGATCCGATCGAGCAGGATTCCCGGATCGAGTTCATCAATCGCGAGGACCCGCGCGCGCTGGAGCTGATCCGCCATGACACGGCACACGTCCTGGCCGAAGCGGTGCAGGCGCTGTGGCCCGGCACGCAGGTGACCATCGGCCCGGTGATCGATAGCGGCTTCTATTACGACTTCTTCCGCAACGAGCCGTTCACGCCGGAAGATTTCCCCGCGATCGAGAAAAAGATGCGCGAGATCATCGCGCGCGATAAGCCCTTTACCAAGGAGATCTGGTCGCGCGACGAAACCAAGCGCGTATTCCGCGACAAGGGCGAGATGTTCAAGGTCGAACTGGTCGATGCGATCCCCGCGGATCAGACCATCAAGATCTACAAGCAGGGCGACTGGTTCGATCTCTGCCGTGGTCCGCACATGACCTCGACCGGCAAGGTCGGCAACGCCTTCAAACTGATGAAGGTGGCCGGCGCCTATTGGCGCGGTGACGCCAAGAATCCGATGCTGACGCGCATCTACGGCACCGCCTTTTCGAAGCAGGAGGAGCTCGACGCGCATCTCAAGCAGATCGAGGAAGCCGAAAAGCGCGACCATCGCCGGCTCGGCCGCGAGATGGACCTGTTTCACTTCCAGGAGGAAGGCCCCGGCGTCGTGTTCTGGCACGCCAAGGGCTGGTCGCTATTCCAGACGATCATCGCCTATATGCGCCGCCGCCTCGCGGGCGATTATGACGAGGTCAACGCGCCGCAGATGCTCGACAAGTCGCTGTGGGAAACCTCGGGCCATTGGGAATGGTATCGCGAGAGCATGTTCGCGGCGCAGTCGGCGGGCGACGAAGCCGAGGACAAGCGCTGGTTCGCGATCAAGCCGATGAACTGCCCCGGCCACGTGCAGATTTTCAAGCACGGCCTGAAAAGCTATCGCGAGTTGCCGATCCGCATCGCGGAGTTCGGCGTGGTGCATCGTTACGAGCCGTCCGGAGCGATGCATGGCCTGTTGCGGGTGCGCGGCTTCACCCAGGACGACGCGCATATTTTCTGCACCGAAGAGCAACTCGCTGCGGAATGCCTCAAGATCAACGACCTGATCCTGTCGGTCTATCAGGATTTCGGCTTCACCAGCGATCTGGTAGTGAAGCTCTCGACGCGCCCGGAGAAACGCGTCGGCTCGGACGCGTCGTGGGATCACGCCGAGGCGGTGATGTCGCGGGTTCTTGAACAGATCGCCGCGCAATCGGGCGGCCGGATCAAGACCTCGATCAATCCAGGCGAAGGCGCGTTTTACGGGCCGAAATTCGAATATGTGCTGCGCGACGCGATCGGCCGCGACTGGCAATGCGGCACCACGCAAGTCGACTTCAATCTGCCGGAACGGTTCGGCGCTTTCTATATCGACGCCAACAGCAACAAGACCACGCCGGTGATGGTGCACCGCGCGATCTGCGGATCGCTCGAACGCTTCACCGGCATCCTGATCGAGAATTTCGCCGGGCATTTCCCGCTCTGGCTCGCGCCGAAACAGGCCGTGGTTGCGACCATCACGTCGGATGCCGACGAGTATGCGAGCGAGGTGACGGCGAAGCTGCGCAAGGCCGGGTTGCGGGTCGACAAGGACCTGCGCAACGAGAAGATCAACTACAAGGTGCGCGAGCATTCGCTCGCCAAGATCCCGCTGCTGCTGGTGGCCGGCAAGAAAGAGGCCGCTGAGCGCACCATCTCAATCCGCCGCATGGGCAGCGACAAGCAGACTTCGATGACGCTCGACGAAGCGCTGGCGATGATGCTGGACGAGGCGACGCCGCCGGATATCAAACGGACGAATGCGGCGGGCTGAGCGGCCCCCCGATGCTTGCCCGGCGTGCGTCTCACGTCTGGCGCCATTGACCTCCGGGACGGCCCTGCTTAGGTTTTGCCGGGTTTGGATTGGTTTGGGGGACTTTCCATGCGCGCGGTGGTGACCCTTGCTGTGTTGCTCGGCACGGCTGTTGGCTCGACGACGCTTTCTGCCCAGTCGTCCAACGACAGAAATATCTGCTTCTCCATCGGCACCAAAGAATACGAGATACTGGAACGCGTCCCGGCTCAGGCGAGCGCCTGCACGCGGCTGATCCCAAGGAGCTCGGGCAAGGAACTGGCCGCGGTATATGCAGCCCGCGGCTCGCTCTATACCAAGTTGGACCGCCTCGATGATGCCATGGCGGACCTGAACAAGGCCGTGGACATCAATCCGTCGAACGTCGAATTCTATGACTATCGCGCCGACATCTGGCTGAAGAAGGGCAACCTCGATCAAGCCCTCGCCAACTATAAAATGTCGATCAGGGTCGATCCGAAATATCCGGCGGCCTATTACGGCGAAGGTCAGGTCTATGAGAAAATGGGCCAGGCTCAGCAGGCCCGTGCCAGCTACAACGCGGCGCTGGCCGCTCCGGCCAGGGAACGCATCGGCGAATGGGCGCATGTCGTGGCGCGCAAGCGGCTGAAAGAGATGGACGAAGCGAAGAATTGAATTGAGCCGGCCGGCTAGTTTCCGCTAGCGCGCCAGCACCTCGACTTCTCCGTCGACGCCGGTGATGACCTTGAACTCGCGCTCGAACATCTTGCCGTCATTGCGCGCGATGGCGCGATACTCGCCCTCGGCCAGCACCACGCGCGGAAACGCGCCGATCGATTCCTTGATCACGTCGCCGCCCGGCGTGAGTACCGACCAGGCGGTGTTGGCGAGCGCTTCGCCGCCGCGGTCGCCGACCAGCTTGAGCAGGATCACCGCGGCCCGGTGCGTCACTGTCACGTCGGTGAGCTTGCCGGATTGCACGCGGATGTCGGAACGCACCACCGAATTGGCGTCGCCGTAATTCGATACGATCGAATAGGTCCCGTCGGGCACCAGCAGCACGTCGCCGGTCATGACCGATTGCACCATCGGCCGCCGGTCGCCGACATCGAACTGGCTGCCTTTGTAGACGTCGAAGGAGATCTGTCCGCCGGGAATACGGACGTCGCCGACCTGCCCCTTGATCGTCAATCCGCCGGCGGCAATGTCGAACACCTCGCGCAGCGGCTCTCCGGCACGGACCGTCACCGGTTTGATCGTACTGGCGAGGCCGAAGCTGACATGAACCAGATAATTGCCGGGCGGCAGCGAGAGGATCGGCGTCGCGCCCTTGTCCTCTTTCACCAGCCGCGGCGGGCCGGCCTGTTCGGGCCGGTTCGCGTAGATGCGCCAATGCAGGCCGTTGCTGATCGCGGGCATGTCGCGGCCGTATCGGGCATTCAAGGTGAGCGGGACCTGCCCGGCCGGCACATTCGGCATGCTCTGCAGCGGCTGCGGCGCCCCGGGCGCAAACGGCGTCTGGAGCGTCGGCCCGAGGGTGCCTGATGGCGGCGCCAGATTCGTGCTCGGCACCTGGCTCAGGACCGGGCCGGTGGCGCCGGAGAATGACGCACCGCCGGTTCCAGCTCCTTGGGCGATCGCGGCCACCGGCGTCAGCGCAAGCAGCGCCGCAACCACCGCCCCTGCGGCCGGATAATGTCTCATCAACCCCTCGATCATGGCCGATATCTCGGCTGGAATCGCGGCAAATTCAAGCCGCCGGCGGTTTGTCAGGCATTGGAGGCCATGCTAGTCGCAGCGGCACAGGATGGCCCAATGCCCGACGCCCTTTCGCTGCTCCAGACACGCCGCTCGATCAAGCCGGTCGAACTCAAGGAGCCTGCCCCCGGCCCGGCCGAGATCGACACGATCCTCACCGTCGCGTCACGCATTCCCGACCATGGCAAGCTGACGCCGTGGCGTTTCATCGTGTTCGAGGGCGCGGCGCGCGATGCCGCCGGCGAGCGCATCGCCGAGGCGTTCCAGGAGAAATACCCCGACGCCACCCCCGACCAGATCGCCTTTGAGCGCACCCGTCTGGCGCGCGCGCCGCTGGTGGTCGCCGTGGTCAGCCGCGCCGGACCCCATGTCAAAATCCCCGAATGGGAGCAGGTGCTCTCGGCCGGCGCAGCGACCATGAGCGTGGTGCTTGCGGCGCATGCCTTGGGCTATGCGGCGAACTGGATCACCGAATGGTATGCCTATGACCGACGCGCGCTCGACCGGCTCGGCATCGCCGAAAACGAGAAGATCGCCGGTTTCGTACACATCGGAACGCCAGCAAAGCCGCCGGAGGATCGTCCCCGCCCCCCGCTCGACGCGATCGTGACGCGCTACGTCGGTTAACGGGGGCAGGACGCAACGACCGGGGATGGCGGCGCTTCGTCCGCTATCCGACATCGGCTTTCACCATGTCGACATGATCATCTTGTCCTGCTGTGGCGGCGGCGCAATCATGGCGCGGGCGAGGGAGAATCACACGTGCTGAATGCCCTATTAGGCCGGGGTCAGAATGGTGACCGGGCGGTCGAGGCGACGGCCAAGCCGGAGCCGCGGGTGCGCCGTCCGTCGATCGGCCTCGCGCTCGGCGGCGGCGCCGCCCGTGGCTTCGCGCATATCGGCGTGATCCGCACTCTGGTGGCCAACGGCATCGTTCCCGACGTCGTCACCGGCACATCGATCGGCGCGGTGGTTGGAGGATTTCATGCCGCGGGCCAACTCGACGCGCTCGCGAACTGGTCCAGCGCCCTCACCCGGCGCAGCGTGCTCGGCTATCTCGATGTGAGCTTTTCCGGCTCGAGCCTGATCCAGGGCAACCGGCTGTTTCGTCAACTGGAGCAGGCGGTCGGTCCGGTGCGGATCGAGGAGCTCTCGACACGCTTTGCGGCAATAGCCTGCGAGATCGAAACCGGACACGAAGTCTGGCTCACCCATGGCCGCTTGATCGAAGCGCTGCGCGCCTCTTACGCGCTGCCGGGTATTTTCGCGCCGGTGCGGATCGGCCAGCGGCTGCTGGTCGACGGCGCCCTGGTCAATCCGGTGCCGGTATCGGCCGCACGCTCGCTCGATGCGCGCATCGTCATCGCAGTCAATCTCAATGCCGACCTGCTCGGGCGCGGCTCCACCATCGCCGCTCACGGCACCGACGATAACGACACGCCGGCTCCGGCCAGTCAGGACCCCGAAGAGAGTCCGGGCTGGCGCGGCATCATGAGCATCGAGCGTTTCATGAAGCGGAAATTCTTCACCCGCGACGGCATGCCGGGAATTCCCGCGGTGATGATCGATGCCTACAACGTCATGCAGGATCGTATCACGCGCGCGCGGCTGGCGGGCGATCCGCCCGATATCATGATCAATCCGCGGCTCGGCACCATCGCGATGTTCGATTTCCATCGCGCCGCCGAAGCTATCGAACTCGGCGCCGAAGCGACCGAGCGCTCGATGGAATCGATCAGCCACGCGATGGAAGCACTGTCGTAGTTGCTGTCATTCCGGGGCGCGCATCAGCGCGAACCCGGAATGACGAAACTTAGAGCTACGCGGTGCGGATGTAGTCCGTCAGCGCGGACTGCTCCAGCTCCATCTCCTGCAGACGGTGCTTGACCACGTCGCCGATCGACACGATGCCGACGAGACGGCCGTGCTCGATCACCGGCAGGTGGCGAAACTTACCGCTGGTCATCTGCTCCATGATGTCACCGACCGTGTCGGCTTCGGCGCAGATCGCGACCTTGCGCGTCATGGTCTGCGCCAGTTGCTCGGTCAACGCAGCCGCGCCGCGCTCCGCGACGGCGCGGACAATGTCGCGTTCCGAGAGGATTCCGACAACACGGTCATCGGCGCCGAGCACCACCAACGCACCGATGCGGCGCGCGGCCAGCAGCTTGGCGGCAGTATCGAGCGTCGCGTTGGGCTCGATGGTCGCGACGTTGCGGCCCTTCTCCGACAGAATCATTTTCACGGTCATGGGCGCCTCCCTGTTGCCGGCGGATGTTGTCCCCGCTGGACTGAGGCAACACTGCGACTCGGGGGATGGTTCCGCAACCGGGGCCGCATACCTCCGGTCAGATCGACGCATCCGGCGGCGATTGCTGCATGGCCGCGACCGGATCGAACAGCGGAAACACGATCAGGCCGGCGAGGAATCCGCCGATATGAGCCTGCCAGGCCACCGATTGCTCGAACGCACCGACGCCCGCGACGCCGACCAGCAGATTCATCCCGAACCAGGCGCCAAGGAAAGCCAGCACGCGCGGATCGCGCAAGTTCTCACGCAGCGGAGCCGCCGGCAGCCGGTAGGCTTCATCGTCACCGGAGCGCAGCAGGCCGAGCGGGCCGCCGACAGCGAAGACGAACCGCGTCGCTGCCGCCATCGCGCCGGAAATCCCGGCCGAAGCTCCCACCACCGGGAGAAAATCGCCGCCATGGGTTGCGAGATGAGCCGCGGCGCCAGCTGCTGATGTGAGCGCGAAAAATGCGATGAACCGCACCGCTCCAAACCGGCGCGCCACCGCCGTGCCGAAAGCCAGCAGCCAGACGCAATTGAAGAACAGATGGTTCAGATCCGCGTGGATCAGCGCGTAAGTGACGAAGGTCCAGATCTCCGCCCAGATCCCGCCGGGAAGCGCGCCGCCCGGC
>CANKHJ010000125.1 GCA_947481635.1 Bradyrhizobiaceae bacterium
CGATCGACGGCGACAAGGGCATTCTCTCGGCCAATGTGAGCGAGGCTGAATTCGCCGAGCGCCGCAAATCCTGGAAGCCGCGCGAGCATGGTTTCGGTTCGGGCGCCTTGTGGAAATACGCCCAGCAGGTCGGCAACGCGCGCGACGGCGCGGTGACCCATCCTGGCGGGGAAGGCGAGAAGAGTTGCTATGCGGACATCTGACGTCTTCCGCATCGGCCTGATCGTGTGCGCCGTCGGGGTGGTCCCGCCGGCGACCGCCTTCGACGGCCAGCGTTCGCCGAGCGTGGAAGTGTCGCCGATGGAGGCGTTCCGGTCGGGGACGACCGCGTTGCAGGCCGGCGATAGCGCCACGGCGGTCACCTCGCTGCAATATGCCGCCGAGAAGGGCCACGCCCCGTCGCAGTGGAAGCTCGGCCGCATGTATGCGCGCGGCGACGGCGTTCCGCAGGACGACCTCAAGGCGTTCCGGTATTTCTCCGGCATCGCCAACCTCCACGCCGAGGATTCGCCGTTCACGCCGGAGGCGCGCTTCGTCGCTTCGGCTTTCGTCTCGCTCGGCAATTACTTCACCGCCGGCATCGGCAACGTGGTGCGCCCCGATCTGGACCGCGCCCGTGAAATGTATCGCTATGCGGCGACCTATTTCGGCGATCCCGACGCGCAATACGTGCTGGCGCGGATGTATCTCGAAGGCCGCGGCGTCACCAAGGACCCGCGCCAGGCGGCGCGCTGGCTGCGCCTCGCGGCCAACAAGGGCCAATATCAGGCCCAGGCCAGGCTCGGCGAGATGTTCTTCCAAGGTGCGGACGTGCCGCGCCAGGCTGCCCGCGGCCTGATGTGGCTGATGCTTGCCCGCGACGCAGCCTCGGCGGAAGAGACCTGGATCGCCGATTGCTACAATTCCGCGGTGACCAAGGCCACCGACGACGAGCGCGAACTGGCGCTGCTTTACCTCAAGTCCTGGTTGAAAAACCGCCGGGATTGAGTTGTCTGGCCGGATAACGGCCAAGGCTTATTACTGTTGTTCTCTCAACCGTCATGCCCGCGCTCGTCGCGGGCATCCACGTCTTTCCTTCTCTGATCCAAAGTAAGACGTGGAAGGCTGGGACAAGCCCGGCCATGACGATCGGATAGGGGGTTGGTGCGCTCTTCTCACGCCGCGGATTAACTAAGTCTTCGGCTGCCGAGCTGCGATATCGAGTTCCACGACAACCGGAACATGGTCGGACGGCTTCTCCCAGGCTCGGACATGCTTGTCGATCGTGACCCCGACCAGCCGGTCGGCGGCCTGGGGCGACAGCAGGACGTGGTCGATTCGGATGCCCCAGTTCTTCTGCCAGGCACCGGCCTGGTAATCCCAGAAGGTGTAGAGCCCCGGATCGTCGGTGGTGGCGCGCAGCGCGTCGGTCAGGCCGAGATTGATCAGCGACTGGAAACGTTGCCGGGTCTGCGGCAGGAACAGCGCGTCGTTGACCCAGGCGGCCGGGTTATGCACGTCGCCGGCAGCTGGGATGACATTATAATCTCCGGCCAGGATCAGCGGCTCTTCCAGTTCAAGCAGTTCCTCAACATAGTCAGAAAGCCGCTCCATCCATTTGAGTTTATAGGGGTATTTGTCGGTATCGACCGGGTTGCCATTGGGCAGATAGATGCTCGCGACCCGCATCACGCCGCGATCGGTCGAGATCACCGCCTCGAGGTAGCGCGCCTGGACGTCCGCCTCGTCGCCGCGCAGCCGGGGCCGGACTTCATCGAATGGGTGCTTGGACAGCAGCGCGACGCCGTTGAAAGCCTTCTGGCCGTGCACTGCCACATTGTAGCCGAGCGCCTCGAAGGCTTCGGATGGGAATGCCTCGTCGACACATTTGATCTCCTGGAGGCAGACCACGTCCGGCTCGCGCTCCTTGAGCCATGCGACGATGTTGTCCAGCCGTTGCTTGACCGAATTGACGTTCCAGGTGGCGATTCGCATGCGCGGGTCCGTTGGCTGAGCCGGGACCATGCCCGAGGCGGGGGCGGGGGAAAAGCCGCGCTGCCCGATATAGAAGCCGCAATGCCCAACATAAAAGCCGCAATGCCCAACATATCGTCGGAACGGATATCCAGAATCGGTGGGCCGTGATGTATACGCCGCGACAATATGGTATAAAGGCGAACCTTCCATCGAACGCTGGGACGATAATCGGCGGGGTGGGGTTCTGTCTTCAGGGGAGCTTGGACGGCGTGAGAGCGCCGTTGGGTCACATTTGAAATGAAGAAACGCACCGTGATTGTGGGTGCCGTCGCGCTGATTGTCGCGGCTGGCGCAGGCTTTGCGACCAAGGATTCGTGGTGGCGCCCGGGCGGCGCGGTGGCGCAAGCCCCGGGATCTGGCCCAGGGGCCGGCCAGGGCGCGCGCGCCGTGCCGGTCGAAGTGACCGTGGCCCTCAAACAGAAGCGGCCGGTCCGCCTCGATCTGCTCGGCACCGTGACCCCGATGGCCAGCGTTGCGGTCAAGACCCGCATCGACAGTGAAATCACCCAGGTCCATTTCCGCGATGGCGCGATGGTGCGGCAGGGCGACCCGCTCTTCACGCTCGATAGTCGCGCGATCGAGGCGCAGATCAAGCAGGCCGAAGGGCAATTGGCGCGCGACAAAGCGCAGCTCGACGGCGCCGACCGCGACCAGCGCCGCTACGGCGAACTGGTCGAAAAGAACGCGACCCCGATCAACAACCTCGAAAACGCCAAGACCCAGGCCGGCGTCTTCCGCGGCGCGGTCCGGGCGACCGAGGCGCAGATCGAAAATCTCAAGATCCAGTTGACCTATTGCGTGATCCGCGCGCCGATCACCGGCCGCGTCAGCATGGCGGCGGTCAAGGTCGGCAATATCGCGCGTCTCGCCGATCCGGGCCCGCCGCTTGCGACCATCATCCAGATCGCGCCGGTCTATGTGACCTTCTCGACGCCGCAGCGCGTGCTGCCAGAGTTGCGTCAGGCGATCACGCAGGAAACCGCGACGGTCGCGGCGATCATTCCGGGCGACACCCGGACCGCGACCGGCCAGGTCGCGATGATCGAGAACACCGTCGATGCCGCCACCGGGATGGTGGCGGTGCGCGCCGCGATGCCGAACGACAACGAGTTGCTCTGGCCGGGCACGCTGGTGTCGGTGCAACTCACGTTGCGCGAAGAGGAAGCAGTCTCGGTGCCGTCCAACGCGGTACAGGTCAGCCAGACCGGCACGTTTGTGTTCGTGGTCACCAATAATGTCGTGCAGGTGCGGCCGATCAAGGTCGCCCGCACCATCGACACCACGACGATTCTTGAGTCCGGGCTTAACGGCGGCGAAACCGTCGTGACCGACGGACAATTGCTTCTGACCAACGGGACCCGGGTCGCGCCACGCGCTCCGCGCGCGGGATCCTGAACGCATCGACACATCCGCATTACCGCAGGCAAATTCGTCCTAGGACCCCGCCATGAACCTCTCCGAATTGTGCATTCGCAGGCCGGTTTTCACGTCTCTGGTCACTGCGACAATCGTTGTGTGCGGCGTCTTTGGCTACCAGTTGCTGTCAGTCTCCGCGCTTCCCGCGGTCGACTTCCCGACCATCGCGATCACCGCGACGCTGCCTGGCGCCAGTCCCGAGACCATGGCGGCCTCGGTCGCAGCCCCGATCGAGCGGCAATTATCTAACGTCTCGGGCATTACCTCGCTGACCTCGACATCCGCGACCGGCCTGACCCAGATCACGATCCAGTTCGATCTCAATCGCGACATCGATGGCGCGTCGCAGGATGTTCAGTCCGCATTGACCATCGCGCAGCGGCGTCTGCCGATCGAGATGACGACCCCGCCGTCGTTCCGCAAGGTCAACCCGGGCGACTTCCCGGTGCTGTTCATCGCGCTGTCCTCCGAAACGATGCCGCTCTCGGCGATCAACGAATTTGCTGAGATCGTGCTCGCGCAGCAGATCTCGCAAATCCCCGGCGTGGCGCAGGTTCAGGTGCAGGGCGCGCAGCGCTTCGCGGTGCGCGTACAGGTCGACCCGGTCGAGGCGGCCAAGCGCAACATCTCGCTCGATGAGGTCCGCACCGCCATCCAGCGTAACAATTCGAATTCGCCGGTCGGAACGCTGGTCGGCCCGCAGCAGAACGTCTCGCTGCGCGCGACCGGCGCGATGGAAAAGGCCGCGGATTACCGCAACGTCACCGTCGCCTGGCGCAACGGCGCGCCGGTGAAGCTGGAGGCGATCGCCCGCGTGATCGACAGCGTCGAGAATGACCGCGTCGCCGGCTGGTATAACGACACGCGCTCGATCGTGCTATCGATCCAGCGTCGCCCGGACGCCAACACGGTCGCCGTCGTGGACGCCGTGCGTGAGAAGCTTCCGAGCTTCCGCGCCCAGATCCCCGCGGCCGTAAACATGGACGTGATCATCGACCGCTCCAAATCGATCAGAGAATCGGTCTTGGACGTGCAGGAGACGCTGGCGATCTGCATCGGGCTGGTGGTGCTGGTGATCTTCCTGTTCCTGCGCTCGTTCACCGCGACGGTGATCCCGATGCTGGCGGTGCCGGTGTCGCTGATCGGCACCTGCGCGGCGATGTATCTGCTCGGATTCTCGATCAACAACATGACGTTGTTGGCGCTCACGCTGTCTGTCGGATTCGTGGTCGACGACGCCATCGTGATGCTCGAGAACATCATGCGGCATATGGAAGGCGGCATGCGGCCATTCGAGGCGGCGCTCAAGGGCTCTCGTGAAATCGCCTTCACCATCGTGTCGATCTCGGTCGCGCTGATCGCCGTGTTCATCCCGGTGCTGCTGATGGGCGGCATGGTTGGGCGCGTGTTCCGCGAATTCGCGGTCACGATCGTGGTCGCGATCATCGTGTCCGCCTTTGTGTCGCTGACCTTGACGCCGATGCTCTGCGCCCGCGTCCTCAAGACGCCGGAGCACGGCAAGAAGCAGAATGTCGTCTTGCGCTTCTTCGAAGCTGCGTTCCTGAAATTGCAGGGCGGCTATGAATGGTCGCTCGACAAGGTGATCGCTTACAAGCCGATGATGCTGGCGGTCACCTTCGGGACGCTATTCGCGACCGTGGGGCTTTATCTCTACATCCCGAAGGGCTTCTTCCCGCAGGAAGACACCGGGTTCATCGCCGCCACCACTGAAGGTCCCTCCGACGTCTCGATCACGGCGATGATGGAGTTGCAGCGTAAGGTCATGGCGGTGGTCAGGGCCGACCCCGCGGTCGACTACATCAATTCCTCGGTTGGTCCCGGTGGTTTCAGCCCGGCGCCGAATCTGGGCCGCATCAACATCGCGCTCAAGCCCAAGGAGGTCCGCAAGGAAAGCTCGACCGAAGTGATCCAGCGGTTGCGGCGCACCGCGAATGTGGTGCCGGGCGCGCGCGTCACATTCCAGAATATCCAAAACCTCAACATCACCGGCCGTATCTCGCGCGGCGATTACCAATACACGCTGCAATCGAGCGAGACCGAAATCCTCTATCGCGTCGCCGAAGAAATGCGCGACCGGGTGATAAAAGTCGACGGGCTGCGCGACGTCACGATGGACCTCGCGATCAAGAATCCGCAGATGAATGTCGAGATCGATCGCGAGAAGGCCGCGGTCTACGGCATCACGGTCGATCAGGTCCGGCAGGAATTGTTCAACGCGTTCGGGTCGCGCCAGGTTGGCACCATCTACACGTCGTCGAACGACTATCAGATCATTCTCCAGAGCATGCCGGAATTCCAGGTGAGCACTGCGGATCTGTCGCGTATCTTCCTGAAGACCACCGGCGGCGCTCCGGTGCCGCTCGACGCGGTGACCAAACTGGTCCCGTCGGTCGGCCCGCTCCAGGTCAACCACCAGGGCAACCAGCCCTCGGTCACGATCTCCTTCAACCTCGCGCCAGGCGTTGCGCTCGGCCAGGCGGTGGATGCGATCCACGAGGTCGAGCGCGAGGCGCGGCTGCCGGCGACCATCACCACCGGCTTCCAGGGCTCGGCGCAGGTGTTCCAGGAGTCGCTGAAGGGGCAGGGCACCTTGGTGCTGGCCGCGATCTTCGCGGCCTTCGTGGTGCTCGGCATTCTATACGAGAGCTTCATCCACCCGATCACGATCATCTCGGGCCTGCCGTCCGCCGGCGTCGGCGCGCTGCTGACACTGGCCATTTTCAAAATGGACCTCTCGGTCATCGCCATGATCGGCATCGTGATGCTGGTCGGCATCGTGATGAAGAACGCCATCATCATGGTGGACTTCGCGGTGGAGCGGCGGCGCGTCGGCCTGTCGGCGCAAGCCTCGATCCGCGAATCCGCGATGCTGCGCTTCCGGCCGATCATGATGACCACCTTCGCCGCGATCTTCGGCATCCTGCCGATCGCGCTCGGCACCGGCGCCGGCGCCGAGTTGCGCCAGCCGCTTGGCATCGCGGTGGTCGGAGGGTTGTGCCTGTCGCAGCTTCTGACGCTCTACATCACCCCGGTGATCTACATCTATCTTGATGGCCTCGACCAAATGCTCAAGCGCCGCCTTGAGCCGCCGGTCGACGAAGCCGCCGCGCTGGCGGAGCCGAAGCGTCCGCACGCGGTTGCCGCGGAGTAAGCCGGGCATTGAAGTTCATGGCGGTGGCGATTTTCGCCCCGCCTCCACGCAGACATGAGCCCGCCACATCATTGCTTAGTTCCTTGCGCAGGATTTCAAGCTCCAGCGTTTGAGTTTGAATCAGGTTCAGGCGCGCGCCTGTTGCCTGACGGGGAAGGGAGCATCCCATGCGCATCTTGCTCGGCATTCTGCTTCAGGCTTGCCTCATCGCAACGGCGGCGGCGCAGCAATCGGGCTGGCCGCCGGCATGGTTCGCGGCGGCGGAGCCTTCAAAAATCGTCGGGCCGATTCACTTCGTGGGGACGCGCGGCTTGGCCGCCTACCTGATCACGACGCCGGCCGGTCACATGCTGCTCGACGGCGGCGTGCCGCAGACCGCAGGGGCAATCGAAGCGTCGATCCGCAAGCTCGGGTTCAAACCTGAAGACATCAAGCAGTTGCTGATCACGCATGCCCATTTCGATCACGCCGGTACGACTGCCCATTTCAAGGCATTGTCCGGCGCGAATGTCGCGGTGATGGATCTCGACGTTGAGCAGCTCAACAGCGGCGGCAGGACTGACCCGGTCTATGGAGCGATGCAGCCGTTGCATTTTCCCGGCGTGACCGCCGACCGGATGTTGAAGGACGGCGACACCGTCTCGCTCGGCAACATCCGCATGACGGCGCGCCTCGGTGCCGGTCATACCCAGGGCGCGACCACCTGGGTCACCAATGTCGAAGATGCGGGGCGCAGCTACAACGTCGTGTTTCCCTGCTGTGTCAGCGTCACCCCGGAATACCGGCTTGCGATCAACCCCTCCTATCCAGGTATCGCTGACGATTACGCGCGAACCTTTGCGATGCTGGAAACGCTGACGCCGGACATCTGGCTCGCGGCCCACACCGAGACCTTTGGTTTCGAGGACAAGCGGGCGCGTGCGATCAAGGACGGCGCGCAGGCCTTCGTCGATCCGGCGGGATACCGAAGCTATCTCGCGGACTGGAAGGCCAAACTCGCTGTATTCGTCGAACAGGAGCGTTCGAAGTCCAAGCCGTGATGCAAGCAGTCGCGCATCGATAGGTCATGGCGGACCGGGCCCCGCCTGCGCGGGGCGACTACCGGTATCAGATCGTGAAGCTCGTCCCGCAGCCGCAGGCGGCGGTGGCGTTCGGGTTCTCGATCTTGAACGCGGCGCCGATCAGGTCGTCGACGAAGTCGATCTGCGCGCCGGTCAGGAAGCCGAGCGAGACCTGGTCGATCAGCACCACGGCGCCGTCGCGCTGGATCACGATGTCGTCGGGCTCCTGGGTCTTCTCGACGTCGAATTTATACTGGAAGCCGGAGCAGCCGCCGCCTTCGACGCTGACGCGCAGCATCGCGCCCGGCGCTTCCTTCCCGAGGATTTCGCCGATGCGCCGCGCCGCCCGTTCGGTGACCGTCACATTCTCCATCGCCCAAAACCGCCGTTGGTTGCCGCCGCCTGGAGCAGACCATGTTCCGCTGTTATTCGACTAGATCATGGCCTAGGCCTGATTCGATAAGTAAGTGCGCCTACCGGCAGGGTCAATGGCCGGGCGGACGCCCGTAAACAGCCCGAAATGGCGATCTGACATGGCAGTGGATGCGCGCAAGGCGCGGGTACCTTACGCGAGCGACCCGCGGCATAGCCGGGGACGGCTCCACCCCGAGCCGCCATCGGCGACCCGCAACGACTTCCGCCGCGACTGCGACAGGGTGATCCATTCGGCGGCGTTCCGCAGGCTCAAGCACAAGACCCAGGTTTTCGTGTTCCACGAGGGCGATCATTTCCGCACCCGGCTGACGCACACTTTGGAAGTGACCCAGCTTGCCCGTTCGCTGGCGCGCGCGCTCGGCCTCGACGAGGACCTCGCCGAGGCGCTGGCTCTGGCGCATGACCTCGGCCATCCGCCCTTCGGGCATGCCGGCGAACGCGCGCTCGACCGTTGCCTGGCGAATTTCGACGGCTTCGATCACAACGCCCAGACCCTGCGCGTCGTGACCAGCCTGGAACGCCGCTATGCGGGTTTCGACGGCCTCAATCTCACCTGGGAAACGCTGGAGGGCATCGTCAAGCATAACGGCGCGCTCACCAGCCGCGACGGAAAGCCGGCGGGGCGCTATCTCGGCCACGGCGTGCCGCATGCGATCCGGCTCTATGCGCAGCGCCAGGATCTCGAATTATGGAGCCTCGCTGGCGCGGAGGCGCAGGTTGCGGCGCTGGCCGACGACATCGCCTATGACGCCCATGACATCGATGACGGCCTGCGCGCCGAGTTGTTCGAGATCGGCGATCTCGCCGGCCTGCCGCTGATCGGCGACATTCTTTCGGAAATCCACGCCGCGCATTCCGGTCTCGACCAGGCGCGCCTGGCGCATGAGACGGTGCGGCGCGTGATCACGCGCATGATCGAGGACGTGATCGCGGAGACCGAGCGCCGGATCGATGCGCTGGCGCCGCGCTCGGTGGACGACATCCGGTTGGCCGCAAGTCCGGTCGGCGCGTTCTCGGATTCGATGGCCGAGGCGGACAAGGCGATCAAGGCGTTTCTGTATTCGCGGATGTATCATTCACCGCGCGTGATGAGCATCATGACTGACGCCGAGCAGGTGGTGCGCGACCTGTTCGCGCATTACGCCGGGCACCCGGCCGACCTGCCGGCCGAATGGCGGCAGGGGCTGGACGCCGCCGACGAGACCGCGGCAATGCGCCAGATAGCGGATTTCATCGCCGGCATGACCGATCGCTACGCGCTGATGGAACATGCACGGCATTTTGACTCCACCCCTGAACTACGTTAGGCTGCGCGATTGTCACGCAACAGACCACGATGCCGGACCAGCAAATCCATATCTTTGCCGAGGTGCTCGACAAGATTCGCGCCGCCAGCGTGGCGCTGGGCGCGGATGGCCTGCTGCCGCCCGGCATCGACCTGTCGCGCGTGGTGGTCGAACCGCCGAAGGATGCGAGCCACGGCGACATGGCCACCAATGTCGCGATGGTGCTGGCCAAGGACGCGGGCAAGAAGCCGCGCGAACTGGCTGACGCGATCATCGCGAAGCTTGCCGGCGACGACCTGATCGCGAAGGCCGAGGTGGCGGGGCCCGGCTTCATCAATCTCACGCTCACGAACGACGCCTGGTTCGTCGCGCTGCGCCGCGTGCTGGATGCGGGTCCGGATTACGGCCGCAACGTGCTCGCGGCGCCCGCACCGGTGAATGTCGAATATGTCTCGGCCAATCCGACCGGCCCGATGCATGTCGGTCATTGCCGCGGCGCGGTGTTCGGCGATGCGCTTGCCAATCTGCTGGCCTTTGCCGGCCACAGCGTGACGCGCGAATATTACATCAACGATGCCGGCGCGCAGGTCGATGTGCTCGCGCGCTCCGCCTATCTGCGTTATCGCGAGGCGCTCGGCGAAGACATCGGCGCGATGCCCGAGGGACTTTATCCCGGCGATTACCTCAAGGCGGTGGGCGAGGCGCTGGTGTCGGAATGCGGCCGCGCGTTGCTCGGCCGGCCGGAAGAGGAATGGCTTGCGCCGGTGCGCCAGCGCACCATCGACCTGATGATGGTCGAGATCAGGAATGATCTCGCCGCGCTCAACGTGCATCACGACGTGTTTTTCTCGGAACGCTCGCTGTCCAGCGGCAATGGCGGCGCGGTCGCGGCGACGATCGCCGAATTGCAACACAAGGACCTGATCTATCAAGGCCGGCTGCCGCCGCCGAAGGGCCAATTGCCGGACGATTGGGAAGACCGCGAGCAGACCTTGTTCCGATCGACTCTTTTCGGCGACGACGTCGATCGCGCGCTGCGCAAGTCGGACGGCGGCTATACCTATTTCGCCTCCGACATCGCCTACCACAAGTCGAAATTCGAGCGCGGCTTCGCCACCATGATCGACGTCTGGGGCGCCGACCATGGCGGCTACGTCAAGCGCATGCAGGCGGCGGTGCAGGCGGTCAGCAACGGCAAGGCCGAGCTCGACGTCAAGATCGTGCAACTCGTGAAGCTGTTGCGAAACGGCGAGCCGGTGAAGATGTCGAAACGCTCCGGCGATTTCGTCACCTTGCGCGAGGTGGTGGAGGAAGTCGGGAAAGACGCGGTCCGCTTCATGATGCTGTTCCGCAAGAATGACGCGGTCCTCGATTTCGACATGGCGAAGGTCAAGGAACAGTCGCGCGACAACCCGGTCTTCTATGTCCAATACGGCCATGCGCGCGGGCGCTCGGTGCTGCGCAATGCCCGGGAAGCGCTGCCGGATCTGCCTGCCGAATCATCGGAATTGAGCAGAGTGCTGGCGCGGGCGCCGCTGGAACGGCTGACCGACGCCGGCGAATTGTCGCTGATGCGCCGGCTGGCGCTTTATCCGCGGCTGCTGGAATCCGCTGCGGCAGCGCATGAACCGCACCGTGTCGCCTTCTATCTCTATGAGTTGGCGAGCGAATTGCACTCACATTGGAACCGGGGCAAGGACGCGCCTCATTTACGCTTCATTATCCAAGATGATCCACAAATAACGCTCGCGCGACTTGCCCTGGTGCAGGGTGTCGCTACGGTTCTTGCATCCGGGCTTGGTCTGCTCGGTGTCGAGGCGCCAGAGGAAATGCGTTGATCGTCAGTCCACTGGTGCAACAGCGGGGAATTGACGAAACTACGTTGGTTGTTCGCTGCGCTCAAACCCGGTTCTGACTTTAGAATGGCTGATAATAATTCGCGCGCGGCCCGTTTGAATGATCCCTACCGTCAGGGTGGGGCGGCGCCGTCCGCAAATGCGCAGGGCGGCGATCCGCTCGCCGAACTGGCGCGGCTGATCGGCCAGACCGCCCCCTTCGCGGAATTCGGCCAAGATTCACGCGCCAACGATCCGCGGGCGAAAGACCCGCGCTCGCCGCTGCGCGCCGCGGTCACGCCACTGGCGGGCTGGGACGAGCCGGCGCCGACGAAATACGTCCAGATGACACCGCCCCAGGGCGGATACGCCCCGCAGGCTCAGGCTCAGGCGCAGCAATATGCCGAGCCGCAATATTCCGCGCAGGCTTATGCGCAGCAGCCTGCTCAGGCGGGCTATCACGATCCGCAGCAGGCCTATCACGACCCCCATCAAGGCTATCAGGATCAGCAGCCTTACGCGGACCAGCAGGCCGGCTATCCGGCGCAAGGTTACGCCGAGCCTCAGAACTACGCGGATCCGCAACACTATGCCGATCCTCATGTCGGCACGCCGCATGATCCGTATCAGCCGCCGACCTATAACGGCCCCGGTTATGCGGCCGCCGAACCGGCCCAGCATGGCTACCAGCCGGACCCCTATTACGACGATCGCCAGGCCCGCCCGGACGAGGAGATCTACGACGACCTGCCGCCGCGCCGCCGCCGCGGTGCGATGCTCACGGTGGTCGCGGTGCTGTGCCTCGCCGTGGTCGGCACCGCCGGCGCGTTTGCTTATCGGTCATTCCTCGGTGGATCACGCGGCACCACGCCGCCGCCGGTGATCAAGGCCGACACCGCGCCGAGCAAAGTGGTTCCCGCGCAGACCAACGACAAGCTGATCCAGGACCGCATCGCCGGCGCCCCGCCGCAGGGCGAGCGCGTCGTGTCGCGCGAGGAACAGCCGGTCGAGATGAAGGACCCACGCGCGGTGCCGGCGCGCATGGTGTTCCCGCCGTCGGCCCCGGATACTACCGCGAGCGCGCCGAATGCGGCAGTTGGCGAGCCGAAGCGCATCCGCACCGTTACGATCCGCCCCGACATGGAGGGCAATCCGGTGACCAGCGAGACGCCGCGCGCGCCACGGCCTGCCGCTCCGCAGGCTCCGGCCGCGCCACGCGCCGCGCCACCGGTACAACTCTCGCCGCAAGCGGTTCAGGCGCCGCAGGCCCAACCGGCTCCGGCCGCGTCTGCAAGCCGCGGCGGCAGCGGCCCATTGTCGCTCGCTCCGGCTGCGGCGAATGAGCCGCAGCAGCGCCAGATGACGACCGCCGGAATGCCGCCACAACTCGCCGCCGCGGGTTCCGGCGCCTATCTCGTCCAGGTCTCGTCGCAGCGCAGTGAGAATGATGCGATGGCGTCGTTCCGCGCCTTGCAGTCGCGATTCCCGGCGCAACTCGGCTCGCGCAACGCATCGGTCCGCCGCGCCGATCTCGGCGACAAGGGCATCTACTTCCGCAGCATGGTCGGTCCGTTCGGATCGGCCGACCAGGCGAACCAGTTCTGCGGCGAGCTCAAGGCCGCCGGCGGTCAGTGCATCGTCACACGCAACTGACGCTGAACGGCAACTGACGTTCCGACTTCTCAACCGCTGAATTTTCGATCTGAACGAAGCTGTGTGCGCATGACCGCCGCGGCTTGACCCATGGGAATTGGGCGGGCTAATCGGCCCAATGACGGCGCGTGCGTTCATCACCGGCCTGGCAACCACTTCGCTGACGGCGGACGAACGCGCGTTCCTGCGTGACGCCGATCCGTGGGGCCTGATCCTTTTCAAACGCAATATCGCGGACCCGGAACAAGTGCGGGCGCTGGTCGATGCGTTCCGTTCAGCGCTCGGCCGCGACGATGCGCCGGTGCTGATCGACCAGGAGGGCGGCCGCGTGCAGCGGCTCGGTCCACCGCATTGGCCTGCCTATCCGGCGGCAGCTGAATATGCGCGGCTCTATCGCGGCGATCGGGCGGCAGGCCGGGCGGCGGCGCGGCTCGGCGCGCGCCTGATCGCACACGACCTGCGGGCGCTCGGCATCGACGTGGATTGCCTGCCGCTGGCCGACGTGCCGCAGCCCGGCAGTGATAATGTGATCGGTGACCGGGCCTATGGCGAGA
>CANKHJ010000126.1 GCA_947481635.1 Bradyrhizobiaceae bacterium
ATCGAGGGCAGGCCCGGGCCGGCCACACGGCCGACCCGGAAAACGGGGATCAGATCAGTTGGCCTGGCGGCGCAGGAAGGCCGGGATATCGAGCTGGTCGTCCTCCGCCTGGTTATGCACAGGAGCCTGACGTCCGTGGGTATCCAGACCCTGCGGAGCAGCCCGGCGGGCGTATTCCGACACCGGCTCGCGCGATTCGATCGGACGCGGCTGGGGCTGCTGCTGCCGGGGCCGCTCCGGGGCTACCGGCATCGGACGCGGCATCTGGCGCATCTCAGGCTCCTCATCCTCTTCGCGGCGGCCGAGGCCGACCGCGGCGAGGCGCTGAAGTAGGCCAATGCGACGCTTCTCGGGATGCTCGGCCTCGCTCTGCTGGCCGTTCTGCCGGATCTGGTTCTGAGCCTGGATCGGCAATTCGTCGATCCGCGGCATCCGGGGCATGCGGTTGCCGGCCCGCTCGGGCGCCGGCGGAATGAAGGACTCGGCGGCCGGCATCTCATGTGCCGGCTCATGGTGCGTCATCGCCTCAGGGAACAGAGACGGCTTGGGCGGGATCGGCCGGATCTTCACGTCCTCGACTGAGGTCGCTTGTAACGCCGCGGCGACCGCCGCATGCGCTGCGGACCCGACATCGGAGGCGCTGGCGGCCGGTCGCTCGCTGATGCGCGGCGGCGGCGCCCGCTCGATCCGCTCGGCAATGCGCTGGCTGTCGGCGCGCAGCCGGTTGGTGAGTTCCGAAATCCGCGTCTCCGGCTCGGTGACCGGCTGCTGGGCCGTTGCGATCGCGTCGATGCCGGTGGCGACCACCGACACACGGATGATGCCGTCGAGCGATTCGTCGAAGGTGGCGCCGACGATGATATTGGCGTCCTGGTCGACTTCCTCGCGGATGCGGGTCGCGGCTTCATCGACCTCGTAGAGGGTGAGGTCGCGGCCGCCAGTGATCGAGATCAGCAATCCGCGCGCACCCTTCATCGACGAATCGTCGATCAGCGGGTTCGAGATCGCGGCCTGCGCGGCGGAGAGCGCACGCTTCTCGCCTGACGCTTCGCCGGTGCCCATCATCGCCTTGCCCATCTCGCGCATCACGGCGCGGACGTCGGCGAAGTCGAGGTTGATCAGGCCTTCCTTGACCATCAGGTCGGTGATGCAGGCGACGCCCGAGCGCAACACCTCGTCGGCCAGCGCGAAGGCGTCGGCAAAGGTGGTCTTCTCGTTCGCAACCCGGAACAGATTCTGGTTCGGGATGATCAGCAGGGTGTCGACGCACTTATGCAGCTCGGCGATGCCCTGCTCTGCATAACGCATGCGGCGGCCGCCCTCGAACTGGAACGGCTTGGTGACGACACCGACCGTGAGGATGCCCATCTCCTTGGCGCAACGCGCGATCACCGGCGAGGCGCCGGTCCCGGTCCCGCCACCCATGCCAGCGGTGACGAACACCATGTGCGAGCCTGACAGGTGATCGCGGATCTCGTCGATCACTTCCTCTGCCGCCGCGCGGCCGACGTCCGGCTGCGAGCCGGCGCCGAGCCCTTCGGTCGCCGTGACGCCCATCTGGATGATGCGTTCGGCCTTGGACATGGTCAGCGCCTGGGCGTCGGTATTGGCAACGACGAAGTCGACGCCCTCGAGCCCGCTGGTGATCATGTTGTTGACCGCGTTGCCGCCGGCGCCGCCGACCCCGAACACGGTGATCCGCGGCTTCAGCTCACGAATGTCAGGAATTTTCAGGTTGATGGTCATGGGTGCCTCTTCATGATGCGGCGAATGCAGGCCAGTTCACGCAGTCTGCGCAAACAAGTCGTGTCCGCGGATCGCGCCCGGTCCGCCACCGGCCGCTTCGTGGAGTTCGTCAGGGTCGTCAGAAACTTTCGCGCAGCCATTGCCCAACCTTTGAAAAATAGCCGCCCGTTCCAGTCATCAATTGCCGCGCGCGTCGCGGTTCGAAATGCTCGAGATGCACCGCCTGGGGATAGACCAGGAGGCCGGTGGACACCGCGAAGGCAGGGCCTTTTGCTTCTTCAGGCAGGCCGCCGATGCCGAGCGGCCGCGCCACCCGCACTGGGCGCTTGAGCATGCGCGCCGCGAGATCGGCGAGGCCGGTGAGCTGGCTCGCGCCGCCGGTCAGAACGACGCGGCCGCGCGGCTCGGATGCGAAAGGCGAGGCCGCAAGCCGGTCGCGCACCATTTCCAATATCTCCTCGACGCGTGGCTTCACGATCTGAACCAGACTGGCGCGCGGAACGAATTGCGGTGGCTCCCGATCGTCACCGACCGACGGAATGGTGATCATGTCGCGCTCGTCGGATCCACCGGCGAGCACAGTGCCATATAACGTCTTGATTCGCTCGGCATCGGCGATGCGGGTGTTGAGACCGCGCGCGATATCCATCGTGACGTGACGGCCGCCGAGCGCAAAGCCATCGTGATGCAAAAAACGGCCGCCGGAGAACACCGCCATCGTCGTGGTGCCGGCACCGATATCGATCACCGCCGCGCCGAGATCGGCCTCGTCATCGGCCAGCGAGGACAGGCCCGCGGCGTAGGGCGACGACACCATCGCTTCGACCGAAAGGTGGCAGCGCTCGATCGCCAGCATCAGGTTGCGCACCGCCGAGATTTCCGCGGTCGCGACATGCATGTCGATGCCGAATTGACGCGCCAGCATGCCGCGCGGATCGCGGATATGCGGCCCATCATCGAGCCGGAAACCGATCGGCAAGGAATGAAGCAGCGCGCGGCCGTCGCGCGCCGAGTGCCGGCTGCCGGCCGCGAGCACGCGCGCGACATCGCCGTCGGTGACGGCGGACCCGGAAACGTCGATCGAGGCCGCAATGTGCTCGCTCGCCGGCCGGCCGGCCGAGATCGAGACCACCACGGATTCCAGTTGCAGGCCCGCGCCGCGTTCGGCGACGTCGACCACATGGCGCAAAGTCTGCTCGACGGCGGCGAGGTCGCTCACCGCGCCGGCCTTCATGCCGCGCGAGAGAACATGACCGAAGCCGAGGATTTCGATGGCATGGCTGCGCCGTCGCAGCGTGTCCTGCGGTGCCTGAGGGCGCAGCCGGGCGATCAGGCAGGCGATCTTGCTGGTACCGATGTCGAGCGCGGCGATATGCGCGGTACGCCGGGGCGCCAGCGGCCGCATCTTCGGCGTCAGGCCGAAATGAAGGGTCATGCGTCGTTGCCCTTCTTTTTTGTCTTGGGCTTGAGCGCCTCAATGCGCGCCTGCGCGGCGGCATCGGAGAGACGGACCGAGACCCGATCCAGCAGCCGCAGATCGATCGCGACGATGTCGCGCGATAGGAGCTTCTTGTCGCGATCGAGCGCAACCAGCCGTTCGAGCGCCTGCTCGGGCTCGGATTCGGGCAGCCGGATATCGACACCGTTCTTCAGCCGCAGGTTCCAGCGGCGGTCAGCCACCAGGATCGAGGCGCGCACCTGGTCGCGGATCAGCGGATAGCGATCGAGCAGCGCGAGGAATTCCTCGGCCTGTTTCTCGGCGCCCTGGCCTACCACCTGCGGCAGGCGCGTGAAGCGCCGCGCTACATAGGGCTCCAGCACGGTGCCGTCGCGCGCGATCACCGAGAGGCGGCCTTCTTTCTGCCAGACCGCGAAGGATTCGCGTTCGACGATGCCGATCTGCAGGCGGTCGGGATAGAGTTTGAGCACGGTGGCATCGGCAATCCAGGGATTGGCCTTGAGCCGTTCCCGCGCTGCGTCGACGTCGAGGAAGAGCAGCGAGGTCCGCCCGGTGATGCCTGCGGTGGCGAGGATTTCCTCACGCGAAATCTGCTTCTGGCCGGAGAGCGCGATCGCGGCGATGCGGAAGCCGGCGGTGTTCGCCGTCGCGTCACGCGCGTCCGCCAGGGCGGTGCCGATGGTCGGAAGATGCTCGCCGCGCACCACGCCGAAGCCGACGCTGCCAAGGATCAGCAATGCGGAAGCGGCGAAGCCGGCATAGCGCGGCGCCTGAAAACTCAGGATCGGAGCCAGCCGGCGCTCGAAAGTGCGGACCAGACGGTGATCGAAGATGCTGCCGCGCGCATTGCTGCGCCGTCGCGAGGGCCTGGGCGTTGCGCTGACCCGCGCGTTGGTCCGGTTCCGCGACGAGGGCGCGGGGGGGCGCTCGAACGGCGCACCGATCCGGATCAGCAGTTGAGCGAGGCGTCCTCGGCCGTCCATCCACCAGCTCTTCAAAGCTCATGCCCGCGCGGATCGCGGGCTCTGGCACGAGCGAGGATCGGTTGTCCGGTTGAGAATTCCACCAAGGCTGGAACGCCCTCAGTCCCCCAACACGAACGCGTCACGGAAGGTCCGCACGGCCCGATTTTCGGCGGCCGAACACCCCGATGTGCCATCCGGACCAGTCTTCGGGCCCTTTGGTAAACAATTCGTAAAAATTAACGGATTGCGATGAATTTGAACAAACTGGAGGCACCCGGCGGGAACCGGGTACCCGTCGGAAGCCTCAGCGGTTGAGCGAGGCGTCCTCGATCATCCAGCGCATCAGTTCCTCGAAGCTCACGCCGGCATGCTGGGCGAGTTCCGGCACCAACGAGGTCTCGGTCATGCCCGGCTGGGTATTCACCTCAAGACAAAAGAGACCGGATGTGCCCGGGGCATTGTCGTCGTAGCGAAAATCCGCCCGGCTCACCCCGCGGCAGCCAAGCGCCTGATGCGCCAGCAGCGTCAGGCGCTGGACCTCGGCATAGACATCCGGTGCGATCGGCGCGGGCAGCACATGCTTCGAGCCGCCGGGCGCGTATTTCGCTTCGTAGTCGTAGAACTTCACCATCGGCACGATTTCGATCACGTCGAGCGGCTGGTCTTTCATCACGGCACAGGTGAGCTCCTTGCCGCGGATATAGGTTTCGACCAGCACGCGGTCGCCGTGTTCCCAGTCGTCGCGGAACAGTTCCTGCGGCGGATGCGCATGCGCGTCGGTGACGATGAACACACCGACGCTCGATCCCGCCGCGATCGGCTTGATCACATAGGGCGGCGCGATCAGGTGCGTCTTGGCGGCGTCGAAGCGCGACACCGTCATGCCTTCCGGCACCGGCACGCCGCAAGCGCGCAGCCGGTCCTTGGCGAAATCCTTCTGCATCGCCAGCGCCGAGGACAGCACGCCCGAATGGCTATAGGGAATGCCGAGGATCTCCAGCAGGCCCTGCAGCGTGCCGTCCTCGCCCGGACAGCCATGCAGCAGGTTCAGCGCGACGTCCGGCTTGAGCGCCGTCAGCACCGCTGCCACGTCGCGGCCGACATCGACACGCGTGACACGGAAACCGGCGCGTTCGGCGGCGGCGGCGCAGGCCGCGCCCGAGCGCAGCGAGACCTCACGTTCCGGCGACCAGCCGCCCATCAGGACCGCGACGTGTTTGGGGCTGCTCATCGTGCGGTGTGTCCTGATCGGTCGAGACTCATCGGAGGCGCATATCCATCGTAAATCCACGCCATGCGGCGCCACATTTCGTCATTTGGCCGATCCTGAAACGGCGCGAGCGTCGCTTCGCGGCGCGGGCCCTCGGCGTGATAGACCTTCCACAAGTAGCGGGATTCGTACACCACGCGCGAGGTGCGGCGGAAGCGCTCCGCCTCGTATTGGGTGAAGGCCGCCGCGAAATCTCCGTCCGCGAGTTCGATCAGGTCCGCGAGGCACACCGCGTCCTCGATCGCCATGCAGGCGCCTTGCGCCAGCGATTGCAGCGTCGGATGCACCGCATCGCCGAGCAGCACGACGCGCCCTTTCGACCAGCCGCGCGCCGGATCGCGGTCGGCGATCGGCCAGCGCCGTTCGAGGTCCATCATCGCGATCATCGAGCGCATCAGCGGATGCGCCTTCGCATAAGTCTTCAGCAATTCCGCCCGGTAGCTCTCAACATCGCCACGCTCGGCATAAGTCGGCGTGCGGAACACCGCGACAATGTTGAGCACGCTGCCCTGGCGCAGCGGATAGTGAATGACGTGGAACCCCTCACCGCCCCAGAACGTGACCATGCTGGTGTCGATGCCGGCGGGCGCCTGCGCGATCGGCACCACGGTGCGATGCGCGACCCAGCCAATCAGGCGCGGTTCGCGGTCGCCCTTGAGCTGCGTGCGAATCCGCGACCGCAGCCCATCGGCGCCGATCAGCACGCGTCCCCGGAAGCGACGGCCGTCAGCGGTCAGCGCAATGACATGATCGCCGTGATCCTCGAAGCCGGTCACGGTCGCCGATGGTGCGAAGTCGATATTCGGCAATGCCCGGCAGGCATCGAGCAGCACATGATGCAGATCGACGCGATGGATGATGATGTAGGGATGGCCAAACCGCCGATGGAACGACGCGTCGGTGACGATCCGCGTGACCTCGCGGCCGCTATAGGCATCGAACCAGACGATGGCCGGCGGAAACTCCGACGCCGCCTTCACCGCGTCGCTGACGCCGAGCCGGTCGAACATGTGGAACACGTTCGGGCCGAGCTGGATACCATAGCCGATCGCGCCGAGCTCGGCGGTCTGCTCCAGCAGCAGCACGCGCTGGCCCTTGCGGCCGAGCGCGAGCGCCGTGCTCAGTCCACCGAGACCTCCGCCAACGATCAGGAAGGGATCAGCCTGGCTCAAGATTGCGTTCTCCCATCTCCCGCGCGGCGAGCTTCACGTCTTGCTCGCACAATGAAAGACGGACATGTCCGGGACAAGCCCCGGTCGCGACGGTGAATGTGGATGAGGCCGAAGGCGCACCGTCACTTTACCCGGCGACGCCGATCCGCTTGATCTCCCATTCGAGCGCAACGCCTGAATGCTCGCTCACGCGCCGGCGCACCGTTTCCCCGAGCGTCTCGATATCGGCCGCGCTCGCACCGCCGAGATTGATCAGGAAATTGCAGTGCAGTTCCGAGACCTGCGCGCCGCCGACGATCAGCCCGCGGCAGCCGGCGGCATCGATCAATTGCCAGGCCTTTTGCCCCGGCGGATTTTTAAAGGTGGAACCACCAGTGCGGCTCTTGATCGGCTGCGTCGCTTCGCGCGACTCTGTGATCTTGTCCATCTCGGCGGAAATCTCAGACGTATCGCCGGGCTGTCCCTGGAAAAGCGCCTGGGTGAAGATCACGTCGTCCGGCGCGCCGCAATGGCGATAGGTGTAATGCATGTCGACATTGGTGAAGACACGGATGTTGCCTTGCGCATCGACACCGCGCGCCTCGATCAGCGCATCCTTGGTCTCGCGTCCATAGGCGCCGCCATTCATGCGTAGCGCGCCGCCGATGCCACCGGGAATGCCGCGCAGGAACGCAAGACCCGCGATGCTCGCCTCCTGCGCCGCGCGCGCGACCTTCACATCCGGCACCGCGGTGCCGGCGCGGATGCGCTGCCCCTCTTCCACCTTGATCTCATTGAAGCCGCGGCCAAGCCGGATCACCACACCCGGCACGCCGCCATCGCGCACGATCAGGTTCGAGCCAAGACCGACGACGGTGAGTGGGATATCGTTGGGGAGATTGGCGCGGAAATATGCGAGGTCGGCTTCATCCTCGGGTGTGAACAGAACCTGGGCAGGACCACCGACACGGAACCAGGTCAGTTCGGCGAGTGACTGGTTCGGGATCAAGCGGCCACGTGTTTCAGGCAGCTTCGCCTTCAAGTCGCTTGCGATGTCGGGAAAGCTCACGCCGCCTGACCCAGAGCCGCAAGCTCGCCCGGCAGCGCATAGGCCCATTGAGTGATGTTGCCGGCGCCGAGGCAGACCACCATGTCGCCGGGACGCGCGACGCGTTTCACGATGCCCGCAAGATCCTGCGGGCCATCCAGCGGAACCACCTGACGATGACCGCGGGCGCGCAGCGCCTGCACCAGGTGATCGCGGTCGGCGCCTTCGATCGGGGATTCGCCCGCCGCGTAGACATTGGCGACGATCACCGTGTCGGCGTCGTTGAAGCAGGTCGAGAATGGTTCGAACAGCGTCTGCAGGCGGGTATAGCGATGCGGCTGCACCACGGCGATGATGTTGCCCTTGCTCGATTCACGCGCGGCGCGCAGCACCGCGGCGATCTCCACCGGGTGATGGCCGTAATCGTCTATCACGGTGATGCCGTTCCACTCGCCGGTGCGGGTGAAGCGGCGCTTCACGCCGCCGAAGGCGCCGAGCGCCTTGCGGATCTGATCGTCGGAGACACCAAGTTCGCGCGCCACCACGATGGCCGAGGTTGCATTCAGCGCGTTGTGCCGGCCCGGCATCGGCAGCGTCAGATCCTTGATCGCGTTCACGACTTCGCCGTCGCGATTGCGGAACACCACGGTGAAGCGCGATTTGCCATCGTGATGATCGAGATCAGTGAGGCGCACGTCAGCCTGCGGATTCTCGCCATAGGTGATGATGCGCCGGTCCTCGATGCGGCCGACCACGCGCTGCACGATCGGATGATCGGTGCACATCACCGCGAAACCGTAGAACGGCACATTCTCGATGAAGGCGCGGAACGCCTCCTGCACATTGGCGAAGGTCTTGAAGTGATCGAGATGCTCGGCGTCGATATTCGTGACGATCGCAACATCCGCCGGAAGCTTCAGGAAGGTCCCGTCGGATTCATCCGCCTCGACCACCATCCAGTCGCCGGCGCCAAGCCGGGCGTTGGTGCCGTAGGAATTGATGATGCCACCGTTGATCACGGTCGGGTCGAAGCCGCCGGCATCGAGCAAAGCGGCGACCATCGAGGTGGTGGTAGTCTTGCCATGGGTGCCGGCAATCGCGACGCAGCTCTTGAGCCGCATCAGTTCGGCCAGCATCTCGGCGCGGCGCACCACGGGCAGGCGTTGCGCACGCGCGGCGATAAGTTCCGGATTGTCGCGCTTGATCGCGGACGAGACCACCATCACATCCGCGCCGTCGATATTCTTGGCGTCGTGACCGATGAAAACCTTGATGCCCTTGTCGCGCAGCCGCTTGAC
Source organism: Bradyrhizobiaceae bacterium (assembly GCA_947481635.1). Classification (GTDB taxonomy): domain Bacteria; phylum Pseudomonadota; class Alphaproteobacteria; order Rhizobiales; family Xanthobacteraceae; genus CANKHJ01. Next base: position 8,938 of record CANKHJ010000126.1, read on the forward strand.
GTTGGCGCTATCCGACGCATCCGAGCCCTGCACGATATAGCCGAGATTCACGAGCACCTCGGCGATGCCGCTCATGCCGATGCCGCCGATACCCACGAAATGAATCGGCCCGATATTGCGCGGCAGCTTCATGGCGTCCCTTTCACTCCTGCGACCCTCACGACCAGATCGGCAAGCCGCTCCGCGGCGTCGATCGCACCGGCCGATTTGGCAGCCACCGACATCGCGGTCAACCGCTCCGGCGCCGCCGCAAAGCCGGCAATGGCCTGCGCCAGCCGCTCCGGCGTGAAGTCATCCTGGCTGACGCGGATCGCGCCGCCTGCCTGTTCCAGCACCCCGGCATTGGCGCGCTGATCCTGATCCAGCGCATTCGGCAACGGCACAAGAATGGCGGGCCGGCCGATCGCCGCGAGTTCCGCGATCGTTGAGGCGCCCGAACGCGAGACAACCAGGTGGCCGGCCGCGATCCGGGCCGGCAGATCGGCAAAGAACGGCGCCACCTCGGCGCTGACGCCAAGCCGCGCATAGGCGTCCTTCACGCGTGACAAATCCTCGTCGCGCGCCTGCTGCAGGATCGAGAGCCGCGCGCGCAATGCCGGGTCGAGCCGTTCGATCGCGGACGGCACGATATCGGCCATGATGCGCGCGCCCTGGCTGCCGCCGAACACCACCAGCCGCAGCGGACCGGATGCCGTCGGCGGATCATAGGGAATGCCCGCGGCCGCGATCACCGCCGGACGCACCGGATTGCCGGTGAAGCTCGCCTTGCGCGTATCCTGGGCGACGCCGGCGAAGCTGGTCGCGATCGCGGTGACGCGCGGCGCCAGCAGCCGGTTGGCGCGGCCCATCACGGCGTTCTGTTCGTGGATGATGGAGGGAATGCCGCGAAAAGCCGCTGCCATCAGCGGCGGCAAGGTCGGATAGCCGCCGAAGCCGACCACCGCCGCGGGCCGCAACCGGCCAAGCAGCCACCAGGCATTCACAAATCCGATGCCGAGCACCGATGCAGTTTTCGCCAGCGCCAGCGGATTGCGCGAGCGGAAGGTGTCGCTGCGCACCACGTGAGTCTCGCGCGCCGGAAACGTACTGCCGTAACGCGTTGCGCGATGATCAGTTGCAAGATCGACGACGATGCCGCGGCGCGCCAGCGCGACCGCGAGCGATTCAGCCGGAAACAGATGTCCGCCGGTGCCGCCCGCGGCGAGAAGGACGAGCGGCCGATCGCGTTCGGCCATCACGCGGCCGCAAGCGCGCCGGTCGGCAGCAATGCGGCGCGCGGACGGTCGCGCGTCAACGCGAGCAGCATGCCCATGCCATAGGCCAGCGAGATCATCGAGGAGCCGCCATAAGAGATGAACGGCAAGGTCATGCCCTTGGCTGGCACGAGATGCAGATTCACCGCCATGTTGATGGCCGATTGCAGCCCGAACAGCATCGCGAGGCCGGACACGGCGAAGCGCGTGAAGGCGTCGTTCGCGTTGAAAGCATGCAGCAGCGCCCGCACCACGATGAAAGCGAACAGCACCAGCAACGCGAGACACAGCACCACGCCGAATTCCTCGGCGGCGACGGCGAACACGAAATCGGCGTGGCTGTCGGGCAGGATGCGCTTCACCGTGCCCTCGCCCGGGCCGCGACCGAGCCAGCCGCCGTTGAGGAAGGACTCCATCGCGGTCTGCACCTGGAAGGTGTCGCCCGATGCCGGATCGAGGAAGCGTTTGATGCGCTGCTCGACATGCGGAATGGTGAAGAAGGCGCCGAGCAGCCCGATGCCCGCGACGCCGGCCAGCCCGAACACCCAGACCAGCCGCATCCCCGCGAGAAAGAACAACGCGCCCCAGACCAGCACGATCAGCATGGTCTGGCCGAAGTCGGGCTGCAGCACCAGCAGCGTCACCGCCAGCGCCAGCAGGCCGAGCGCCATGGTGTTGGCCGGCATTTCCAGGCGGCGCGCTGATTCGCCGAACAGCCACGCGATCAGGATCACGAAGGCCGGCTTGAGGAATTCCGAGGGCTGGATGTTGAGGCCGAGGACCACGATCCAGCGCCGCGCGCCCTTGACCTCGGCGCCCCAGAACATGGTCGCGACCACCAGCAGGATGCTGACGATGAACACCACCAGCGCGAGACGCCGCACATAGCGTGGCGACAGCAGCGAGGTGCCGAGCAGCACGAACAGCGCCGGCACCAGGTACATCACGTGGCGGTTGACGAAATAGAACGGATCGAGCCCGACCCGGGCCGCCACCGGCGGACTGGCGGCGAGCGAAAGCACGATCCCGGCCAGCATCAGCGCGATCAGCGCGGCCAGCATCAGCCGGTCGACGGTCCACCACCAGGCGGCAAACGGGGTGCGTTGGACGCGCGAGACCATCGAGGCTCTCCGGACAGGGGCAGACCCATTCCTGACTCGGCGTGGTTGACGAGCCGTTAACGCCGGCCGGTTTGCCTGCAAATTCATCGGCTTCTGGCCGGCCCAACCCAGGTGAGGCGACCGGCCGCCCTTTGAGAAACCCTCACGATTGCCTATCTTCCTGGTTGAGGAGCACCGCACATGGCTGATTCGACCGCTTTGACCCTGCAAAAGTCGCCGCATGGTGACGACGAACTGGTCGTGGCGAATGCCGATGGGCTGGCCCCCGAGCCGCAACTCGGAGCGGCCGCCGAGGCCGCGCCGGTGTCGGATCATGACGCGCACACCGCCGAGACCGCGGACGTCGCCGCCGATGCGCATCACGCCGAGGTCCATCATTCCGACGCTCACGTGCTCGACCTCACCATCGACGACACCATGGAGGAGCCGGCACCGGCCAAGCCGGAGCCGCTCGATCTCACGCAACTGAAACAGGCGATGATGCAGCTGACCCGGGTCATGCCGGAGGTGACTCACGACACTGACGACCACGCGGCGCCTGAGCGGATCATCGACGAGATGCCTGCGCTCGCCAGCACACACGAACCGGAACACGAAGCAGCGCAAGAATCCTTCCACCCGCTGTCGGCCGACGACGCGCGACAACACGAGGACATTTTCGAGCCGGCTACCGAGAGCGTGCACGAAGCCGTTGCCGAAGCGGCACCGCAGCCGTTTGCGGAAGCATCCCCGGTGACGCCCGCCATTCCGATGCCCGAGTTGTTGCCCGCGATCGCGGCCAGCGCCGCGCTCGCCGCACAGCCGGCGCCGGTGCAGTCCGCGCCGGAACCGGAGCCAACGGTCGCCGAGGCGCCGCTGCCTCCCGGCCGTATCGGCGTGTTGCTGGTCAATCTCGGCACGCCGGAAGCGCCCGACGCCCCCGCCGTGCGGCGCTATCTGCGCGAATTCCTGTCCGACCGCCGCGTCATCGAGAATGACGGGCTGCTCTGGAAATTCGTATTCAACTGGATCGTGCTGCCGCTGCGCCCGCGCATCAAGGCGCGCGCTTATCGGAAGATCTGGAACATGGAGCGCAACGAGTCGCCGCTCAAGACCATCACCCGCTCGCAGGCCGAGAAACTCGGCGCGACCATTGCCAGCGTCGATGATGGCATCGTGGTCGACTGGGCGATGCGCTACGGCAATCCGTCGATCCCGGCGCGCATGGAGGCGCTGATCAAGCGCGGCTGCGAGCGCATCCTGCTGATGCCGCTCTATCCGCAATATTCGGCCTCGACCACCGCGACGGTCTGCGATGTCGCGTTCCGCGAATTGATGCAGATGCGCAAGCAGCCGGCGTTGCGCGTGCTGCCGCCTTATTACGACGACACCGTCTATATCGAGGCGCTGGCGTCGTCGATCGAGGCGCACCTGACCGCGGTCGGCGTCACGCCGGAGGTGATCGTCGCTTCGTTCCACGGGATGCCGCGCGAATATATCGCCAAGGGCGATCCGTACGAGCAGCATTGCATCGAGACCACCCGGCTGCTGCGCAACCGCCTCGGCCTCGACGACGACAAGCTGATCATGACCTTCCAGTCGCGCTTCGGCCGCGGCAAATGGCTCGAGCCCGCGACCGACAAGACCATCAAGAAGCTGGCCAAGAGCGGCGTGAAGAGCATCGCCGTGATCACGCCGGGCTTCTCGGCCGATTGCCTGGAAACGCTGGAAGAGATCGCGATCGAGAACGCGCATATCTTCAAGAAGGCCGGCGGCGAGCATTTCACCGTCATCCCCTGCTTGAATGATAGCGAGCCGGGCATGACCGTGCTGTGGCAGACGGCTTTGCGCGAGCTCAAGGGCTGGGTGTAGCCCCGCCTTACCTCTCCCCGCTTGCGGGGAGAGGTCGGTGCGCGTAGCGCGCCGGGTGAGGGGGAGTCTCACCAAGCGCGAAGGGAAACCTAAGGCAGCGAAGATTCGCAATGGCGGTTTTCGAATCATTAGCAGTGTTGCCCGCTGATAGCCCCCCTCACCCGGATCGCTGACGCGATCCGACCTCTCCCCGCAAGCGGGGAGAGGTGACCGCCTTGAACCTTTCCCGCCTTTCGTCACAC